>NZ_CP154859.1:0-320876 GCF_039614725.1 Thauera sp. JM12B12 | reverse complement strand
CCTCGCCCCGGCGTCAGCTTCCCGCCGGAGCGGCTTTCCTGTGGGCACAACTGCCTGCGGGCGCGGGCTTGCCCGCGAATGTCGCAAGATCAAGCGCCACTTTCGCGGCCAAGGCCGCTCCCACGGGCGCTGGGCCCGAGATCCTCCTGGGAGCAACTGTCTGTGGGAGCGGGCTTGCCCGCGAATGCAGCCATCGAGCCTGAACCATTCGCCGGCCCCCACCCGAACGCCATCGCCCCTCCCGGGCTACAAGCGCGTCGATTCCGCCTAAACTCCACCGTTCCCATACGCAACAGAGCACTCAACGGAGGACGGAGACATGACGCAAGACTGGATCGCGGCGATCGACGCACGCAGCGCAGCCGCGCTCGCATCGGGGGCCTTGCAGCCGGTGGCCGCCGAGCAGACCGGAATGGAGGACGCCGGCCTGCACTTCATCGTGCGCTGGGTGTCCTCGCTCGCGGTCAAGGACGCCACCAAGGCCACCACATCGACTGCCACGCCGGCCGGCGCCTCCGCCGCCGCGCCGGTCGCCATCCCGGGCGGACCGCGCGACCCCAACTTCAACCCCTTTCTCAAGCCCGACCCCGAGCTCACCGTCGGCCCGATCGGTACCGAGCACGTCGCCATCCTCAACAAGTTCCCGCTCTGCGACCGCCACCTCGTGCTGGCGCGGCGCAGCTTCGAGGAGCAGCTGCTGCCACTGGCGCGCAGCGACTTCGCCGCGCTCGCCGAACTGATCGAGCGTGCCGGCGGCATCGGCCTCTACAACGGCGGCACCGCGGCCGGCGCCAGCCAGCGCCACAAGCACGTCCAATGGATGCCCGACATCGACGGCAACGCGAGCCTGCGTCTCTATGCCCCCGGGCTGCCGGCCGCGCTCGACGAGGGCGGCATCGCCCGCCACCCGGCGCTGGCCATGCAGCACGTGTTCGTGCGCGTTCGCTGCGGCCGGGGCGTGGCCGCAGCGACCACTGCCGACAGCCTGCACGCCGGTTTCCGCCTGGCTTGCGATGCCCTGCCGCTGCGCCCGGGCGCCGACGGCCTGCTGCCGCCCTTCAACCTCCTGGTGCACGAGGGCTGGATGCTGGTGCTGCCGCGCAGCCAGGAATGCTTCGAGGGCATCTCGATGAGCGCGGTGTGCTTTGGCGGCACGCTGTACACCCGCCAGCGCGAACAGATCGAGTCGATCCGCCGCGTCGGTCCGCTGCAGGCCCTCGCCGCAGTGGGCTGCCGATAGCCACTTGCCGAAGGCTGGGCCAGGGGCGCGTCCGCCAGGCGCAGCGGCGAACGCGCCCTCAGCCCGTCAGGCCCCCGTTCTCCGCCGGCGCAAGCCAGACGATCCGCCCCTGCCCGACCTCGGCCAGCCGTGCCTGCAGCGCCACGCCCGCATCCTCGGCCAGGCTGAAGTCGAGCACCACCTCCTGGCCGTGCGTCACCTGCAGCAGGCTCGCCCCCGCCACCTCGAGCTCGCGCCGCAGCAGGCCTTCGAGCGCATACGGCACCGCGCAGCGCAGCGTCGCGAGGCGCACGATCGGCACCTTCTCCGCCTGCAGCAGCGCCTGCGCCACCGCGTCGGTATACGCGCGCACCAGCCCGCCCGCACCCAGCTTCACGCCGCCGAAGTAGCGCACCACCGTGGCGAGCACGCCCTCCAGGTCCTGATGGCGCAGCACGTCGAGCATCGGCCGGCCGGCGGTACCGCTCGGCTCGCCGTCATCGACCGCCGCCGACTGCCCGCCCGCGAGCAGCGCCCAGCACACATGGCGCGCGCCCGGGTGCTGCGCCCACAGCTCGGCCACCACCTTCTGCGCGCGCGCCCGGTCGCTCATCGGCTGCACGCAGCCGATGAAGCGGCTCTTCTTGATGATCAGTTCGCTGTGGACGGGGGCGGCGAGGGTCAGCGGCATGGGTGTCAGGCGCCGGCTAGGCGCACATCCTCGATGTGCGCGAGCAAGGGCTGCAACACCGTGCGCGCAAGGCTGAAGAAGCGCTCGTCGGGCACGCCCTGCTCGCCGCGCAAGGCCAGGCGGTAGGCGGGGTCGGCGGACTCGCCGAAGGCGGGCTGCCGGCCGCCGGTCCATTTCGCCTGCGCACGCGCCACGCTCGCCCCCCCGACCATGAAGGCCCACGCCGACTTCGGGAAGAAATGCAGCGGCGCGCACAGGCCCTGTCGATAAAGGCGCAGCAGGGTCTCGAGTTCGGCACGCGCGGCAGCGGGGTCGAGCGCAGTGAAGCGGAACTCGCCGTCGCGCGACAGGCCGCGAGTCTCGCAGCGCACGCCGGCAGCGGGCGCGGCGCACAGCACGAGATGGGTGATCCAGGCGCCCAGATAGTCCGCCGTGCGGGTGTCGTCGTAGCGTGCGCGTACCAGCCCGGCGGGGCGCAGGTCGGTGACGGCGGCGGACAGCGACCACGCCTCGCCTTCGAGCGAGCACGCGAACCGCACTGGATGCGGCGGCAGGGGCGATCCGGCCTCGAGCTCGGCCACGCGGCGGGCGAAGGCCTGCAGGCGCAGCAGCTCGCGCGCGAGCGCCCCCTCGCCGATCGCCCCCGCCGGGTATTCGCCACCGGCACGGGCGAGCGCCCACAGCTCGGGCGCGCCGTCGCCGTCCGCCCCGCCACTCGCCCGCGCGCGCAGCGCCGGCAGCAGCCGGGCGGCGAGCGCCTGGCGCGCCGGCCACTCGGGCAGCAAGGGCTCGACGTCCGCGAGCGCCTCGCTCGACTCCGGCAGGTCGAGCCCGACCCGGGTGCGCAGCAGGTAGCGGCAGGGGTTCGCGAAGAAGCGGATGAGCTGCGTGAGCTCGACCTCGCGCCAGGCCGCCTCGGGCGGCGGCAGCGGCGCCGTGAAGAAGGGGGCGGCGGGGGCGCCAGCAGCTGCATCCTCGTCCTCGTCATCGCCCGCCTCTCCCCCGGTGCCGGCCTCACCACGGTCTTCCCCTGCTGTCGCGGAGGCCTGCGCGCGATCCGGCGCCGCCCCGGCCAGCCCCTCGCCGGTCGCATCGACCGCCGCGCCGAGCCTGCTGGCGAGCGCGCGTGCGTAGTCCTCGTCGAAGCTCACCAGGCGCGGGTCGCTGCGTTCGGCGGCGATGAAGTAGGCGGCCGAGAAGGCCTGCAGCGGATGCTCGACCACCAGCCGGCGGCGCGCGGCGGCGAGCGCAGCGGGCGATCCGGCCTCGCTGGCGCAGGCGCTCGCGAGCACGTCGAGCAGCTCGTCGACCAGCACCGAGGGCGGCAGCGCGCTGCCGTCACGCACGCTGCGCCCAACGTAGGACAGGTGCAGGTTCTCGCGCGCCGACAGCACGAGATCGAGGAACAGGTTGCGGTCGTCGAGCCTGCGCTGGCGGTCGCCCGCCTGCGGGCGGGCGGCCATGAGGTCGAACTCGGCCGGGCGGTCGCTGCCCGGAAAGGCGCCCTGGTCGAGACCGATCACGCACACCACGCGATAGGGCAGGCTGCGCAGCGCCGGCAGCGCCGAGAAGGTGACCGTGCCGCCGGGGACGCCGCCGCGTGCCGGGTCGTCGAGCAGCTCGACCAGGGCCGGATGCACGACCTCGAGCGGCACCGGCGTCTCGAGCTCGGCGGCGGCGATGTTGTCGGCGAGCGCGGCGATCGCGGCGCGTACCTCGCGCACGTCCTCGGCGTGGGCGACCGAATCGCCGACGAGGCGGTCGAGCACCGTGTTGAGCACGTTGCGCCAGCCCGCGCCGGTGTGCGCATGCCGCACCGCGTCGCGCACCGCGCGCAGGCTGTCCGCATAACGCCAAAGGCTGCCGAGCGCCGCCGCGGCCTGCCCTTCCGGCGCCGCTGCGCCGACCCGGCCAGCAAAGCTGGCGTGGTCGGCGGCATCGCCGGCCGCCCAGGCGAGGAACAGGCGGTGCAGGCCTTCATCGAGCGTGTGGGCAAGCGGCGGCGCCCCGGTCTCGGCGGTCACGCCGGCCTCGGCCGCGGACCCCGCATCCAGGCCCCAACGCACGCCTGCCGCGCGCAGCCACGCGTGCACCGTCTCCAGCGCGGCCTCGTCGAGCCCGAAGTGCGCCGCCACCGGCGCCTGCTGCAGCAGGTCGAACATGCGGCTGGCGGGAAAGCGGCTGGCCGCGAGCCGCAACGCCTCATCGAGCACGCGCGCGACCGCGTTCTCCCGGCTGCCGCCGAGGCCGGTCATCCGCCACGGGATCCTGCGCGCCGGCGGCATCGTCCCGAACACCGCTTCGATCAGCGGCGCGGTGGCCTCGAGGTCGGGCGTGAGCACGACCACGTCGGCGGGCTGCAGCGCCTCGGCGGTGCCGGCGTGGGCCTTGAACAGCGCAAGCAGACGATCGTGCAGCACCTCCAGCTCGCGCGTGCGCGAGTGACAGACATGGACCTCGACGCTGCGATCGGTGGCGGCGAGGCGCACGCTCGCCGGCGCCAGCTCCTGCAGCTCGAGGATCGCGTTCTGCAGGCGGGCGAGCAGGTGGCGACCCGGGTGGGCCGCGAAGGCGGCGTCCTCCTCGACCGCGTGCTCGCCCTCGAACAGCAGGCCGATGTGGGCGCGCGTCTGCTTGCCCCAGGCCGCGAGCAGGCTGTTGCCGGTCTCGAAGAACAGCGCCTGCTGGCGCGCGGCCAGCCAGGACAGGCGGCGCGCGTCGACGATGTCGAACCAGAACTCGCGGCAGGGGTTGAGCACGTAGAGCCGCAGCTCCATCACCCGCGACAGGGCGCGCAACAGGTCGAGGTAGAGCGGCGGCAGCGCGGGCAGCGCGAACACATGCACCGTAGCGGGCAGGCCGACCGCAGCGAGCTCGGCGGCCGACATCGCCTCGACGCGGTGCAGGAAGGCCTGCGCCGGGTGCTCCTGGCGCAGGCCCATGCCCGCGCGGATGCGCCGCCACAGCTCGGCCTGCCAGGCCTCGTCGGCGCGCTCGAGCGCGCTCGCGTCGGCGCCGAGCGCGGCGCCGTGGCCATCGGCCCAGCGCTCGAGCCAGTGCGGCCGGTAGGTCAGGTAGTGGTCGAACGCGCGCGCGATGCGCCCGGCGAGCTCGAAGCGCATGCGGGCGTCGGCCTGCGCCAGATAGGCGGCGAGGCGCGGGTGCGCCTCCACCCAGCTGCCGCCGTGGGCGGGATCGAGCAGGCCATGGATGCGCCAGGTCAGCAGGGCGGGCGCGAACGGCGAGCGCTGCGGCACCGGTATCACACGCCCAATCTGCTCCCACAGCCACTGCGCGAGATAGTCGAAGCGCAAGTTGGCGCTCACCCCCTCACGGTCGGCGACCGCCAGTTCCACCTTGCGCCGCAGCGCGCTGCTCGGCACCACCACCTGGCGCTGGCCGAACGGCCCCGGCTGCGTGTCGCCGAGGCGCGCGAGCAGGCTGTCGAGGAGGATTTCGAAGCGGTTCGAGAAGCTGAGGTGGAACATGGCTGGAGCCGGCGAGCGCGTGACCAGCGTCACGCGGCGGAAAGGGGAGCGCCATTATACGAAGCGGACGCGCCCTGCCTCAGACACCGCCTGCGCCCGCCCCCCCTGCACCGGCGCGGTACTCCAGCGCGCGCCCGCGCCCCTCGCGCTTGACGGTGTAACAGGCATGGTCGGCCGCGTGCACGATCTGCGACACGTTGTCGATCGAGCCGTCGATCATGGCGAAGCCGATGCTCGCGCCGATGCGGTATTCGCGGCCTTCCCACTGGAAGCGCAGTTCGCTCACGGCCTGGCACAGATCGTTGGCGATGCGGGCGGCGTCCTCGCTGGTGCAGCCGCGCAGGATGAGCGCGAACTCGTCGCCGCCGATCCGGCACACCGTGTCCTCGGTGCGCAGGCGCAGCCGGATCAGGTCCGCCACCTCGCGCAGCAGGGCGTCGCCCGCGGCGTGGCCGCCGGTGTCGTTGACCGGCTTGAAGTGGTCCAGGTCCATGAAGCACAGCGCACCGCGATCGCCCGCCCGGCGCGAGGCGGCAAGCAGCTCCTCGAGGGCGATCTCGAAGGCGCGGCGGTTGGGCAGTGCGGTGAGCGGGTCGTGCAGGGCCTGGTGGGCGAGGCGCGCGGTGGCCTGCTCGATGCGGGCCTGCAGGGTCTTGTGGGCGTTGGCGATCGCGCGCGCCATCGAGTTGAAGCCCTGCTGAAGGGCGAGCAGCTCCTCGCTGCCGGCGCGGCCGGTGACCTGCACCTCGAGATCGCCTGCCGCCATGCGCTGGACCGCCGCCGCCAGGCGCGCGACCGGCGCGCCCACCGCGCTCGCCAGCCGCACCGCGAGCAGCAGGGCGAGCGCCAGCGCGCCGCCGGCCAGGCCGAGCGTGGTCAGGATGGTCATCCGCCAGCGTGCGTCGTAGGGGCTGGTGTCGAGCTCGACATAGACCCAGCCCACCGGCAGCGGCGCCAGCACCGGCTCGCCATCGGCGAACTCGTCCACCGCCACCGGCGCCGACATCACCGGCGCGGCAAAGCCCACGCGCGCGCCATCGCGACCGAGGCGGCGCGCCTCGAGCGTGCTGCGCACCGCCATGCCGTCGAGCAGGGCGGGCTCGCCGAGGCTGGCGATCTCGCCGCCGCTGCGGTCGTAGAGGACCGCGGCGGCGACATCGGGCTGGGCCTGCAAGGCCTGGATGAGACCCTCCGTGCTGCCGCCGCTGCCGGAGATGACGCCGTACTCGGCGGCAGGAGCCAGAAAACTGACGATGGCCAGCCCGCGCTCGGTGATCTCGCGATCGGCGACCTGGGCGTCGCGGAACAGCGATACGCCGGTAAGCGCGATCGACAGCAGCAGCACCGGCAACATCGCGGTGAGCAGCAGGCGGCTGCGCAGCTTGAGGCGATCCACGTTCATGGCCGACCCTCCCCCGCAGTCAGGCGCAGCAGTTCGCCGTCATCGGCCACGCTGATGCCGAGCGCACGTGCGACCTGGCGGTTGACGGCGATCTCGAAGGAAACCGGGGCCTGCGGCGGCGGCAGCCGCTGCAGCTTGTCCCGGTCGTGGTTCCGCAACCAGTCGAGCAGATCGCCGGCGACCTGCTCGGGCGTGACGAACACCGCCGCCAGCGCACCCGCGGTCACGTAGGCGCGCGAGAACGCGATGATGGGTTTCTGGTGGCGGTAGCTGCTGAGCAGGATCGAGCGCGCCGCGGTGGGACTGGAGAGCTGCGGATCGGGCAGCGTGAGCAGCACCTCGCTCGTCCCCAGCACGCCCTCGAGGCTGGCGATGAGCTCGCGGTCACCGCTGACCCGACGCGTGACCAGCTCCAGGCCGAGCCCGGCGGCCGTGGCCTTGAGCGTCGCCTCCGCGTCCGCGTTGCTGCCGAGCAGCAGGCCCACCCGCGTGCGCCCGGGGAGCACCGCACGCAGCAGGCGCAGCTGGCGCTCGACCGGCTGGTCGAGCACCCAGGCCGACAGCGCGGCCTGCGGGTGTGCGCTGCGCAGTGCCTCGAAGCGGCTGCGCGCGATCATCGTCACCAGCGTCGGGCGCGCATGGCGCGCCAGCACGGCCGCGGCCGCCGCCTCGCCGCTGGCGATGACGAGGTCGGCACGGGCAATCGCCACCTCGTCCAGGCCCTCGGCGGGATTGCCGACCTCGAACACGCGATGTCCGAGGCTGGCCGCGGAACGCACGAAGGCGTCGGCAAAGGCCTGGTAGGGCCCGTCGCGCTGCGACACCGCGACCGCGATGTCGAGCGCGCGCGCGGGCGCGCACAACAGGGCGAGACCGAGCCCGACCAGGATCAGGCGCCAGCGCAGCCCGCCGACCCAGTCGCGCAGCATCCAGATCTCACCAGGACAGCCGCAGGCTCGCGAACAGCTGCGGCTCATGGCGGAACTGGCGCGCGTAGAACTCGGGGTACCGCCCGTTCACTGCCTGCGCCACGATCGCGAACTCGTTGTCGCTGCCCGCCGGCCCGAAGCGGTGCGCAAGGCGGGCGTCGAAGCGGTTGGTCACCGGTACGCGGTCACCCTGGTTGAGCCAGTACATCTCGCCGTGGCGGTAGTAGCCCAGGCTTGCCTGCCAGCGCTGCGGCAGCTCCTTCGTGAACAGCAGCGAGGTGATCGTGGTGGGCGAGCTCAGGTCGAAGTCGCGGTCCGAGGCCGCCGCCGCGGCGTCGATGTCGATGAAGGCCTGCGACAGCACCACCCGCCCCCAGCCCGGGCGCCGCCAGTCCACGCTGAACTCGGCACCATGGCGCGTGAGGTCGGCCGAGTTCACGAAGCGGAACTGCTTCGGCGGCCGCAGCGGATCGTGCGGGAAGGGATCGAAGGACTCGGGCGGATTGCAGCGGGGCTCGCCGATGATGCAGCTGCGGCTGTCCAGATAGCGGTCGAAGCGCTCGTGGAAGGCGCGCACGTCGAGGGCGAGCCCCAGTTCACGGAGGTGCGCGACGTAGCCCAGCTCGAAATGGCGGACGCGCTCGGGCTCGACCGGTACGGTCTGCCGCACGCCGACCCAGCGCACGGCGTTGCCGACCCGGATGGTCTCGTAGGCCATCGATTCGAAGAAGGAAGGCGCGCGGTACGACAGGCCGGCGGACGCACGAACGGCCGACTCCGGCGTCAGCAGGTAGTTCATCGCCAGCCGCGGCGAGAAGCTCGTCCCGCTGTAGTGATGGTCCTCGAGCGTGCCGCCGAAATCCAGCTTGAGCGCCGCCAGCGGGTTCCATGTCAGGGTGCCGAAGAGCTGGCTGCTGGTCCCCGAGAGCGTGGCATCGGAATTGAAATAGCGCAGCGAGCGCACCGCCTCACGGCGGACGCCCGCGCCGAGCAGCAGGCGCCAGTCTGCGGCGGGGCGGGCGGTGAACTGCAGCTCGAGTTCGTCGCGACGGCCGTCGCTGTTCTTGTCGATCGGCACCACCAGCGGGCCGATGGTGGACCACCGCGCGCGAAAGCGCTCGTCCTGATGGCTGAGGTTCACGCTGAGATCCGAGTCCGGACCGAAGCTGTGCCGCCACGACAGGTGGAGGAAGCGCGAGCGCGTCTCCTCGTCGCGAGGCTGCTCCTCCCAGTCTTCCGCGTTGCCGCGCTCGGCGACACCGTCGTTCAGCGCGACGTGCAGGCCGACCTCGTCGTGCGCGCCGAGCTGGGCCGTGGCGCTGAAGTTGAGCAAGGCGTTGCGCACATCCTCGGCGAAGGTCGGCGTGCCGGTCTTGTCGTCGTACCGCGCTCGGAAGAATTCGGTACCGCGCTTCGAGCCGGACAGGCGCCAGTCGATTCCGCCCGCGTCGTGACCGCTGAGCCGGAAACCATGGTCGTAGAAACCCCTGCGCCCGGCGCGCGTGATCACGGTCGCGCCATCCTCGGTCGCCGGCGACCGGGTGATGATGTTGATCACGCCGTCGAAGGCGTTGACCCCGTACGCTGCGCCGTTGGCGCCACGCACCACCTCCATGCGCTCGATGTCATCGACGCGGATGGGCAGGTCGAGCCAGGCGGTGTCGCCCCACAGCGGACGATTGACCGTGCGGCCGTCGATCATGACCTTGATGCGGCGATCGTAGGCATCGCCGAGTCCATGGCGCGCCACCATCGGCGACCCCTCCGGCCAGTCCGCGACCAGAAAGCCCGGCACCAGGCGCAGCAGGTCGTGGATCTCGGTGAAACCGGAGGCGCGGATCATCTCGCGATCGATCACCGTCACCGCCACCGGGGCGTCGAGCGGCGACTGCGCCATGCGCGAGGCCGTGAGCACGATCGGGATGTCTTCGAAGAACAGATCGGACGCCGCCGCGGGCTGAGCGCTGGCGGCGGCGAGAACGGCGGCGCACAGGGCGGCGCGGACGGGGAAATGGTGAGCGAGCACGGCAACGGGCCTGATCGGACGGACACAGAGGGTGCCCAAGCTTTGCATGCCCGAACCGGGAGCGTCCACCTCGGCGCGCTCGTGAGCGCGAGAATCCTCACACTCGGGCGGCGATCCTGCGCCGGGCAGCGCCCCCGGTCCCTTGCTACACTCGTCGCGACGCTTCCCGCAGCCCCCTGGACACCCATGGCCCGCACCCACCCCGAAGGCTGGCAGCATCTTCCCGCGGCCGGCGCACGCGGTCGCGAGCGCGCGACGCTGACCCAGCTCGCCGCCGCGCTTCCGCACGCGTGGACGATCTACCACGGCCTGCACTGGACGCGCGCAGAGGGCGCGCAGCTGATCTTCGGCGAGATCACCTTCGCAGTCGTCGGGCCGGGCGGCCGCATCCTGCTCATCGAGCAGCACGCGGGCTTCCTCGACGAGACCGCCGAGGGCCTGATGCGCCCCGGGCGCAGGCGCGCGCAGCACGTCAGCCACGAACTCGCGCGCAGCGCCGACCAGCTGCGCGCCCGCCTCCGCCCGCTGCTGGTCGGCGCCGAGCCGCTGCTCGACATCCTGCTCTACTGCCCCGACTACCACGTGCGCCAGCCCGGCAGCGCCGGCCTGGACCCGGCGCGCATCGTGGACGCCAGCCGCCGGGACGCCTTCGCCGCCATCGTGCTCGCCCTCACGCGCGCGCACGACGACGACCCGCCGGCGGACCCCGTCCGGCTGCAGGCACTGCACCGCTTCTTCGCCGACATCCTGGAGCTGGTGCCGGACGTGCAGTCCCACATCGGCCAGGTGGACGCGCTCACCACCCGGCTGTCGGGCGGCCTCACCGAGTGGGCGCGCCGCATCGACATGCAACCGCACCGCCTGCGCGTGACCGCCACCGCCGGCAGCGGCAAGACGCAGCTCGCCCTCGCTGTCTACACCGATGCGCTCGGCGCCGGCCGGCGGCCGCTCTACGTGTGCTACAACCGCCCGCTCGCAGATCATTTCGCGCACATCGCCCCGGCCGGCGGCGAGATCGCCACCTTCCACCAGCTCTGCGACCGCCGCCTGCGCGACGCCGGGCGCAAGCCGGCCTTCGGCGCCCCCGGCGCCTTCCGCCGCATGGAAGCCGACTTCGCCGCGCTCGTCGCCAGCCACGTCACCACAGACTGGCAGTTCGACGAGCTGATCATCGACGAAGGCCAGGACTTCCTCGAACCCTGGCGCGACGCCCTGCTCGCGCTGCTCAAGCCCGGCGGGCGCGCCTGGTGGCTGGAGGATCCGCTGCAGAACCTCTACGACCGCCCACCGGTGGCGCTGCCGGGCTGGGTCCGGCTGAACGCCGATACCAACTACCGCAGCCCGGCTGACGTGCTCGCGCTGCTCAACGCCCGCCTGCCACTGCCCGCACCGATCCGCGCCGGCAGCCCGGTGGCCGACAGCGAGCCCGAGGTGCTGAGCTGGGACGACGACGCCGGCCTGCTCGAGGCCACCAAGCGTGCGATCACGCGCGCGCTCGGCCTCGGCTTCAAGCGCGAGATGATCGTGCTGCTCACCTTCCGTGGCCGCGAGCACTCGCGCTTCACCGCGCTCGAGCAGCTCGGCCCTCACCGCCTGCGTGCCTTCACCGGCCGCTACGACCTGCTCGGCGAACCCGAGCATTCGCAAGGCGAGTTGCTGATCGACTCGGTGTACCGCTTCAAGGGCCAGTCGGCGCCCTGCATCATCTTCACCGAGATCGACTTCGAGGCCGCGGACGGCCGGATGGACGAGCTGACGATGCGCAAGCTCTTCGTCGGCGCAACGCGGGCGACCATGAAGCTGATCATGGTGGCGTCGGCGCGCGCGGCCGCGCAGCTTGCGCCACCTGGGCCGTGATACCGGGCCACGGGCAGACTACGATGTAAGCAGAGGCTCACGCTCGACCAGGGCCGAGGCCGGCGCAGAGGCCGACGCGCGCAGACACCCGGACACCCTTACCATGAGCACACCCGAACGCAAGCTCACCGTCTATTACGACGGCGCCTGCCCGCGCTGTGTGCACGAGCGGTCGCGGAAACCGGATCGACGGGGCCATCGCGCAGGAGACTCCCATGAAGAGCGCCACGACTTTGGTGCTGATCGCGTGTGTCGGACTGGTCGGATGCGCGACCCTGGATGCCGGACCGCCCGACACCGCCTACCAGGCGACGCTCGGCGAAGTGGCCGTAGTCGCGACCGAACAGTCGCCGACGTTGGGCTTCCACGGCTTTGCCCATGGCAAGGGAGAAGGCGCGCTCACCGGCGCAGGGGGCACGTTTGCCGCCTGCCTGTCGGGCGGCAGTGGTGGCTGCAGCGGATCGGCCTGCGGCGCGGCCTTGCTGCTGATGCTCGGCATCTGCGGCGTGGCCGGCCTGGTGGGCGGCATTGCCGGCGCGGCCGAAGCGCCTGACGCGAGCGTGGCAGCGGCGAGCGAGGCGCGCCTCGCGCAGGCGGTGGAGATACGGACCGTGCAGGCCGCCCTGCGCGACCAGGTCTTCGCCGCCGCCCAGCTACGCGGCGCCCATCTTCGCAATGTGCCCCCCGCGTTGGCGCAGGAGGCCGCGGCCACCGGGGACTACCGGTCGTTCGCCGAGTTCGGCGTCGACTCGGTGGTCGAGACCGGCCTCGTCGAGGCGGGTACGCGCGGCAGCGGGATCAACGCGCCCGTCGGCGTCCACCTGCGCGCACGCGTGCGGGTGCTGGCCACCGCGGACAATGGCGAACGCCTCGTGGCCGACTACCTGTACCAGGGCCGCCACCGCAGGCTCGCGGAATGGGCCGCCGACGACGGCCGCCCCTTGAAGACGGAGCTCGAGGCCGGCTACCGCGCGCTCGGCGAACACATCTACGAGCAGGTCTTCGAACTCCTCCCGCTGCCCGACCGTCGCGCCCATTCCGCCGGTGGCGCGCTGTCGACCGCCTTCGGGCTCGCACCGATCTCGCCCCCGACGCGCGGCCAGCTCAGCGGCGAGTCCGTCCTCGGTGACCTCTTCGAATGGACCGCGGTCGATACCCTGCGTCCGACGCTGCAGTGGCAGGCCTTTCCGCGCGCGGGCGATGTCGCCGTCGCACCGGCGGAAATGGCCCGCGTGCGCGAGGTCGGCTACGACCTCGTCATCGCGCAGGAGATGAACCAGGCGCCGGAGCGGATCGTGTATCGCCGCCAGGCTCTGCCTGCACCCGAGCATCGGCTGGAAACCGCGCTGCAGCCCGGCACCCGCTATTTCTGGACCATCCGCAGCCGCTTCCGGCTGGACGGCCGTACCCGCCTCACGGAGTGGGGCAGCACGCGCGCGCTCGGCGGCGATTCGGTCGTCGCGCCATCGGCCTTCGCCTACCGCTTTCGCACGACGAAAAGCGCCTATTGATGCGCCCCGCGCAGGCGAAATTTCCCAATGGCCCACCGCCAGGCGTCGCCCTGAAGGTCTACGATGAAGCAGTCGCCATTGCCTCGAGAGGTCTGCCATGAGCAACAAGCACCGTCATACCCTGGAGTCGATCTTCCGCGACCCCCCGGCCGGCAACCTGCAGTGGCGCGAGGTGGAGTCGCTGCTCCATCACCTCGGCGCGGTGGTCGAATCCGGCCACGGCGCGCGCTTTCGCATCGTCGTCAACCGCCACGAGTTCTACCTGCACCATCCCCACCACAGCAACGAGTTCAGCAAGCAGGCGGTGAAGCAGCTGCGCGAGTTCCTCGCCAGCGCCGGGGTCACACCCTCGCTCTACGACGCGTTGGGGCAATGAGCTCGCCAGGCGCAACGCCGCGCCTTCCCTGGACGGCAGGAGCGCAATGCGAGCGAGCGCGCGCTCACGATGCGGCCCGGACCGGCACGATGTGGAACACCGCGGCGTCGTCCCAGTGGTCGAGCAGGATGCGCGCCACCCGCTGCTGCCACAGCTCACCGAAGCGGCGCCGCGCATCTGCATCCGCCTCGCCGCGCAGGCACGGGCCGAGCAGTGCCAAGGCCTCCGGATGCGGCGGCACGCGGGCGAGCTCGGCGGCCGCATCGACGGACTTGCCGCTGTCCAGGCGCGTGAAGCGCAGCGACAGGGGCAGCTCCACCCCGAAGTGCTGCAGGTCGCGGCGCACGAAGTGGCCGCCGATGCCCTTGAAGCCGCCCTGCTGCGTGGCGCCCGTGAGTAGGGTGAGGACGCTGGCGATGACGCCGGTCACGCCAGCGTCCACAGGCTCGGCGAAGTCGATGCGCACGCCGCCGCGCTCGGGCAGTTCGCCCGGGTAGAGGGCGGCAAGGGCGTGACAGCCGAGCGCATAGGCCGAGGCCACAGTCGGGCAGGAGTGGCCGGCGAGCTTGACCGCGTCCTCGTAGCCGTAGTCCAGCACGCCGCCCTCGGCGGCGCCGAGGAAGTCGGCGAGCGGATCGCGCACACGCAGGCGCGGAACATCACGGTAGAAATCGGGCAGGCTCAAGACGGCACCTCGGGATCGGGGCTGGAGGGATCGGACTGGGGGAGGGGTCCGATTGTCCATGGCACCGCCCAGTGCGGCCTTGATCCAGCGCAGGGGGCAACGGGCGTCGTGCCGCGCAGCGACGCGGATGAAGTGCCGAGGGCCGCTGCAGCCCGCTCACACGCGCAGGTCGACCTGGCTCAGCGTGCCCACCCGACCGTCCTCGCGCAGGTAGACGCTGCTCGCGCGCATCATTCCCTGGGTGTCGTTGGCGGCGTCCTTGAGGCCGAACGAGGTGTCGACCCGGCCGAGATGGAAGGCGCCGACGCCGGCCTCGTTCAGGGTCTGCAGCCTGCCCTGGCCCTCGGCATCGGGCGACCACAGCCGCAACTGCGACCACGCCGCGTCCGCCTCGTCGATCCAGCCGTTGCCGTCGTCGTCGAGCGCGGCGAGTTCGGCGAAGCCGTCGCCGCTGGCCGGGCCGAAGAGCTCGCGGCCGTCGTCGATGCGCCCGTTGGCGTTGCGATCGAAGGCGAGGAAGCCGCTGCCGCTCAGCAGGGGCAGTTGCTCCTTGCGGCCGTCGCCGTCGAGATCGAAGTCGAAGCGCACGTCCGACAGCGCCGCCGCCGGGCCGCCGAAGTCCAGCACCAGCGGGTCCTTCAGGCGCTGGTCGCCGGCGCGCAGGCTGAACGACACCGACTCGGTGTAGCTGCGCGCCATCGTGAAGCCGAGCTCGAAGCGGATCTCGGCGCCGTCGGCGGTGCGCACCACGCCCGCGGCGCTGAAGCTCAGCTGCTCGGACTCGGTGTAGGTGGCGTTGAAGTCGTACGCCATGCCGAAGCCGACGCGGCGCGCCGCCTGCCCGGCCCCGCCGCCGGCCTCGCCCGTGCCTGCCAGATCGTCTGCAGGCAGCGCGACCGCAGCGCCCGGCTCGAGCGCGCGCAGATCGAAGCGACGCACCGGCTCGCCGGTCAGGAACTCGATCATGCGCACCAGCATGGCCAGGCGCGGATCACGGTCGATTGGGTCTTCCGCGACCGGGTCCACCGCGCCGGCCTCGGCCTCCGCGCTCAGTGCGGCCTGGGCGGCCGCGGAGATCTGCACCGCCCCGCGCCCGGACTGCCCCCCGGCTGCCGGGCCAGCCGGCGCATCGCGCCAGAACTCGAGGCGCTCGCTCGTTTCGAGCGTCTGCGAGAAGCGGTGGGAGGACTGGAGTTCGATGTTGAAGGCGGCGATCTTCACGGACGGACCTGTGCGCTGCTTGGGGACAGGTGCTTAACGGCATCTGCATCGAGGCCTTGAGTTCGCACCCCTGGATCAGTGACGCGTCCACGGCGCAATCGGCCCGAGCCGGCACCAATGAAAGCGCGCGCGCCTCAGGACCCTGAATCGATTTTCCTCATGGATGAATTCCATGACAAATGTCAAATGCTGCACCGCAAGGTCTCCGTATGGTGAGGACTCGCCACACGACGTGTTCCGCCTCGCCGGTGCACGATGACAGGAGCACCCGCATGAAGCCGATGATCACCATCGACGGCAACGAAGCCGCCGCCTCCGTCGCTTTCCGCGCATCCGAAGTGATCGCGATCTACCCGATCACGCCCTCTTCCAACATGGGCGAGCTCGCCGACGAATGGGCGGCCCACGGCAAGACCAACATCTGGGGCAGCGTGCCACGCGTGGTGGAGATGCAGTCCGAGGGCGGCGCTGCGGGCGCGGTCCATGGTGCGCTGCAGGCAGGCGCGCTGGC
The DNA here is from genome assembly GCF_039614725.1 of Thauera sp. JM12B12. NCBI lineage: Bacteria > Pseudomonadati > Pseudomonadota > Betaproteobacteria > Rhodocyclales > Zoogloeaceae > Thauera > Thauera sp. JM12B12. The sequence continues at coordinate 304,960 of NZ_CP154859.1, read as the reverse complement.
GACCACCTTCACCGCGTCGCAGGGCCTGCTGCTGATGATCCCCAACATGTACAAGATCGCCGGCGAGCTCACGCCGACGGTCTTCCATGTCGCGGCACGCGCACTCGCCACCCACGCGCTGTCGATCTTCGGCGACCACTCGGACGTGATGTCCACCCGCGCCACCGGCTTCGCCCTGCTGGCCTCGAACTCGGTGCAGGAGGCGCACGACTTCGCCGCCATCGCCACCGCGGCGACGCTGGCCGGGCGGGTGCCGGTGCTGCACTTCTTCGATGGTTTCCGCACCTCGCACGAGGTATCGAAGATCGACTTCATCCCGGACGAGGTCCTGCACGCGCTGCTGCCCGACGCGCGGATCGCCGCCCAGCGCGCACGCGCGCTGTCGCCCGAGCACCCGGTGATCCGCGGCACCTCGCAGAACCCGGACGTGTTCTTCCAGGCACGCGAGGCGCAGAACCCCTGGTTCGACGCCTTCCCCGCCGTGGTGCAGCGGGCGATGGACGAATTCGCGGCGCTCACCGGTCGCCGCTACCACCTCTTCGACTACGTCGGCGCACCCGATGCCGAGCGCGTGATCGTGATCATGGGTTCGGGCGCGGACACGGTGGAAGAGACCGTCGACCACCTCAACGCCCGCGGCGACAAGGTCGGCGTGCTCAAGCTGCGCCTGTTCCGCCCCTTCGCCCCGGCGGCCCTGCTCGCCGCGCTGCCGCAGAGCGTGCGCGCGCTCGCGGTGCTCGACCGCTGCAAGGAGCCCGGCGCCGACGGCGAGCCACTGTTCAAGGACGTGATGGTGGCGCTGGCCGAGGACCAGGCCGGCGAGGCGCCGCGCTTCGCGGCGATGCCGAAGGTGATCGGCGGCCGCTACGGCCTGGGATCGAAGGAGTTCAACCCGGCGATGGTGTGCGCGATCTTTGCCGAGCTGCAGCAGGCGGCGCCGCGCCGCCGGTGCACGATCGGTATCGAGGACGACGTCAGCGGCCTGTCGCTGCCCTGGGAAGCCGCCTTCCGCACCGACGCCGCCGCCAGCGCCTTCGCCGCGGTGTTCTACGGCCTGGGTTCGGACGGCACGGTGTCGGCCAACAAGAACTCGATCAAGATCATCGGCGACGAGACGGCGCTCTTCGCCCAGGGCTACTTCGTCTACGACTCGAAGAAATCCGGCGCGATGACGGTGTCGCACCTGCGCTTCGGCCCGCAGCCGATCCGCTCGGCCTACCTCACCGGCGAGGGCGACGCGAAGTTCGTCGCCTGTCACCAGCCGCTGTTCATCGAGCAGCACGACGTGCTCGCCCACGCCGCACCCGGCGCGGTGTTCCTGCTCAACGCCAGCGCGCCGGCCGACAAGGTGTGGGCGACGCTGCCGGCAGCGATGCAGCGCACCCTGGTGGAAAAGAAGATCGGCTTCTGGGTCATCGACGCCTACCAGGTCGCGCTCGAGGCCGGCATGGGGCGGCGCATCAACACCGTGATGCAGACCTGCTTCTTCGCCATCTCCGGCATCCTGCCGCAGGACCAGGCGATCGCCGCGATCAAGCGCGCGGTCGAGAAGACCTACGGCCGCAAGGGCCGGCGCATCGCCGAGCAGAACTACCGCGCCATCGACGCCACCGTGGCCGCGCTGCAGCGCGTCGACGTGCCGGCGACGCTGGCGGCGGCCACCGACGGCGCCGCGCCGATCGTGGCTGCAGGCCTCGATGCCTTCACCCGCCGCGTCAGCATCCCGCTCATCCAGGGCAAGGGCGACGCGCTGCCGGTGTCGCTGCTGCCGGTCGACGGCACCTGGCCCACCGGCACCGCCCGCCACGAGAAGCGCAACATCGCGCTCGAGATCCCGGTGTGGGACGAGAACCTGTGCACCCAGTGCGGCAAGTGCGTGTTCGTGTGCCCGCACTCGGCGATCCGCGCCAAGGTCTTTCCGGCTGAGCGCGTCGCCGACGCGCCCATTGCTTTCAAGCACGTTCCCGCGCGCAGCAAGGACTACGCCCCCGGCACCCACATGAGCTACCAGGTGGCGCCCGAGGACTGCACCGGCTGCACGCTGTGCGTGGATGTGTGCCCGATCCGCGACAAGTCCAACGTCTCGCACAAGGCGCTCAACATGGCGCCGCAGCCGCCGCTGCGCGCGCAGGAAGCCGAGAACTGGGACTATTTCCTCAAGCTCCCCGACCTCGCCCGCCGCGACGCCAAGCGCACTACCATCCCCGGCTCCATGCTGCTGCAGCCACTGTTCGAGTTCTCCGGCGCTTGCGTGGGCTGTGGCGAGACGCCCTACATCCGCCTGGCCACCCAGCTCTTCGGCGACCGCATGCTGGTGGCCAACGCCACCGGCTGCTCGTCGATCTACGGCGGCAACCTGCCGACCACGCCCTACTGCACCGACGCCGACGGCCGCGGCCCGGCGTGGAACAACTCGCTGTTCGAGGACAACGCCGAATTCGGCCTCGGCATGCGCCTGGCCACCGACCAGCTCGCCGCCGCCGCGCGCACGCAACTGCAGGCGCTGGCGGCAACGCACGGTGCGCAGCTGGGTGAAGATCTCATCGCCGCATTGCTCGCCGCAGACCAGCACGCCGAGGCCGGCATCCACGAGCAGCGCGAACGCGTGGCGCTGCTGAACCAGAGGCTGGCGCCCCTCGACACCCCGGCCGCGCGCCAGCTCACCGCCCTGTCCGAGTACCTGATCCGGCGCAGCGTGTGGATCATCGGCGGCGACGGCTGGGCCTACGACATCGGCTTCGGCGGCCTCGACCACGTCATGGCCTCGGGCGAGGACGTCAACATCCTGGTGCTCGACACCGAGGTGTATTCGAACACCGGCGGGCAGAACTCCAAGGCCACGCCGATGGGCGCGGTGGCCAAGTTCGCCGCGGGCGGCAAACCCGCGCACAAGAAGGACCTGGCCAAGATCGCGATGGACTACGACAACGTCTTCGTCGCCAAGGTGGCCTACGGCGCCAAGGACGTGCACACGCTCAAGGCCTTCCTCGACGCCGAGAGCTACCCGGGGGTGTCGATCATCATCGCCTACAGCCCCTGCATCGCCCACGGCGTGGACATGTCCTTCAACCACCACCAGCAGGACCTCGCGGTGAAGTCCGGCCACTGGCCGCTGCTGCGCTACGACCCGCGCCTGCGCGCGCAGGGCCGCAACCCGCTCTCGGTCGACAGCGCCGCACCGAGCGTGCCCTACCGCGACTTCGCCCGCAACGAGGCGCGCTTCACCGTGCTGGAGCGCCAGAATCCCGAGGCCTCGGAGCGCTTCCTCGACGAGGCCGAGCGCCACGCCCGCCACCGCCACCACGAGTACACCGAGCTGGCTGCGCTGCCGGGTATCGACGACGCCACCCCCGAGGGCGCCGCGAAAGAGGACGCTGCCTCGCAAGCCGCAGCCCGCAACGGAGACACGCAAAATGGCTGACCTGAACCTGCCCGACCTGCGCACCACCTACCTCGGACTGGCGCTGAAGAACCCGATCGTGCCCTCGTCCACCCCGCTCAGCCGTGCGCTCGACCCGGTGCTGCACCTGGAAGACGCGGGCGCGGCGGCGATCGTCATGCACTCGCTGTTCGAGGAAGACGTGGTGAACGACGAGCGCATGATGGATCGCTTCCTCGTCAATCCCGACACCTTCGGCGAATCCGCCGGCCACCTGCCCGCCGACGCCGGCTACCAGAGCAAGCTCGATACCTATCTCGAGCAGATCGAGCGCCTCAAGGCGCGGCTGTCGATCCCGGTCATCGCCAGCCTCAACGGCAGCTCGCCGTCGGGCTGGGTCGAGCTTGGCCGCGAGATGGAGGCGGCCGGCGCCGATGCGCTCGAGCTCAACGCGTGGTACATGGCGAGCGATCCGGCGCTGGGCGCCATGGCGCTGGAAGAGCGCTACCTCGCGCTGCTGCGCGAACTGAAGGCGGTGGTGAACATCCCGGTGACGATGAAGCTGTCGCCCTTCTTCAGCTCGCTGCCCAATTTCGTCGCCCAGGTCGAAGCGGCCGGCGGCGCGGGCGTGTCGCTGTTCAACCGCTTCTTCCAGCCCGACATCGACCTCGCCACCCTGCAGGTGGTCGATCGCGTGCAGTTGTCCACGCCCGCCGACGGCCTGCTGACCATGCGCTGGATCGCGCTGCTGCACGGTCACACGGGGCTGAGCCTGGCGGCGACCGGCGGGGTGCATGGCGCGGACGACGCGCTGAAGATGCTGCTCGCCGGCGCCGACGTGGTGCACATGGCGAGCGCGCTGCTGAAGAGCGGCCCCCAGTGCATCGCCACCGTGCTCGAAGGCATGACGCGCTGGATGGCCGAGCGCGAGTACGAATCGGTCGCGCAACTGAAGGGCTCGATGAGCCAGCGCAAGCAGGCCGACCCGAGCGCCTTCGCGCGCGCCGCCTACCTCAACGCAATCGATTCCTTCTCGCCGCCGCCGGGGGTGCGCTACTGAGGCGGTGCGGTGCGGCGCGCGCGGACGTCGGGCGAAGTCGGGCAAAGTCGGGGCGAGGCCGGTCGCAGGCCGACTGGCCGGCCACGGCCGCCTTCTCAGGCGAGCGTCTCCGCCAGATCTGCGATGGCCTCGTCCTTGCCCTCGTCGCCCTCACCCTGCGCCCATTCCGGGTGCGCACGTGCGCGCGCCAGCGCGCCGGGCAGGCTGCCGCTGCGCCACTGACGGGTCGCGGGATCGGTCGCCTCGGGCACCGGCGGCCGGCTCCCGCCGGCGCTCGCCGCACCGCCTACCTGGATCGGCGTCATCGCCGCATGCCCGCGGCCTTCCAGCGCCGCCAGCAGTTCGCGCTGGCGCAGCGCGACGATGCGCAGGATGGCGTCATCCACGGTGAGTTCGCGATGCCCGCGCAGCCTGGCTGCGATGCGCTCGCCATAATGGCCGAAGGTCTGCCACAGGCCGCCGGCGATCGCGCCCAGCGCGGCCGCGGCGCCGAGCGTGATGCCGCCCACCATCAGATCCACGCCGACGCCGGCCGCCGCACCGGCGGCAGCGCCGGTGCCCAGGCGCACGCCCATCTGGCGCAAGGTCTCGGGGTTGAAGAGGTCGTCGTCCCAGCGCCCGTCGGTCAGCGGCAGCGCGTCCATGCGCGCATCGTCGGGGCGGAAGCGGTACAAGCGCAGCAGTGCATCGACGCACGCCTGCTCGCGCGCACGCACCGCCTCGCGCAGGCGCGCCGCGGCGGCCTGCAGCACGGCCTCGCTGGCCTCTCCAGCGGGCTCCTCGATCCGGTCGCGACGGGCGGCCAGCGCCACCAGCATCTCCGCGACCAGCCGACGCGCGGCCTCGCGGCGGGCATCGGCCTCGCGCGCACGGGCGTCGATCAAGGCCTGCAGCCGGCCACGGTGGGCGTGGATCAGGGTGGCAAGCGTGTCGAACAGCTCGCGCTCGCCATCGAGCGGCGGCGCCACGGTGTCGAAACGCACCACCGCGTGCAGGCCGAGGCGGGCGAGCGCACCGCGCCAGTCATCCACCCGGGCCGTGGGGGCGGCAACGAAGTTGAGCACCGGCAGCAGCGGGCGCGCGCAGGCGGCGAGCAGTTCGAGCTCGTCGCGGTGCTTGGGCAGCACCGGGTCGCGCGCATCGATCACGTAGAGGGCGGCATCGCTCGCCAGCATCTGGCGCAGCACCTTGGCCTCCTGCTCGAAGCGGGCCGCCGCCTCGCCGCGGGCGAGGAAGCGCGCCACGCGCTCCGGACCGTCGACGCGTTCGCCGGGCGCAACCAGCCCGTCGATGAATTCGAGCAGCGCGATCGCATCCTCCAGCCCGGGGGTGTCGAAGAGTTCAGCCGCGGGCACGCCGTCGGCCATCAGGCGCAGGCCCTCGACGTGGCGGGTGGTGCCGGCGGAGTCGGACACCTCGCCGAAGCCGACGTCGCGCGCCAGCGTACGCAGCAGCGAGGTCTTGCCGGTGTTGGTGTGGCCGACCACGGCCACGCGCAGGATGTCGCTCATCGCGCCTCGTCTCCGTGTTCCAGCCAGGCCCGCGCCGCAGCGGCGTCCAGGAACGCGGCGTCGCCAGCTCGGGTATGCGCATCCGCCGCCAGGCCGATCCCGGCCAGGCCCTCGCGCCACTGGCGTACGCGCCCGGACGGAGCCGGCGCGGCGTCCGCATCCCTGCTTGCCCCCTCATCCTCGGGCGCGGCGATGCCGGCCAGCCACACGCGAGTCGCCTGCGCATGGCCGGCAAGCTCGGCGATCAGGCCCAGGCTGCCGCGATCGGGCGTCTGGCGCGCATCGACCGCCACCAGCAGGCGCCGGGGCGGATGCGCCGCGAAAAGTTCGCGCGCAGCGCGGCGCTGCTCGCGGCCGTCGAGGCGGCCGCCGTCCTCCCAGGCGGGCTGCGGCGCAGACGCGGACAGGCTCTGCGGCCAGGGCAGGTCGTCGCCGAGCTCGAGCGCAACCGCGACGGCCCCGCCCTCGCCACGCACCACGGGCACCTGCCGCGACAGGCGCGGCATCGCCGCGGGCTCGGGATCGCTGATGCCGATGCGCTCGCTGTCGGGCATCAGCAGCGGACGCAGGCGGGCGTAGCCGGGACGCGAGAGCTCGAGCGCCAGGCCGCGCACGCCGCGCCGCCACAGCGCCGCGCACAGCAGCGCCAGAAGGAGCCGCGGCAGCACGCCATAGACCACCAGCGCGCCGAGCAGCCAGCCCGCCCACGCGCGCCGGCCGGCCTCGCCGATCATCGGCGCATCGCCGCTGGCGGCCACCGTGGCGGCGTCGGGAACCGGAAAGCCGAGCATGGCGGGCAGCGCACCGAGCGCCGCGCCGAACGCGACGAAGGCGTCCGCGGGCAGGATGGTGGTCTCCCACACGAAGCCATAGCGGCGGGTGGCGAGCAGGGCGAGCACGCCCAGCATCGCGCCGAGCAACGCGGCGAACCAGAGCGCGTGATTGACCGCGCCGATGCCCCAGGCCGCGAGCCGCCCGCGGCCGAGCAAGCCACCCAGCGCCGCCGGCAGGTCGGCCGCGGCCTTGCTGCGATCGAACCAGGTGGTGAGCGCCAGCCAGGCGCGTCCGAGCACCCCGCCGTGGTGGAATCCGCCCCCCATACGGCCCTGCAACGCCATGCCCAGCGCCCACAGCAGCACGCCGAGGACATGCACGCCGAGCAGCCCGCCCAGCGTCCACACCACGTTCACCGGCCGTGCGCCGTCGCCGAGCACACCCGCCGCCGCGCCGAAACCGAGCACCAGCGCCAGCAGGATCGCCAGCGCGAACACCACGCGCGCCCGCCCCTGCCAGCGCAGGATCGCCTCGCGCCAGCCCTGCTGCGCGCCCAGCACCTGCGCGCGATAGAGCAGGCGCCCCTCGAAATCGGTCGCCGCGGCGCGCGCATCAGCGTGCACGCGGGCATCGTCGAGCACGGCGTGGCGCTCCTCGTGACGGCGGACGAGCTCGGCGAGCCAGCGGCGAGCCAGGGGATCGCGCGCATCCGCTGCGGCTGGGGTGCCAGGGCGTCGGGCAGCGGAAGACGACAAGGATGAGGGCGAGGGCACGCTTGTGGACGGGGCGTTGTCGGGACCGGATCGCATACCGAAGGATAGCAACCTTCCCCGCCGCGACGCACGGCGAGGAAGGGCACGTGCCCGGCAACCGGCGCGTCCGGCCGCGTCCGCTCTCATGGCGGATGAATGCGGACTGGGCTCAGGTTGATCCGAGTCAAGTTCGTTGCGTGGAAACAGGTTAGCCTTTCGGCTGTTCATTCCGGCCAGGATGCGACCATGACCACCGACCTCTTCCATTGGTCCGACGAGTTCAGCGTCGGGCTGCAGGAGATCGACGAGCAGCACAAGGAGCTCGTCGACCTGCTCAACCAGCTCCACGTCGCCATCCAGGAGCATCATGGCTCGGCGACCTCGCGCGAGATCCTCGACAAGCTGGCGGACTACACGCGCACCCACTTCGCGGTCGAGGAGAGCCTGATGCGGGTATCGAACTACCCGGATTTCGCCGCCCACAAGCAGAACCACGAAGAGCTGATCGGCCAGGTGAAGGCGCTGCAGGACAAGCTCGACTCCGGGCAGGCGACCATCACCTTCGAACTCCTGCACTTCCTCAAGGTCTGGCTCACGCGCCACATCAACGAGGCGGACAAGCGCTTCGGCGCGTATTTCCTCGAAGCCGGGGGCGCCAGCAAATGGTCCGACCACGTCGAGGACGCGATGAAGAAGCGCAAGTGGTGGTGGAAGTTCTGGTGAGCCGCACACCCTTTTCATCCTTCCATCCCGCAGACAGAGTCCATTCACCCGAGACCATGACGATGCCGCTCACCAACCGGGCCCGCGCGGCCCTGCTTGCCCTCGCCCTTCCTGCCGCCCTGTTCGCCAGTGCAGCGCACGCCGATACGCTGTCGTGCCCGGCGCTGGACAAGGCCGTGCAGGTCGCCGCCTGCCCGAGCGACGCCGAACTGCAGTACACCTTCCTGGGCTTCTGCGGCGACAACGCCCGCCTCTACGGCCGCGACGTGCTCACCTGCGCGAGCTTCGAGAACTACAAGGCGGTCAAGAACACCGCGATGTGGGAGTCGGACAACGCCCGCTTCAGCGGCTACCTGAACTGCAACCTCGACACCGCCGCCCTGCGCGGCTCGCGCGCCCTGAAGATGAGCGTCGAGAAGAAGAACGGCCTCACCCGCCTGATCTGCGACTACGAGAAGGACCAGCGCATGGTGATGCGCACGAAGGGCACCTGTACCGTCGAAGCGGCCGACTGCAGCGGCGGCGAATGCCGCGCGCGCTGCGAGTGAACACCGTCCCGAGCACGGCAACGCGATGAAGCACACCCCTCCACCCGGCTCGGCGCCACCGTCCGGACACGCCACGGCAGCCGCCGGCGCACGCGGCGCGCGGCTGCTGGTCGGCCTCATCGGCGGCGTCTTCCTGCTGCTGATCGCCGCCTTCGTCGGCATGATCTTCCTCGTCCATGACGAGGTCCGCCTCAACGCCGTCGGCCCGATCGCCGCGGCACCCGGTGCAGAGCGCGGCGGCGTGGTCTTCCACGGCACCGCCAACATCTGGGAGGTGCGCGGACGCATGACCCAGGACGGTGCGCGCCAGGTGCGCTTCGCGATCGACCTCGTCGGACCGACCGCACAGCCGGCGCCGGCCGGGCTGCAGCTCAACCTGAGCCTGGAGCGCGCCGACGGCAGCGGCGCGCCGATCACGCTCGACCATCGCCTGGTCCGGCCCGGCAGCCTGGTGGCGACCAGCGCGCCGCTCGAGGCCGGCCAGTGGCGGCTGCGCATCGCCTTGCCCGAGATCGAAGCCGTGCAGGCGTTCAGGGTCGAACCCTGAGGCGCCGTGCCCGGCCCGCCCGGTGGGCGACGGACAGGAGGGCGTCCCTCAACCCCCGCTGTCCGGCTCCTGGCCGGTGAAGCTGCCGAGGATCGAGACCACCTCGTCCCGCGCCAGCTCGCGCACGATGAACACCAGCCGGCTGCAGCGATCGTCGTAGGGCGGTTGCTCCGGCCAGGCCGGCAGGCTGCTCGCCGGATAGACGCTGTGCTGCACGCACTGCAGCACGCGCGGCAGCGGATCGCCGACGACGTTGAGCAGCCCCTTGATGCGCAGGATGCGGCCGCCATACACCTGCAGCAGCAGGGCGAGACCGTCTGAGAATCCGAACCAGTCGAGCGGTTCGTCGAAGCGCAGTACGAAGCTGGTCACGCCTGCATCGTGGCGCGCGGGTGCAGCGCTTGCTGCGGACTCGGCATCGGCCGGCGCGCCGGCGCCATGCGTCGGGGCGGATTTCTGTGCACGCGCACGCGACCACGCCGGCGCGGCCGGCGCCTGGCGGGCCGCTCGGACCGCCTCCTCGCCCAGCCAGGCGGCGACGTCGGGCAGCTTGCCGGTCGGGTCGTAGAGGCCACAGCCGAACACCGCGTCGGCAGCGACGGCACCGCCCGCTACCTCCACCTGGCGCGCACCCGGATTGAGCCGGGCGATGCCGGCGGCGACCGCCGCCCGCTGCTCGGCCGAGGCCAAGTCGCACTTGGTCAGCAGCAGCCGGTCGGCCATCGCCACCTGGCGCACGGCCTCGTTGTGCGCGGCGAGCTGGTCGAGCGCGTGGGTGACATCGACCGCGGTGACGACGCCATCGAGCCGGTAGCGCTCGGACAGGAAAGGCTCGGCCATCAGGGTATGGATGACCGGCGCGGGATCGGCCAGACCGGTGGTCTCGATCAGCACCCGGCGCAGGCCCTTGAGCTCGCGCCGCAGCGCGCGCATGAACAGACCCTTCAGCGCCCGCACCAGGTCGCCCTGCACGCTGCAACAGATGCAGCCGGAATCGAGCACGACCAGGCTCTCGTCGACCTTCTCGACCAAGTGATGGTCGACGCCGACGGCACCGAACTCGTTGATCAGCACCGCGCTGCCCGCCATCTGCGGCTGGCGCAGCAGGTGGTTCAGCAGCGTGGTCTTGCCGGCGCCGAGGAAGCCGGTCAGGAGCGTGACCGGGATGCGGCGGTCAGCGTCGGGGGCGGCGGCGGCGTTCCGCGACGCGTCGGCGGGTTCGTGTGGGGTGCTCTGGGCGTTCATCCCGGGCAGTGTAGCGCAGCCGACGGCGGGCCTTCGCGGGCAGGCCCGCCCCCACGGTGCGCTCCGGCGCACGGCCCCGTGGGAGCGGGCTTGCCCGCGAAGCCGGCCGCGCCCTCAGCGCTGCGCCTGGCGCCGGATCACTGCCAGCCGCCGCCCAGCGCCTTGTACAGCGCGACGCGGTTGGTGGCGTCGGCCAGCCGGGTGGCGATCAGCTCGAGCTCGGCGCCGTACAGGCTGCGCTGGGCATCGAGCAGGTTGAGGTAGCTGTCCACCCCGCCCTGGTAGCGCGCCTCCGACAGCTCGAAGCTCTTGTTCGCCGCCTCGACCAGCTTGCGCCGGGCGTCAAGCTGCTCGGCCAGCGTGGCGCGCTCGGCGAGCGCGTCGGCGACCTCGCGAAAGGCGGACTGGATCGCCTTCTCGTACTGGGCGACGTTGATGTCGCGCTGGATCTCGGCCACGTCCAGGCTGGCCTGCAGGCGCCCAGCCTCGAAGATCGGCAGGCGGATCTGCGGCACGAAGCTCCACGCCCCCGAGCCGCCGTCGAACAGGCCGTCGAGCGCGCTGCTCGCGGTGCCGGCGCTGGCGGTCAGCGTGATGCGCGGGAAGAAGGCCGCGCGCGCGGCGCCGATGCTGGCGTTGGCGGCCATCAGCGCGCGCTCGGCCTGCAGGATGTCGGGGCGGCGGGCGAGCACCTCGGCGGGCACGCCGGCGGGCAGCTCGCCGACCGCGGCGACGCGGGCGCCGAGCGCGTCGGGCTGCAGTTCGGCCGGCACGCCGGCGCCGACCACCAGCGCGAGCGCGTTCTCGTCCTGCGCCACCACCGCGGCATAGCGCGCGGCGTCGGCGCGTGCGGTCTGCATCAGGGTCTCGGCCTGGCGCAGGTCGAGCGCCGACACCGCACCGAGCTCGAAGCTGCGCTGGGTGAGCTCGAAGGACTTCTTGCGCGTCTCGAAGGTGTTGCGCGCCAGCGCCAGGCGCTCGCGGTCGGCGGCCAGGCGCAGCCAGCTGCTGGCGACCTCGGCGACCAGGCTGATCTGCGCGCTGCGCCGGGCCTCCTCGGTGCCGAGATAGGTCTGCAGCGCCTGCTCCTCGAGGCTGCGCACACGGCCGAAGAAGTCGAGCTCGTAGCTGGCGAAGCCGAGGTTGGCCGAGTACTGGCGGGTGATGTCGGCCTGTCGGGTGGCGCTCAGGTCGGCAGGCACGCGCTGCGCGCTCTGCCCACCGCTGACCGCGATCGACGGGAACAGGTCGGCGCGCTGGATGCCGTACTGGGCGCGCGCGCGCTCGATGTTGAGCGCGGCGACGCGCAGGTCGCGGTTGTTGTCGAGCGCGAGCGCGATCACGCTGCGCAGGCGCTCGTCGGCGAAGTAGTCACGCCAGGCGAGGGCCTCGGCCAGCGGCGCGGCGGAGGCGGAGGCGGCCGGCGCGGCCTGCGGAAAGCTCGCCGGCACCGGCGCCGCAGGACGCTCGAAGACCGGAATCATCGAGCACGCGCCGAGCAGGGTGGCGGCCATCGCCACCACCAGGCCGCGCAGCGGCAGCCGTGTGGGGTAGTTACTCATCTCAACGTCCCTCCTGGGCGGTCGGGGCCACGGCCTCCTCGCCCGGCTTGTCGGGGAATACGCGCTTGATCACGACGTAGAACAGCGGCACGAAGAAGATGCCGAGCACGGTCGCGGCGATGGTGCCGCCGAGCACCCCGGTGCCGATCGCGTTCTGGCTGCCGGCGCCGGCGCCGGTCGCGATCGCCAGCGGCAGCACGCCGAAGCCGAAGGCGAGCGAGGTCATCAGGATCGGACGCAGACGCATGCGCACTGCGGTGAGCGTGGCGGCAACCAGGTCCTTGCCCTCCTCCATCTGCGCCTTGGCGAACTCCACGATCAGGATCGCGTTCTTCGACGACAGGCCGATGGTGGCGAGCAGGCCGACCTGGAAGTAGATGTCGTTCGACATGCCGCGGCTGGTCGCCGCCAGCAGCGCGCCGAGCACGCCGAGCGGCACCACCAGCATCACCGCGAAGGGCACCGACCAGCTCTCGTACAGCGCCGCCAGGCACAGGAACACCACCAGCAGCGACAGCGCGTACAGCGCGGGCGCCTGCGAACCGCTGCGGCGCTCCTCGTAGGAGGTGCCCGACCAGTCGTAGCCGATGCCAGGCGGCATCTTCGCCATGATCGCCTCGACCGCCTGCATCGCCTCGCCCGACGACAGCCCGGGCGCGGACTGGCCGAGGATCTCCATCGACGGCTGGCCGTTGAAGCGCTCCAGGCGTGGCGAGCCATAGGTCCAGTGCGCGGTGGCGAAGGCCGAGAACGGCACCATGTCGCCGGCCTTGTTGCGCACGTACCACTTGTCGAGGTCCTCGGGCGTCATGCGCGCGGGGGCGTCGCCCTGCAGGTAGACCTTCTTGATGCGGCCGCGGTCCAGGAAGTCGTTGATGTAGCTGCCGCCCCAGGCGGTCGACACGGTGTCGTTGATCTCGGCGATCGACAGTCCGAGCGCGCCGGCCTTGGCGTGGTCGATGTCGAGCTTGAGCTCGGGCATGTCCTCCTGGCCGTTGGGGCGCACCCCGACCAGGCGCTTGTCCTGCGCCGCCATGCCGAGGAACTGGTTGCGCGCGGCGAGCAGCGCCTCGTGGCCGAGGCCGGAGCGGTCCTGCATCTGCACCGTGAAGCCGCCCGAGGTGCCGAGCTCGATCACCGCCGGCGGCACGAAGGCGAACACCATCGCCTCGCGGATCTGCGCGAAGGCGCCCATCGCACGCCCGGCGACCGACCTCACGTCCATGCCGGGCGCCTGACGTTCATCCCAGTGCTTGAGGTTCACGAAGCCGATGCCCATGTGCTGGCCGCTGCCGCCGAAGCTGAAGCCGGCCACGGTGAAGACCGCGCGCACGGTGTCCTTCTCGTTCACCAGGTAATGCTGCTCGACCTTCTCGAGCACCGCGAGCGTGCGCTCCTGGGTGGCGCCGGCGGGCAGCACGACCTGGTTGAACATCACGCCTTGGTCTTCCTCGGGCAGGAAGGAGGTGGGCATGCGCACGAAGAGCAGGCCGAGCACCGCGACGATGGCGATGTAGATGGCGAGGAAGCGCACGCTGCGCTTGAGGATGCCGCCGACTGCCGACTCGTAGCCCTTGGTGCTGCGATCGAACTTCAGGTTGAACCAGTGGAAGAACTTGCCGAACAGGCCGCCTTCGCCGTGCTCGTGACCTTTTTCCACCGGCTTCAGGATGCTCGCGCACAGGGCCGGGGTGAACACGATCGCCACCAGCACCGACAGCGCCATCGCCGACACGATGGTGATCGAGAACTGGCGGTAGATCACGCCGGTGGAACCGCCGAAGAAGGCCATCGGCACGAACACCGCCGACAGCACGAGGCCGATGCCGATCAGCGCGCTGGTGATCTGGTCCATCGAGCGCTTGGTGGCCTCCTTGGGCGGCAGGCCCTCCTCGGTCATCACGCGCTCGACGTTCTCGACCACCACGATGGCGTCATCCACCAGCAGGCCGATCGCCAGCACCATGCCGAACATGGTCAGCGTGTTGATCGAGAAGCCGAAGGCGGCCATCAGGCCGAAGGTGCCGAGCAGCACCACCGGGATCGCCATGGTGGGGATCAGCGTGGCGCGGAAGTTCTGCAGGAACAGGTACATCACCAGGAAGACCAGCACCACCGCCTCGATCAGCGTCATCACCACCGACTCGATCGAGATCTTGACGAAGGGCGTGGTGTCGTAGGGGACGACGTACTCCACGCCCTCGGGGAAGTAGCGCTGCATCTCGTCGAGCTTGGCGCGCACCGCGGTCGCGGTGTCGAGCGCGTTCGCGCCCGGCGCGAGCCGGATCCCCATGCCCGAGGCGACCTGCCCGTTGTAGCGCGCCAGGGTGCCGTAGTTCTCGGCGCCGATCTCGACGCGGGCGACGTCGCGCAGACGCACCTCGCCGCCCTGGGCGTTGCTGCGCAGCAGGATGCCCTCGAATTGGGCCACCGTCTGCAAGCGGCTCTGCGCCGTGATCGTGGCGGTGAAACCCTGCCCCGGCACGGCGGGGGTGCCGCCGAGCTGACCGGCCGAGACCTGGGCGTTCTGCGCCTGCAGGGCGGTGCGCACGTCGCCCGGGGTGAGCCGGTAGTTGGTGAGCTTCGCCGGGTCGAGCCACACGCGCATGGCGTACTGCGCGCCGAAGACCTGCACCTCGCCCACGCCCTCCACGCGCGAGAGCGGATCCTGAATCGTCGATACCAGGAAGTCCGAAAGGTCCGAGCCCGTCAGGCTGTCATCCGTCGATACGAAACCGACCACCATCAGGAAGTTGGCCCCGGACTTGGCGACCGTCACCCCCTGCTGCTGCACGGCCTGCGGCAGCAGCGGCAGCGCGGTCTGCATCTTGTTCTGCACCTGCACCTGGGCGATGTCGGGGTCGGTGTCGGCGGAGAAGGTGAGCGTGGTCGAGGCGTTGCCGTAGGCGTCGCTGGTCGACTTCATGTACAGCAGGCCGTCGAGGCCGGTGAGCTTCTGCTCGATGATCTGCGTCACCGAGTCCTCGACCGCCTTGGCCGAGGCGCCCGGGTAGCGGGCGTTGATGACGATCGCGGGCGGCGCGATCGACGGGTACTGGGACACCGGTAGCTGCTGGATGGACAGCGCGCCCGCCAGCATGATGACGATGGCGATGACCCACGCGAAGATGGGTCGGTCGATGAAGAAACGGGCCATGGTCGGCTACCTCAGCTGGCCTTGGCCGCGGGCGCCTGGCCGGCAGCCGGGGGGCTGGCCCCCGCCTCCTGCGCCTGCACCGTCGCACCCGGGCGGATCTTCTGCAGGCCCTCGACGATGATGCGCTCGCCGGCCGCCAGGCCGCTGGTCACCACCCAGTCCGAGCCGAGCGACTGCGCGACCTGCACCGGACGCGCCTCGACCTTGCCCTCGGCATCGACCAGCATCACCAGCGCGTTGCCGCGCGGGTCGCGCGACAGCGCCTTGTGCGGCACCCGGATCGCCTCGCTGCGCGTGCCCTGGGGCAGGCGGGCGCGCACGTACATGCCGGGCAGCAGCACGCCGTCGGCGTTGGGGAACTGGGCGCGCAGGGTCACGCTGCCGGTACCCTCGTCCACGGTGACTTCCGACAGCGCCAGGCGGCCCTCGGCGGCGTACTCGCTGCCGTCCTCGAGGATCAGCTTCACCGGCACCTCGCCCTTCGCCCCCGCCTGCAGGCGGCCGGCGGCGATCTCGCGGCGCAGGCGCAGCATCTCGGCGCTGGACTGGGTCAGGTCGACGTAGATCGGGTCGAGCTGCTGCACGGTGGCGAGCGCCTGCGCCTGGTTGGCGGTCACGAGCGCGCCGGCGGTGACCGTCGAACGGCCGATGCGGCCGGAGATCGGCGACTTGAGCCGGGTGTAGTCGAGGTCGATCCTGGCCTTGTCGAGCGCGGCCCGGGCGGCGGCGACCTCGGCCTGGGCCTGCTTGAGCGCGGCCTGGGCGTCGTCGTTGGCCTGCTTGCTGACCGCCTCGATCTTCGCCAGCGCGGCGTGGCGCTCGGCCTTGATGCGGGCGACCTGGGCATTGGCCTCGGCGCGCGCGAGCGCGGCCTTGGCGCTGTCGTGGGCGGCCTGGTAGGGCGCGTCGTCGATGCGATAGAGCACCTGGCCCGCCTTGACCTCGCTGCCTTCATTGAAGGCGCGCTGGGTGACGATGCCGGTGACCTGAGGGCGCAGCTCGGCGATCAGGTAGGGCGTGGTGCGGCCGGGGAGTTCGACGACCATCGGGACGGAGCTGGTCGCCACCGTCATCACCGTCACCGCAGGCGCCTGCGGCGGCCCGCCGGCGCCCTGTTCCTTGCCGCCACTGCACGCGGCAAGGAACAGGGCGCCCAGCGCCACCACGGCAGCGGACCTGAATCGGGGTTGGGGTGTGATCTTCATTGGAGCCTCGTGAACGCGAAGCGCGGCAATCACGGCGAGCGATGGGTGATCGCGGCCTGATTTCCCGCTCATTAGAATGGTTATTCTAGATCGAACGCTCATTCTATGTTATCGTTTGCTGCATCGCAAGATATTTCAAGACACCGGGGGGTGCCACCCGTTCCGCGAACGGCACCCGGCACACCCCCTCAGGACAGCATGCAGATCACGGATTCCAGCCCTCAAACCACCGACGCTCCGCGCGCCACCGCCCGCCGCCAGCAGATCCTGAACGCCGCCGCGCAGTGCTTCCGCGAGCACGGTTTTCATGGCGCCAGCATCGCACAGATCTCGAAAAGCGCGGGCATGAGCGCCGGCCACATCTACCACTACTTCGAGAACAAGGAAGCGATCATCGCCGCGATCGTGGCGCAGGACCTCGAGAGCCTGCTGACCCTCACGGCCGAACTGCGCGCAGCCTGCAACGTGCGAGCGGCGTTGATCGAGCGCGCCGCCGAAGGCGTCGCCGACCAGCTCGACCCGATCAACGCCGCGCTGAAGGTCGAGATCGCCGCCGAGGCCGCACGCAACCCGCGCGTGGCGCAGATCGTGCGCGAGGCCGACGCTACCTGCCGTCGCGAGCTCGCGGCGACCATCCGCGCGATCCGCCATGGCGCCGGCCACGAAGACTCGCCGACGGCGATCGGCGACATGGTCGAGGTGCTCGCCAGCCTGTTCGAGGGCCTGCTGCTACGCACCATCCGCAACCCCGGGCTCGACCGCAGCCGAGTCGCGCAGCGCATCCAGATCGCCATCAACGACCTGCTCGACCAGCCGGGCTGAGGTGACACGCATCGGGGTTGACGTTTGCATGGCGGAGCTCTAGATCAGAAAGACGGCATGCAAACGCACGTCGTATGACAGCAAGAACCACAACAACGTCCCGACGGAGACTCTCATGAACAGACTGCTCGCCTGCGCGTCAGCCGCGCTCCTGCTTGGCGCCTGCGCTTCCACCGAGAAGGAACTCACCGACAAGGGCATGCAGCCCGTCGCCGCAGCCAAGGCCCAGACCCTGCTCTCCGGCAACACAACAACCGGCACCACCGCGTCGGGCAGCGGCTTCATGGTCTACAACGCCCCCGACGGCACCATGCGTGGCAAGAGCGGCAACAGCAGCGACACCGGCACCTGGGAAGTCATCGCCGACGGCCAGCATTGCAACCAGTGGAAAACCTGGCGCGGCGGCGCGCGACAATGCGCTCGACTGTATGAGGTGGACGGCGAAATCCGCTACTTCGAGGACGGCAACTACCGCGGCCGCTACAAGATCGAGCAGGGCAATCCCTACAAGCTCTGAACATCAGAGATAAATAGATCAATGGGGTCTGACCCCATTGATCTCTTGATTCGGTTGATTTCTACAGGTAGCCGAGCTTGGCCGGCAGCCACAGCGCGAGCTGCGGGAACACGATCATCAGCGTCAGCCCGGCGCCCATCGCCAGCACGAGCCAGATCACCCACTTGAAGGTCTCCTCCATGCCGATGCCGGCGATGCGCGAGGTGATCATCAGCGAGATGGCCATCGGTGGCGTGAACTGCCCGATGGCGAGGTTGATCGTCATCATCACGCCGAACCACACCAGGTCCCAGCCCATCGCCACCGCGATCGGCACCAGCAGCGGCAGCAGGATCAGGAAGATCGAGATCGCGTCGAGGAACATGCCGGCGACGAGCAGCAGCAGGTTGATCGACAGCAGCATCAGCCACTCGCTGGAGTGCAGCCCGACCAGCGCCTTGGCCGCGGCATCGAAGATGCCGAGCGTGTTGCCCGCCCAGGCGAACACCGAGGCGATGCCGATGATCATCAGCACCACGGCGGAGAGCTCGGCGGCCTCGACCAGGATGCGGAACAGGCCCGCGAAGCTGATGCTGCGGTACACCACCATGCCGACGAAGATGCCGTAGGCCACCGCCACCACCGCCGCCTCGGTGGGCGTGAAGATGCCGGTGCGCAGGCCGCCGAGGATGATCACCGGCGCCAGCAGCCCCCAGATCGCGTCGATGAAGCTCTTGCCCAGCGGCGGGCGCTCTGCTTTGTAGTCGCGGCCGAAGCCATGCTTGCGGCTGATGATGATCGCCGGCACCAGCAGGCAGAGCGCGGCCACCATGCCCGGGAACAGGCCCGCCGCGAACAGCGCCGGCACGGTGGCGGCCGGCACCATCACGCTATAGACGATGAAGGCCACCGAGGGCGGGATGACGATCGCGGTCGAACCCGAGGCGGCGATCAGGCCGGCCGAGAAGCCCTTCGGATAGCCGCGCGCGATCATCGACGGCAGCATCACCGCCGCCACCGCCGCGGCATCGGCCGGGCCGGAGCCCGAGATGCCGCCGAGCAGCATCGACACCAGTACCGCCACCACCGCGAGCGAGCCGGTCCATTCGCCGACCATCGCGGTGACGAAACGCACCAGGCGCACCGCGACGCCGGAGCGCTCGAAGATCATGCCGGCAAGGATGAACATCGGGATCGCCAGCAGCGGGTACTTGGCAATGCCGGCGTAGATGTTGGTCGGTACCGCGAGCTGGTCAAAGCCGGCGAGCGCCAGCACCGCGATGCTCGCCACCCCGAGGCCGGTGGCGAGCGGCATGCCCGCGACCAGCGCGAGCAGGAAGAGGCCGATGAGGACGGAGCCGATCATGCGCGCCTCCGAATGCGCGTGATCACCAGCCGCAGCACCAGCGCCACCGCCAGCACCGGCATCCACACCGTGTACCACCACTGCGGCACGCCGAGCGCGGGCGAGGTCTCCTCGAAGCGGTACTGGTCCCAGGTGAGCCGGCCGGCGTAGAAGGCGATGAAGGCGAACAGACTGGCAGTGACCGCAAACGAAAGCCAGTCGGCGAACGCGCGCAAACCCGGCGGCAGCTTGCGCACGAAGAAATCGACGCGGATGTGGCGGTCGAAGGCAAAGGCCGCCGAGGAGCCGAGGAAGGACAGCACGATCAGCAGCGCGATCGAGAACTCCTCGGTCGCGGCGAAGGACTGCGAGGTGAAATAGCGCGCCAGCACGTTGCCGAAGGTGATCAGCACGATCAGGCCCATGACGATGCCGGAGAGGATCTGCTCGATCGTGTAGGGCGACTGTTCAGCGCGCGCGGGATCTGGGATTTCGGGAGTCATGGAACGCGTCATCCGCGGGCATCAAGGGGCCCGCCGGAATGGGTCGGCTGGTTATGGTCAAAAACATTCGCGGGCAAGCCCGCTCCCACACGGCTGAGCGGCGCACGCGGCACCGTGGGAGCGGGCTTGCCCGCGAAAACGAACCTGCATCGGTTGCGGGAGGCGCCCGGCTCCGCCCGAGAGAGCAAAGCCGGACATAGCGCAGGATCAACGCTTGGCGATGTCTTCCTCGGCCTGCTTCACCAGGTCGGCGCCGATCTTCTCGGCCCATTCCTTGTACACGCCGGCGGTGGCGGTACGGAAGGCGTCGCGCTCGGCATCGGTCAGACGCACCACAGTGACGCCGTTGGCCTCGATCTCCTTCAGCAGCGCGTCGTCGCCCGCCGAGATGCCGGCGCGGGCGCGGGCGATCTCTTCGGTCGCGGCCTGCTGAGCAGCTTCCTGCACCGCCTTGCGGTCGGCCTCGGACCACGCGTTCCACACGTTCTTGTTGACCACGAAGATCAGCGGGTCGGCGACGTAGCCCCACAGGGTCAGGTTCTTCTGGCCCACGGTGTGCAGCTTGGCGGCGTTGAACACGGCGAGCGGGTTCTCCTGACCGTCGACCGCGCCGGTCGCCATCGCCGGCTGGGCGTCGGCCCAGCTCATCTGCGTGGGGTTGGCGCCGAGCGCGTTGAAGGTGGCGAGGAAGAGCGGCGAGCCTACCACGCGCATCTTCATGCCCTTCAGATCTTCCGGCGTGCGGATCGGCTTCTTCGAGTTGGAGACCTCGCGGAAACCGTTCTCGCCCCAGGCCAGCGGCACCACGTCGCGCTCGGCGAGGATCTCGAACATCTTCGTGCCGACGCGGCCCTGCGTGAGCGCGTCGATCGCCTTGTGGTCCGGCATCAGGAAGGGCAGCGCGAAGAGGTTGAGTTCCTTGACCTGCGGCGACCAGTTGATCGTCGAGCCCACCGCCATGTCGATGATGCCCTGGCGCAGCGCGGTGAATTCCTTGGTCTGGTCGCCCGACACCAGCGAGGTGCCCGGATAGACCTTGATCTTGATCCGGCCCTCGGTCTTCTCGGCCACCAGGTCGGCCCAGCGCTTGGCGCCCCAGCCCCAGGGGAAGGCTTCGCCGAGCACGGTGGAGAGCTTGTACTCGTCCTTGTACTGCTGGGCCGTGGCAGGCAGCGAGAAGCCGAGCGCGGCGGAGGCGGCGAGGCCGGCGATGAGGGCGGTGAAGCGGCGTTTCTGCATGAGACGTCTCCGTTTTCGTGGTTTTGAGATGAGACGCGCGGCGGCGGACGCGGCGCAAGGGGAGGGCCGATTCTACAAACCGGGGCGCCCCGCGGCCAGCAGGGATTCCCCCCGCCTGAAAATCAATGGGGTCTGACCCCATTGATTCATTGATTTCGTTCAGCGTGAGGCCAGCGTACGGTCCAGGAACGCCACCAGCCGGCCCATATGGTGCTCGAGGTCGGCGAAGGATTCGTGGTCGCCCGTCAGCGTCATCAGCTCGACCGGGGTGTCGCCGCGCATGGCGTAGATCTGCATCGCCTCGTCGATCGGCACCACCGCGTCATCCGCGCCATGCACCAGCAGCACCGGGCGGCGGATGCGCGCGATCGTGGACACCGGCGCGATGTCGTCGAAGCGGTGGCCGATGGTCTTCTGCACGTAGTCGAGGATGTAGCGGCCGACCGGCTTCTCCGGGATGTGCTTGGCCGCCAGCCAGCGCCGCATCATCGCCGCCGGGTGCGAGAACGCCGCCACGCTGACCACGGCCGCCACCTGCGGCGTGCGCGAGGCCGCGAACAGCACCGCGCCGGCGCCGACCGAATGGCCGAGCAGCGCGATGCGCGCGGGGTCGACACCCTCGTGCGTGGAGAGCCAGGCGAAGGCGTGCTCCACGTCCTCGGCAAAGCGCGGCAGCGAGGCGAAGCTGTCGTCGTCGCTGGCGCCGTGGCAGCGCGCGTCGACGAACAGGGTCGCGTAGCCGGCCTCGCGCAGCGGGCGCGCGAGCGGCAGCATCAAAGCCGCGTTGCCGCCCCAGCCGTGCATCACCACCACTGCCGGCACGGCCGCGGGCGGCGCCTCGGCATCGTCTTGAGCCACAGGCGCAGACACCGCCGCGCCGGCATCGGCAAGGGCAGCGCGCCGCGGCGCAGGGATGAACCACGCATGCAGCGACTTGCCGTTTTCGGTACCGATGCGCAGCGTCTCGAACGCCAGCCCATGCGCGCCCGGATCGGTGTGATGCGGCACCCGCGGCGCCGCCAGGCCCTTGCGGATCCCCCAATGCACCAGCGCCCGCCCGCCGGCGAGCGTGGCGGCGCCGGCGGTGAAGGCGGCGATCAATCCGGGGGCGCCCATACTTCCGTCCTCACGAACTCAAGCCCGCCCACCACAAGCGCGCGCGCAGGCCCCAGCCGGTGGTATATCCGAGCGACACCGAGCGGATCTGACCGGTCGGGTCGACGATGACGAAGGCCGGCACGCCACGCAGGCCGTAGGACTGGGCGATGCGGCCGTCGGCGTCGATGGCTGTGGCCCAGGCCAGACCGCGATCGGCGAGCACCTTCTCCACTGCCGGCGCGCCACCCGACTGCATGGCGACGGTGAGCACCGGGTAGTCGGCCTGCACGCCGTCGATCGTGCCCTCCTGCGCGGTACAGATCGGGCACCACTCGGCCCAGAAATACACCCCGACCGCCTCGCCCGGATGCGCAGCGCGCCATTCGGCGAGGCTGAGCGCGCGGCCGTCGGCGGCGACGGTGGCGAAATCCGGAGCGGGGCCGGCAGGCACATCGCGCGCCATCCAGGCCTGAATGGCGAAAAAGATGGCCAAGAAGATGCCGATCTCGACCGCCCAGCGCCGCCAGCGTGGCGGTTTGCGGGGAGGCTCGGCGGTTTCGGGCACGCCGTTCGCGGGCAAGCCCGCTCCCACAGTGCCCGCTCCCACAGTGCCAACCACGCTGAGCACATCGGTTCCTATGCCATTCGCAGCGGGGTGCACGCCGGCCGCATCCGATTCCGCCTGCGGCGCGGGCGCAGGTCGTGGATTGCGCATGTCGTCCGTAGGTGTGGTCATCGCGGATCGATCCAGCGCAGGCCGCCGGCCTCGCGTTCGAACAGGCGCCAGCCGCCGGCGGCGTTGCACAGGCCGTAGATGAAGGGCTGCCGATCACGCCCGGGGGTGAGGAAGCGCAGGTCCTTGAAGCTGGCGCACACCTGGCCGTCGGCCTCCTCGCCGGCGTGGTCGAGCACCGGGAACATCGCGAACCAGCGGTAGAAGGCGAAGTCCTCGGCGTTCCACACCTGCTCGGCGAGCGCGCGCGTGCTGCCGTTGCCGAAGCGCTCGCGCACCTCCCACTGCGCCATCGCCACCGGCAGGTAGGGCGCGGAAAAGCGGCGGATGAAGTTGTCGTCGGCGGTGGCGACGAGCGGTTCGCTGCGCCGGGTGTTGAGGTGGGCGTAGTGGTAGCGCTCGCCGTCGAACACGATCGCGGTCCAGTTGAAGGGCGAGGCCGGGCGCGGCGCGGCGTCGACCTCGACCGCTTTGATCCCGTGGGCGGCGGCGTAAGCGCGCGCGGCGTCGATCGCCTCGGCGCGGCCCATCGCCTGCACGCCCACCCAGCCGGCGAGCAGCACCAGCGCCGCGGTGGCCGGTAGCCGGCTGCCGCGCCACAGCGCGCTGGCGAGCAGGCCGACGAGGATGATGCCGGTGAAGGGCAGATCGATGATGAAGGTGGTGCCCCAGCCGAAGCGCTGGTCCGAGAACGGCGCCAGGATCATGGTGCCGAACTGGGTGATGAGGTCGCCGAGGATGTGCACGAAGATCGCCGCGCACACCACCGGGTAGAGGCTGCGCCAGCCCGCCGCCACCCGCCCGCCGCGCTGCCAGAAGCGCGCCAGCAGCCAGGCGATGAGCAGGCCCCACAGCGGCAGCAGGATCAGCGAGTGGGTGACGCCGCGGTGGCCACGCAGGTAGGTGAGCTCGGAGATCCAGCCGAGCACGAAGTCGAGGTCGGGGAAGGTCGCGGCGACGGTGCCGGCGGCGACCATCTGCCAGACCGGCGGCGTCGCCCGGGCGCCGGGCGCGGCGGCGGCGTCCGCGCCGCCTGCCGGTACGCGCCGCCCCGCGAGCACGCGGCCGACGAGGGCGCCCGAGAGCGCATGAGTCAAGGTGTCCATCGAATCCTGAAGTCTGCTAGGTGGTCATCGGCTTGCCCGCCGTCGCGCCCGGCCACAGGCGCGCGAGCGTCGGAAGGACGCTGCGCCAGTCCGGCGTCGAGGCGGTATCGATCCGCACCACGCAGGCGAGTTCCTCCGCTTCGAACGGTTCGCGCGCGCGAAGTTGCGTTTCCAGCACCGCGACGTCGGCCTCGGAAGCGTCCGTGCCCGCCTCGGCACGCTGGCGCACGCGGGCGCGCAGGGTCTCGACCGGCGCATCGAAGGCGAGGATCGCGAAGGGCACGCCGAGCGTCGCCGCCAGCTCGGCAAAGGCCGCGCGCTGTGTGCGCTTGAGGAAGGTGGCATCGACCAGCACCGGGTAGCCGACCTCGACCACCGCGCGCGCCAGCTCAGCCAGGCGCGCATAGGTGCGCGCGCTCGCCTCGGCGGTGTAGAGCCCGCCGCCGAGCGCCGAGCCGCTGCGCGCCTCCGCGTCGAGGCCGGCCAGGCGCTTGCGCTCGACGTCGGCGCGCACGCGCACCACCCCGCAGCCCTCCACCAGCGGCTGCGACTGGCTGGTCTTGCCC
This sequence comes from Thauera sp. JM12B12, assembly GCF_039614725.1. Classification (NCBI taxonomy): domain Bacteria; kingdom Pseudomonadati; phylum Pseudomonadota; class Betaproteobacteria; order Rhodocyclales; family Zoogloeaceae; genus Thauera; species Thauera sp. JM12B12. Next base: position 280,589 of record NZ_CP154859.1, on the reverse strand, counting down.
GAGCCCGACACCCCGCTGGCGATCAGCAGCGCCGGTGCGGACGGCCGGGTCTGCGCCGCCGCCAGCGCGAGATAGCGCGCACATTCGGCCAGGCTGTCGGCACGCGCCGCGCCCTCCACCTGGCCGGCGCGGATGGCCGCGATCTTGGCGCGCACCATGGCGCGGTAGCTGAGGTACCAGGGCAGCAGCTGCAGGCCGGCGTAGTCGCCGCTGCGCTCGAGCCAGGCGTTGAGGAAGCGGCGGGCCAGGTCCATGCGCCCGCGCGCCTGCAGGTCCACGACATTCGCGGGCAAGCCCGCTCCCACGGCACTGCCCGCTCGCCCGCGCGCCTGCAGGTCCATGACCAGGAAGGCGATGTCGGCGACGACGTCCGTCCAGCGCAGTTCGGCGCTGAACTCGATCGCATCGAACAGCCGCGGCTCGCCGTCGAGCACGATCAGGTTGCCCAGGTGCAGGTCGCCGTGACATTCGCGCACCCGCCCCGCTGCCAGGCGCGCGTCGAACACCGGCGCCAGCGCGGCGAAGCGCGCCTCGGCCCAGGCCTCGATGTGCGCGAGCTCGGCGAGCAGCGCCGCATCGGCGACCCGTTCGCGGATCTGCGCGAAGTTCTGCCGCACCGGCGCCATCACCGCCGCTGCGTCGCCAAAGCCGTCGCCCGGCCGCGCCACCGCCGCGTCCTCGTGGAAGGCGGCGACGTGGCGGGCGAGGCGGTCGAACAGCGCCGGCTCGAGCTGCCCGGCGGCGAGCCGCGACTCGAACAGCGCGGACTGGTCGAAACGGCGCATGCGCACCAGGTAGTCGAGCGGGGCCGCGCCAGGGTCGGACGCATCGACGGGGCGCTCGCCGACGCTCACACCCGCCTCGGTCCGCCACACCGGCACCACCGCCTCGTAAAGCTCCGGCGCCGTGCGCCGGTTCAGGCGCAGCTCCGCCTCGCAGGCCGCACGACGGCGGTCCACCGTGCTGAAATCGAGGAAACCAAGGTCGAGCGGCTTCTTCAGCTTCCACGCCTGCTCGCCCGCCAGCAGCACCCAAGAGATGTGGGTCTCGATCACGCTCACGCCCCCCGCCGCGCCGGGCAGCACGCCGGGCTGGCGCAGGCGGGCGAGCAATCCTGCGGATGCGTTCATGGAATGGTCCTGTGGGGTCATCTGGGCAATGTTAGCCCGTGACGCCGCAGCTGCAGCGCTTCGCCGCGGGTGACCCGGAAGACAAAGGTCGATGCATGCGGCCATGCGGAACCCCATGAGGGCAGCGTCATCGACCGCACACAAAAGCTACGAAACACCCGATTCGTGGGTCCCGCCGCATGAGAACTTTCCAGCCTTGGAGCATACTGTGCGCGCCCCCAGACTCGATGCAGATTGGACGGACCCACTTGGAGCCGCGCTGAGCGCACGTTCGCAGCAGCAGGATGCTCCGTGCGCGAGAGCGCCTTTATGCCGGTTTGAACACAAGCATGGACATCGCCGAAAACCAACGCGACCCGCTGACGGGTCTCCTGAACCGCCTGGGGCTGGAGGCAGCACTGCAGGAGTTCGATACGCTGGGCCGACGGGGCCTGACGCTGTTCTCCGTCCAGATCGCCCGGTTCGGCCACATCAACAGCAGCCTGGGCGGTGAAATCGCCGACCGCATCATCACGCTGACGGCCAGACGATTGCAGAAGACCTTTCCGAACGCCCTGCACATCGCCCGAACGCACGGCGACCATTTCTGCCTCTTGTTCGAAGGGCTCGACGCGGTCGAAGAGACGATCGAGCGCCTCGACGACTTCACGCGGCGGCCGTTCGCAGTCCTGGGCGAGATCATCGTGCTCAGCGTGCGTAGCGGCGTTGCACGCATGGACGACTCCCTGCGTAGCGCCGGCATGCTGCTCCACGGCTCGGAGACCGCCTTGCAGGTGGCCAAGGAGACCAAGACGCGGGCGAGCTTTTACAAGCCCGAGATGGAAGAGCAGGCGCGCCAGGCTCACAGATTCGAGAACGACCTGAGGGTCTCGATCGTCCATAACCATGCCGATCTTCATCGTGCGCTGGCAAACGACGAGTTCCAGATTCATTACCAGCCCATCATCGACTGCGACACCGGTCAGCTCTACGCATTCGAAGCCCTGATGCGCTGGTCGCACCCCACGAATGGTCCCGTCCGCCCGGATCTGTTCATCCCACTGGCCGAGCAGATCCAGGTCATGCACATACTGGGGAGCTGGGTCATCCAGAAGGCCATTGCCGACGCGGCGACCTGGCCCCCCCGCGCCGATGGCCAGGCGGTCGGGGTCAGCATCAACATCAGTGCATGCCAGTTCATCGAGCCCGCGATCCTGCTCGATACCGTCTCCCGGGCGCTCGATCAGACGAAGCTCGACCCCGCGTTGGTCAAGCTCGAGATCACCGAATCCAGCGCCTTCGTCGACACGATGAGCGAAACCCTTCAGCGGCTGAAGGACATGGGCTGCAGGATCGCACTCGATGATTTCGGCAAGGGCTATTCGTGCCTGACCCAGCTTCATGAGCTGCCGCTCGACTACATGAAGCTCGATCGCTCCTTCCTCAAGGATCTCGAATCGGAAGATCCCGCCAAGGCGATGCGAAGCCGCAAGCTGATCCAGGCGATCCTCGCCCTGTCAGGGACGTTCGACATTGCGGCCATAGCCGAGGGCGTCGAAACCCGGCAACAGCTCGACGAAGTCCGACAGATGGGCGCCAAGCTCGTCCAGGGCTTCTTGTATTCCAGAGCCCGGCCTGCCAGCGAGATTCCCGACTACATCAAGAACTTTGTTCCCGGATCATGATGATGGGTGCGCTCTACAGATTGGCCTACCTCAGCAAGAACACCGTCAAGGGCAACCGTGAAGAGATCGAGGCCGAGATCAGATCCATCCTTGCAAGCTCCCACAGGAACAACCCGGCACTCGGGATAACGGGTGCGTTGCTGTATTCGGGTGGCTATTTCTGCCAGGTGATCGAAGGCCCGCAGGATGCGCTGGAAGACCTGTTCGAAACCATCCAGATGGACGAGCGCCACGGCCAGGTGACCGTGCTGCAGTTCGAGCCGATCGAAGCGCGCAGCTTCGGTGAATGGGCCATGGCCTTTGCCGGTATCGAGGACGAGATGCGATTCGACGGCGCGAAGATCCTCGATTCGAAGGACGAAATCCAGGCGGCAGAGACGGGCCGCAACCTGGTCAGCACCCTGGACCGGCTGGTGAGGCAGCATCAGGGCGTACTGAAGCCGTCCTGAAGAGGCGCTGACGATCGACACGAAGGCCCCATGAGCACCGAGAACCGTCTCACCGACACCCCGCCGCGTGTCGAGAACCGCGCGCAGATCCAGGACCAGGCCGTGGTCGCCCCCATGCTGGCGAAAGACGGCCGCGAAGGCCTGAGCACGCACCGTGCGCCCTTCACCGCGCTCGCCTGTCCGCTCGACGGCGCGCCGCTGGAGCGCCAGGGCGGCAGCCTGCGCTGCGCCGACGGGCACTGCTTCGACCTCGCCGCGCAGGGCTATGTGAACCTGCTGCCGGTGCAGAACAAGCGCTCGCGCGACCCCGGCGACAGCAAGGAGATGGTTGCCGCGCGCCGGCGCTTCCTCGAGGCCGGGCACTACAGGCCGATCGCCGCCGCGGTGGCGCAGGCGGTGCTCGCCGACGCCGCGCCGGGCTGCGCCCTCGCCTGCCTCGACGCCGGCTGCGGCGAGGGCTATTACCTGCGCCAGCTCGCCGCCGCCGCGGCGGCCGAAGCGCGCCCGCTCGCGCTCGCCGGCCTGGACATCTCGAAATGGGCGGTGCAGGCGGCGGCGAAGCGGGATCTTCAGGACGCCCGCGGCCAGGCCGGCGCTAATGCCCAGGCGAGCACCACCTGGATCGTCGGCAGCAACGCCGGCCTGCCGGTGCTGCCAGCCACGCTCGACCGCGTGCTGTGCATGTTCGGCTTTCCGGTCTATCCCGAGTTCGCCCGCGTGCTGCGCGCCGGCGGCGTGCTGCTGCAGGTCGACGCCGGCCCCGATCACCTGCGCGAGCTGCGCGAAGTCATCTACCCCACGCTCAAGCCCGAACGCCCTGCCGCACGCGAGGCGCCGCCCGGCTTCGAGCACCTCGGCAGCGACAGCCTGCGCTTCCAGATCCACGTGGATGGCGCCGCCGCCATCGCCGACCTGCTGGCGATGACGCCCCACCTCTACCGTGCCAGCGCCGAAGGCCGCGCCCGCGCGGCGGCGCTTACGGCGCTGACGATGACGGTGGACGTGCGCCTGGCGCGCTACCGGCGCCTGCCGGGCTGAAGCCACACGGCGGCCGCCGCCGCACCCACGCCGCCACAGCAATCGCCAGAATCTGCCCGTTCGCCATTGCTGCAAAGATGAACGCCCGGTGAACGGCGCCTTCAGCATCGATTCAGGCAGCGGGGCGCAGCATGGCATCACGGTCAAGACAGGACCGCCCACCCAAGCAAGGAGATGCCATCATGCGTGCCACCACCCTCATCGCCACCCTGGCCCTCACCGGCGGACTCATCGGCGCCGGCGCCGCCATCGTCCCCGCGTTCGCCCAGAACGCCCCCGCCACGACGACCCCGGCCACCGCGACAGCCCCCGCGGCCCAATCCAACTGGATGAGCCTGAAGGACGTGCAGACCAAGCTCGAAGGCGCCGGCTACACCGACTTCCGCGAGATCGAGCGCGACAAGAACAAGTACGAGGTCAAGGCCACCGACCCGCAAGGGCAGCGCGTGGAGCTGGATGTCGATCCGGTCACCGGCAACGTCCTAAAGACCGAAGTCAAGCGCAGCAAGTAAGCACTGCCGAGGGGCCGGCACCAGCGCCGGCCCCCTTTCGCCGCGCGGCCGCCACATACGCGTCTGCCGCCCTCGCCTGACACCCTCCAATCTGCAACGCCGGGAGCCCGCGCCATGATCCCCGCCCTCTCTACCCTGCCCGCCCTCGCCGCCTTCATCGCCCTGATCGCCGCGGCCTGGGGCCTCAACGTCGCCGCCCTCGACGGCGGCACCGCCTCCCTGCCCTGGCTGATCCGCGAACAGGGCCTGTACCTCAGCGGCCTGCTCGCCATCGGCCTGATGTCGCTGGCGATGATGCTCGCCACCCGCCCCACCGTGCTCGAGCGCCCGCTCGGCGGCATGGACCGCATCTTCCGGCTGCACAAGTGGGCCGGCATCGCCGCCGCGGTGTTCGCCGCGCTGCACTGGCTGATCGAGATGTCGGACGACGTCATCAAGTCGCTCTACGGCAAGGCCGGGCGGCCGGCGCACGACGAGTTCGGCGGCCTCTACGAGATGCTGCGCGACGCCGGCGAGGAGCTCGGCGAATTCGCCATCTACCTGGTGCTGGCGATGGTCGTGCTCAGCCTGTGGAAGCGCTTCCCCTACAAGTTCTGGCGCCACCTGCACCGCGCGATGCCGGCGTTCTACCTGCTGCTCGCCTTCCACGCCGCCGTGCTGGCGCCGCCCGACTACTGGACGCAGCCGGTCGGTGTGCTGCTCGCGCTGCTGCTCGCCGGCGGCACGGTGGCCTCGCTGATCGCGCTGACCGGCCGCATCGGCCATGACCGCAAGGTGCAGGGCGTGGTCACCGCCGTGTCCTCACCCGCCCCCGACGTTACCGAGATCGTGTGCCGGCTCGACGGCGCCTGGCGCGGCCACCAGGCCGGGCAGTTCGCCTTCGTCGGCCTCGAGCGCTTCGAGGGCGCGCATCCCTTCACCATTGCCAGCGCCGACCACGGCGACCGCAGCCTCACCTTCCAGATCAAGGCCCTGGGCGACTACACCCGCCAGCTCGCCAGCCGCGTCGCGGTCGGCCAGGCGGTGACCATCGAAGGCCCCTACGGCCGCTTCGTGCTCGGCCGCCAGGACCACAAGGCGCGCCAGATCTGGATCGCCGGCGGCATCGGCGTGACGCCCTTCCTGGCCTGGCTCGACGCGCTGCGCGCCGACCCCGCCGCGGCCCCGGCGGTGGAGCTGCACTACAGCACCCGCGGCGCGGCGCACGACCCCTTCGTCGAACGCCTGCGCAGCCTGTGCGCCGAGCTGCCGAGCGTGCGCCTGCACATCCACGACCGCGCCGCCGGCGACGACCTGACGCCCGAGCACCTCGCCGCCACGACCACCGACGGCCAGCGCGCGGAAGTCTGGTTCTGCGGCCCGCGCGGCTTCGGCGACCAGCTCAAGGCCGGGCTGGCGCGGCTGTGGGGACGGCGGCTGAGCTTCCGGCGCGAGGCGTTCGAGATGCGCTGAGGCAGATGGCGGGCGCGGCAGCACTGCCGAACTGCTAATGTGAAATGGCTCGGCATCGCGCTTGTGGCGGATGCCGAGTCAGCACTTCAACCGCGAGGAGGCCGCCATGCTGGTCAAGCGAAGCAGCGAACGCGAATGGACGCCGTCCGGTTTCCCGGGCATCGACCGCAGCCTGTTCCGCAACAACGACGCCGGCGGACGTTCCTCGGTGGTCCGCCTCGCGGCCGGCAGCCGCTTCCCGCGCCATAGCCACCAGGGCACCGAGGAAGTGCTGGTGCTCGCCGGCAGCGTGCGCATCGCGGAGCAGGATCTGCTGGCGGGGGACTACCTGTTCACCGAGGCGGGCGAGGAGCACGACGTGCTGGCGCTCACGGAGGCGATCATCTTCGTGTCATCGCAGAAGGGGACGCCGATCGTGGAGTGAGAGGCGGCGGGCGCGGCGGCCGCGGTAGTCGAGCGCTTCGCGATGCACCAGCATTCTCGAGCTTTGTTCGAGACGTAGTTCGCGAACGTCATTGCTTCGGGCATGCCGTCTGGATTCACGGCAAGCATAATCGGGGCATGTCCCGCCGTTACCGAAAATCCCGCCGCGATCCGGGCCTGTTCGAGATCGCCACCACGTCCGACTGGAAGGTCTCTGCCGCGATGGCGGCCGTGTGCTTCCTCGCCGCCACCGTGATCATCCCCGCCCTGTTCGGTAGCAGCCGCGTGCTCAGCGGCCTGGTGCTGGTTTTCGTGCCGCTGGCCTCGCTGATGGCCGTCCTCTTCGGCAGCATCTCGCTGATCCGCTTCTTCGCGCAGAACCTGCAGGCACCCACAGCCCCGCCCCGCCCGCCCGCAAGCCGCCCGATACAGCCAGCGGTTCGCGCAACCGAGGCCTCGTTGTCGGAACTCGACAAGGCACCGCTTGCGACATCATTCGTAAGCCCAACCAACGCCGCAGCGCCCGCGGCTCGTCCGACCGCCTGGTCGCGCGAACTCATCGACCGCATCGAGTGGAAGCGCTTCGAAGATCTGTGCTGCGAGTTCTATCGTGTGAAAGGCATCCGGGCCGAAACCACCCGGCTCGGCGCGGACGGCGGCGTAGACATCCGCCTGTTCCAGGACGACGCCGATCCCCAGCGCTGCACGGCGGTCGTCCAGTGCAAGGCCTGGAACCAGGCCGTCGGCGTCAAGCCGGTGCGGGAACTGCGGGGCGTGATGGCCCACGAGCGCGTTGAAAAGGCCTTCTTCATGGCGCCGAACGGCTTCACCGACGAGGCTCGCGCCTTCGCCACCGAGAACCGGATCACCCTGCTCGACGGCAAACTTTTCCTCGCGATGCTCGAGCGCTTGCCCGAGGCCCTGCGCCAACAACTGCTCGACTTTGCAACCACGGGCGACTGGACGACGCCCACCTGCCCGTCCTGTGGCGTAAAGATGGCTGCGCGTGACAGCAAGCGTGGGCGATTCTGGGGGTGTGTGAAGTTTCCGAGATGCCGGGCGACGCTGCAGATGCGCGCTTCCACGCAGTGATCCAATTCGAGAACTTGCAGTCACCGGCCGAGCCTGACAACGCCTGGCTGCAACTCGGCCTGAACGGCCGACCAGCCTGCACCGATTGATCGGCAGAGCTGCGATGACAACCTGTCCTCCAGCACTCAGATCGTGCCCCGAGGCACGCGTGGGGACAGGGCATTTGGCTGAACGTATCAATCCTGGTACATTTCAAAGACCATGAAGAGCCCCATCCTGGACGTTCGTTTTTTCGCTACCGGAAGCGGTAACGAGCCGGTTCGCGAGTGGCTGAGAGCGCTACCCGCCACAGAACGCCGCACGATTGGCGAAGACATCAAGACCGTGCAGTTCGGTTGGCCGCTGGGAATGCCCTTGGTGCGGAAGCTGGCAAAGGACCTGTGGGAGATCCGCATTCACCTCGCAGACAGAATTGCACGGGTGCTATTCACCGTGATCGGCCATACGATGATCTTGCTTCATGCCTTCATCAAGAGATCCCAGGCCACACCAGCCGACGATCTGGATGTGGCCAAGCGTCGTTTGCAACAACTGAGGAGTGGCGCATGAACACCCACATTGGTAGCCGTTTTGATGACTTCCTGGCTGAAGAGGCCATGCTCGAGGAAACCACCGCTGTGGCCATCAAGCGTGTCGTGGCCTGGCAGATCGCGCAGGAAATGAAGGCGCAGCACCTGACCAAAACCGCCCTTGCCGCGAAGATGCACACCAGCCGCGCGGCGCTCAATCGGTTGCTGGATGAGACCGACACCAGCCTCACACTGACAACGCTTACCAGTGCAGCGAAGGCGCTCGGCAAGAATCTCCGCATCGAGCTGGCCTGACCCATGATTCCTTGAACGACATCGTCTGTCCGACCGCTACACGTGCGACGGGCGCATGATGCAGGGACACACGGCGAGAAAAGTGAGGAGCAAGCGCATCAGGATCCATGCTTGACGGCGCGCTGACCCTTCAGGCTGTCCGGGCTGACGTTGTGATTGGCGGTTTCGATGGCGAAGTTCTGCGCCGCAATAAGCTAGCCGGCCAACGGACGGAGCACGATCATGCCGAACCGGCTCTTCATCGCATGTCCTTGTCGGCGTTTGCTACCAGAGAGGCGGCCGCAGGCCTCGCATCCTGCGTGGACAAGCCCGGATCACAATTCTTGTCGGTACGAACGACGGAGGCAGGAATGATGACGTCGGTGGTCGTTGAATGTGCAGATGGCGTCGGCCATCTGCAGCTCAATCGCGCGGACGCGCTGAATGCGCTGGACGTGCAGTTCTGCAAAGAGATAGACGCGTCACTTCTCGCCCTGGACGCACGCGACGACGTGCGCTCGATTCTCATCTCCTCGTCATTGAGGCACTTCTCTGCCGGAGCCGATATCCGGGAGATGCTGGACATGAGCGCTGAACAGGCGGAGGCGACGGGATTCACCGGATGCGTTTCGGCACCAAGCCAGATCCGGAAGCCCTTGATCGTCGCCGTGAGAGGGCTGGCGGCGGGGGGCGGCTGCGAGCTGGTGGAGATGTGCGACATCGTTGTCGCCGCAGCTTCCGCGCGATTCAGTCATCCCGAGATCACGCTCGCGGCCATGCCGGGTGCTGGCGGAACGCAGAGACTGGCGCGCGTCGTCGGCAAGCACCTCGCGATGGACCTCCTGCTCACCGGGCTCGCCTTGAGCGCAGATGAAGCGCTTGCCGCCGGCCTGGTGTCACGCGTGGTTGCCGACGAAGCGCTTGAAACCACTGCAATGTCCATCGCCCGGCAGGTGGCGTCGTACTCGAACCCCGTTGCCTGCAGGATCAAGGCCTCGGTCAATCAGGCACAGGTCCAGCTCGAGGCAGGGCTTGCACTCGAGCGCAGCCTGTTCCACGCGTGCTTCTCCGAACAGGATTTTCGCGAAGGCCTTCGCGCTTTCCTCGAAAAACGAGCGCCGCGATTCGGACATCGCTAGCACGCAAGACACGATGGTCCTTTCACGCGGACTGCAGCTGGCGGCCCTCCGCTTCAGCCGGTATGCTGTCCGCCTAGCGCTAGGCAATAGCGGGATCGAATCACGCCGCTTTGTCATCGGGAGCGGCTTTTGCTTTCTCGTTTTTCCCGCGCGCGTCGTCTCTGCCCCCAAACAGCAATCTGCACCGCATGTTCGCCGGCGTCCCGATGTTGCGCGGACGAACCGTCGCCACGGAACAGCACTGGACATCTCGTATGCGCATCGAAGGCACGCTCTCCAAGTGGAATGACGACCGGGGCTTCGGATTCATCACGCCGACCCTGGGCGGCCAGGAGATCTTTGTCCATATCTCCACGTTTCCCAAGGACGGGGTACGCCCTACGCTCGGAGAAAAGCTCACCTTCGAGATTGAAACCGACAGCAACGGAAAGAAGCGGGCGAAGAACCTCGCCTGTCCAGAGCGTCGAACCGTCAGCCGTCCGTCTCCTGCACCGTCCCGCAGACCGGCCTCCGACCGCCGTAATGAACGCCCTGGCTTCTTCGCACGGGTCATTCCGCTGCTCGTCGTGATGGGATTGGTGGCGTATGGCTATGGTGAATACAACCGCCGTGCGGCGCCGTCGTCGGCAAGCTCCGCGATGACAGACGTTCAGGCCTCCTCGCAGGCCTACGCCTGCGACGGACGCACCCATTGTTCCCAGATGACGTCCTGTGCTGAAGCCACGTTCTTCCTTCGCAACTGCCCCAATGTCCAGATGGACGGCAACAATGATGGCGTGCCCTGCGGGCAACAGTGGTGCACGAGTCCTTTCGCAAGATGAAAGAGTCATCTCGCCAGCACCAATTCTTCGTGGTCGACGCAAGGTCCAAGCGTCGCCGGCAGCACCCACTCGGTGGGCTGGTACGTTGGCTATGTCGAAGCAAATGACGACGTTTGGGTGTTTGCACTGAACCTTGCTACCCGCGACGCGACGGACCTCCCCTTGCGCATCCAGATAGCGAAGGACGCACTGCTGACGGTAAAGGCCTTGCCCCCGAAGTAATCGATGCTCATGCCATGCGCGACTTCAGATTTGTGTCGGCTCGGGACAGCCGTAGTCGCTTCTTCCCCGCTCCCGGACAGGAGTGGTGCTGACAGTCTCAGTTCGGCCAGAAGCGGACCATCACTACTCCGGCAGCGAGCGGCGGCTCTCTTCCTACCTGCGGAAGTGCCGTCGAACGGAGAAGCGCGTCTCGACTGGGCGCGAGAGCAAGTCTCGTGTCGGATTTTCTTACAGTCAGCGAACCTAGGTCGAGCGCCGAGAGTCTTGTCGCGCCTCCAAAGGCGCTCCTTCACGTTGCACAAACGGGTTTTCCGACCAAGCGGTTTGGCCCAAGTTCGGGCGTGCAGCTTGGATGGTGAATCGGAAGACGGAGCTAAGTTGTCTCGATGCTTCGCTCCACAAACTGGCGATCACTTCCCCGCCGCACCATTCCGCGATCTCAGACTTGGCGTTCATTGCGTGCAAGCCGCGCATTGCGCTTGGCTGACAAGCCCGAGTGATGGCGCGCCGAAAGGTGACCTTGGTGCCACTCGACTGAGTCAGGGAGATGGTGTGTCGGTATTTTTTACATAGGATGCCCTAGGGATAAGAGTAACCACCACGAATTCAATGAATTACCTTTCTGGTCCGCGATTTGCTTCCAAAAATGCGGCTAATTCTTATTACGCTGCAAAGTGCGGCTCTTGCTCCGTTGGAGGTTTGCCATGCGTGGACTAAATGTGGTGCGTCAGGCGGCCCGGCTCGCGTTGGCTGGCGTGGCGGCGGTGGTAATGCATACGGCCCAAGCGGCCAGCGTCGCGGTGACGGCGGACCCCACCTATCCGTTCGCGGAGGACCAGGATCAGCTTTCGGGGCAGGGTTTCGTCGAGTCCGCACACGCCCGAGCAGAGGCCGGATACGGATTCGGGAAGGTCGTCGCCAACGCCACCGTGGACTGGGACATCCAACCCGGTGCGTTGGCGGGTGGCCGCAACTCGACGGCGTCGGCCATGGCGTCATACATCGACAACCTAACGATCACCAGCACCGCTGCCACGGCCGGCGATGCGGGTGTGCTCTGGTTCGACGTTCTGCTGACCTTCGACTCAGCCTTTGATGAAGCCGTGCGTGGGACCAACGCCTCCAACACCGGCACGGTCAGCTTCTGGAACTACTGGGATTCCTATGCATTCGGCAGTATCCAGACACAGGGTGGCTCTTGCCTCATATACAGGGGCAACTTCGTCGATCCAGGCATCTCCTGTTCAGGCGTCAATCTCGTCGAGGTCGCGCCCGGCAGCTACGAGGCCCGGGCCCGGTACGGATTGGCCTTCGCGTTCGGCGTGGGCTTCGATCTTGGCATGCGAACGCAGGCCGTGGTCAACGCCGCCGTGGGCCTGCAAGCTGCGGACTCTGGAGGTTACGCCGACATGCTTTTCGACGCAGGGAACTCGATTTATTGGGATGGGATCGCCGAAGTCACTTTGAATGGCCAGTCGGTGCCTTACACCATCGTGTCGAGATCTGGAAGTGACTACCGCGGCAGCTTCGCTCCCAGTTCTCAGCCGATTCCCGAACCATCGTCGATTCTTCTCGTCGCCGTCGCACTAGGACTGCTGTTGCGCTCAACCGGGAAGAACTACCGTGCGCTGTCAGCGCCATGACACTCCGTTGATGACTGAGTGCGGCTAAAGCCGTTCGATGGTCAAAGTTGGGTAGTAGCCTGCTGGAGAACGTAAAGGATCGTGAACGGCGGGTTCGCCCGGGAAGGAGCCCCAAGACTTTGCCTCAGCGACCGGCGGTTCAGGGTCGGCCTGAGACGGTCCGCGTCAGGTTTCGCAGCGATCGCTTCGGTCAGCCTCCGCGCGAAGCGCTCCGGACTGCCTCTCTGGTGACTCGCAAGGCGGGCAACGTCTTGATTCGACAAGATCTCCACTGGGGTTCCGACAGCGCCTCGGTCGGACAAGGCCTGGGGTATCTTATCCGTCATGATGAACGGCGCCGCCGAGCTCACGCCCTCAACCCTATCTAAGCTTCAGACTGCCTTGCCCTTTTTTCTGCGAACCTTCGCTCGAATCCGAACAACATACGGGCCGGTCGCCCCATGACCAGACCGGCCCGCCGCCACAGCGATCTACAAACTTGAAAAGCGCTCTCTTCGTCGATTTCGACAACGTCTACTCCGGCCTCCGCAAACTCGACCAAACCATCGCTGACCGCTTCGCCCGCCAGCCTCTGGAGTGGATGAACTGGATCATCGCCGAGCTCGAGCTGCCTGATCACACACCCGAGGGTGCCCGTCGGCGCGTCCTGGTCAGGCGCTGCTACCTGAACCCGCAGGCCTACCAGCGCTTTAGGCCGTCGTTCAACCTCGCCGGGTTCGAAATCATCGACTGTCCCGCGCTGACGAGCGAAGGCAAGACGAGCACCGACATCCACATGGTGCTCGACATCATCGACCTCCTCCAACACGAGACCCATTACGACGAGTTCATCGTCTTCTCGGCAGACGCGGACTTCACGCCTGTTCTGCGCAAGCTGAGGCGATGGGATCGTCGCACGACGGTGCTGGCGATCGGCTTTCCATCAGCGGCGTATCGCGCGTCTGCCGACCTTCTGATCGATCAGGATGAGTTCGTCCGCAACGCCCTTGGTTTCAAGGACGAGGACGAGCCATCGATCACGGAATCCGTTGCGGCCCCGCCGAAGCCAGCATCGGATGCCAGCACCTTGTCAGCCGCCGCGCGAGTGCTCGTGGAGGAGGCGGTTCGAGAGTCTGCGGTCGCCGTGCCCATGGCGAAGGTTGCCGCGCACATCTTGGACACCCTTGAGGGAATGGACGCATCGACCTGGGCGGGACATGGGAGCTTTCGAGGACTCATCGAATCTTGGGACGCCGAGTCGGTTCGTTTCACCACGGCGGGAGGGGGCGTCATCTACGATCCACGCCGCCACACCGCCCCGACCGCAACACCCGTCACCAGTGCAAAACCGCATGACCGAGATACCGACGGCGTGATCGAGGCCATACGAAAGGAGGTCGCGCGATCCTCCACCGTCGTCCCCTGCAGTCGCCTCGCCAAGCACCTCACAGAGCAGTTCAGCACCATCGCAGCGGACTGGAACGGCAAGGGCAGCTTCCGAAAATACGTCGAAGGTCTCGATCTCGCGCCACTGTGCTTCGATTGGACCAGCGCAGGCGGGGTGATCTACGACCCAACCCGGCCCGAAGCACGCACTCGAAACGGGAACGGCACCACCGACTGGGGTAACGATCGGGACATCTTCGTCGTCGCCACCCAGATCCATGAGGTCTCCGACGCGCCCCTGCTCAGGCCAAACGACTACCGCGCGCTATTTTCGATCATCGAGCAGGACACCCGCGCGTACCCCTTCGATCTCAAGGAAACCGGCAAGCGGGTTCGCGATGGTCTGCGAGAGCGCGGGCACGGGGGAAGCCGCCTCGACGTCAACTGGGTTCTACGCGGTCTGCTCATGCGTGGTCATGTTTTCGGCGAGGGGCAGGACGATGCCGAAACCCTCGCGATGAAGACAGCCGACAACCTCAGGTCGCTCTGCCTCAGGGAGCAGATGATCCTGGACAAGACAACCGAGGCGGCGATCGCAAGGTGGCTCGGTACGAGCAGAGATGCTAGACGTACCGGACAGTAAGCGACGTCCCGTGTCATAACCCTACGACCAGCTGCGAACTGCTTGCGCGTCTTCTATTGTCAGTGTCGGCCTGCCTGCGGTTGCAGCCTGACATGCGCTCCTGCCAAACCGGAGACGAAGACCCGCCGACCGCTTCTGCTGACGCTTCTTACACCACGTCCCGGGACACGATCCGTTCAGCCTTGAAAGATACGGCGCGCCGTGCGACGCTAGCCCCAATAAGAAATAGGCCGTATGAATGATAGAAATCGCTGACTACATCCTCCGAGCAGCCAAGTCGATCCTCGACAACGGCAAGCAAGCGCTTCCGGCACAGATCCCCGAAGCACCGACGTTCTATATTGCCGAGGAGAATGATCAAGCAGTACTCGCCTACGGCACGGTTTTTCACGAAAGACGAATGTATAAAATTGGCGTGCTACGTCAGCAGCAATCGAGCATCAAGGAATGATGCTTGAACGCTTGAAGTGAGCGAGAGAAAGTCTTTTTCGACCAGAGGAATCGCACCTTCATGTCATAACGCCAAGCAACTCGGCGCGAAACTCATCGATCGTCGCAGCTAGCATGCGCTTGGACTTGATGCTCGCCTTGCGCGTCGTGTTGAGCCGCAGCAGGTTCATCACGATGTGGCGAACGATGGCGAGATTGTTGGCGGCGTAGCCGCTGCGCACCCGTGACTGATCCTCGTTGAACTGCACATCCAGACACCAGTGAAGCCGATTCTCGATCTCCCAGTGACTGCGTACGGCCCGCGCGATACGCTCGGCGTCGGCGGGCAGGCTGCTGATGTAGAAGACGCGCTCGGTGCTGGTGTGATCGCCCACGGTGCGGATGCGCTCGACGACCGCGAAGCTGGCCAGATCCTGCCAATCTTCCGACTTGTAGAGTCGATCTGTCGTCGCGTAGGCGCGGCATCGACGGATTTCGATGCGACCGTGGTCCTTGATCGTGGTCTCGTGGTCTCGTGGGTCGAGCTCGGCGTTAGCGGCCCTCGCGGATCAATGCCGGCAAACAGGATCGAGTCGTGCAGGTTCGGATGGTTCTCCTTCACGCACAGCACGTAATGCGCGCCGCGCTCACGGATCGTGCGTGCGATCTTCGTCTGGGTGCCCATCGCGTCGATCGTCACTACGCAGCCCTCGATCGCCAGTTTGGCGAGCAGTTCGGGAATCGCGGTGATCTCGTTCGACTTCTCGGCGGTCGCCGTCTGGCCCAGCACGACGCCCATGCCAGCCGCGAACGCGCTGACCAGGTGCAACGGACTGGCATCGGTCTTGTTCTTGCCGCCCGAGCGCCTGCTGGTCTTTCCATCGATCGCCACGACCGTATCCCCGGCCAGCGCCGGCACCACCATGCCCACCCAGCGCCGAAACGCGGACTCGAACTCGTCCGGCGCGATCATCCCGAACACACGTCCGATCGTGTCGTGAGAAGGGATGCCATGCTCAAGCTTCATGAAGCCTCGCAACCAGTCGATCTTGGCCTCGCCCCACAGTTCGATGTCGACGAAGTCGTCCACTCCCGAGAGCACCGCGCACACCGCCACGGTCAGCAACTCGGCCAAGTCGTGGCGTTTGTGCCGCGCGCTGCGCGGGTCGGAAATCGAGACGAACACCTGCGTCAGCGGCATGACGTTTCCTGCCTTCATGGGATGCCCAAAAAGGTAGGAAACTACACAATTTATGACATTGTGAACAGAGGTCTCGCAAGGTCCTGAAACTTTAAGATTTATTCGAATGTTTTATGCACAAATCGGTGCGACTGCCCTGGCTGACGCCCCGTGGTTTCTCTGGGAGGAGCAAGAAAAATGCAAGGCAACAAGGACGGCGCGTCTCAGCCTGAAAAACCGGTGTCCTGGATGGCTGAAATGCCCGGGCTGCTGGCTTTATTATTCACGCCCGCGAAGGACTGGACGACACGCGCTGCTGCTTGCTCAATGGCAGAGGCCCGGGAATATCTCGCCTGGTTGCGTGTATGGTTTATCCGAACGGGCGTTGTCCTACTCATGGCCATCGCCTTTGCCGGCGTTGGGATTTCCATGGGATACAGTCGCGCAGTCCCTTTCGCCCTGATTTGCGCCGCCCTTTCGCTTGGGGTTCTGACGCTTCTCTCGTTCCCGATACTGGTCATCGCGGCGACCTTTTCTCAGTTGCAGCCTGTAGGTGTAGTCTTTCGCTACGCTCTTGGGGTCTTAACATGGCTATTTGGGCTAGCTCTGCTGTTTCTCGTGGTGCCAATGAGTCCCGCTGGCGTATTGGTCGTAATGGTTGCCAGTCTGTTCCTGAGCGTACTCTACTTGGCAAACGGCCAGGCTCCGAACATCACCGCTGTCCGCACGCGTGCAGTGTCGGTAGTGGTCGTCACCGTTG
Source organism: Thauera sp. JM12B12 (assembly GCF_039614725.1). NCBI lineage: Bacteria > Pseudomonadati > Pseudomonadota > Betaproteobacteria > Rhodocyclales > Zoogloeaceae > Thauera > Thauera sp. JM12B12. The sequence goes on along the minus strand of NZ_CP154859.1, from coordinate 263,824 downwards.
GCATGGCCTTCGCCGCGAACGCCCTCCCCCAAGTTGCCGCGACGGCTACGCGGGTCGTGGAGTCGATAGACGCGACCGCCACCCGATTCATCAGCACGTCGGTGCTTATACCGAACGTCGTCAGCATCGAGACCGCTGCAGAATGCTGGAACACCGCATTCTTCGGTCCTGATGGCGAGCCGCTCTACTGGACGGAGAGAGACTCCCGGGGACAACCGAAACTCTTTACCAAATCTGGCCCGAGTCCACAGACAGGTCAACAATTGATTCCGGTAACTCGGGAATTACGTGAGACCTATTGTAAAGGCCTTGAAGACCGCGAGACGCGTTCGGCCGCCTCTCGCGAAACTGTCCGCACTCCACTACCCAGCACACTGGCACAGCCTGCTCAGCTTACCGAAAGCGCACCGCTCGGCGCACTCGTACAGCCCGTCCGTCCCGCCGAACGCCGACCGCCCAAGCAAGCGACCCCATCTGCGGCAGATGCACGAGCAGCATACATCGCGCAGGAGCGGGCTGCAGTGGAGGCTCTCATGCGCTCGGCTCCTGCCTCCGCCGTTGAGCTTAGACCGGAATGGACTCGCGAACTGAAAGGCAAACAGGCCATCATCAGCTTTTCTCCCAGCACACGCAGCGTGGCGGCCGCCGCCGCGCGGCGGCTTCAAATGGCGGGAATGTCTCTCGCTCTCGAGCCACTTGTCGCAGAGGGGGCATTAACACGGCCGACCATCAAATACTCTCAACACGATATCCATGCCGCTTCAGCGCTCAATGCTGTCTTGGCGGATATCTCGCGGTTCGATCTGGACTCGTATGCGGCATCGGTGCCGCTTAGTGTCACACTGCCCTAAAGGAGATCCAGACATGCGTCCCTATACAAGATTTATCGTAGCCATAATGGCGCTTCTGCTTGCCGGCTGTGTTTCAACCGGCCCCGTCACTTCGAGATCACTGCCGATGCCGACCGTTACGACCGCCAGAATGTTTAACCCGGCCAGTTATCCGACAATTGGAGTTTACATAGAAGATCTGTCGGGCGGCCGTCTGCAGCCGGGTACGATCAGGTTGATCGAAGATGCATTCATGAGGCAGATTCTGGCGAACGGATATGCGCTGGCGGCGCGCTCCGATATCGAGAAAGTGATTCGCGAACAACGGCTGCAGGCATCGGGCGTTACTGAAGAAACCATCGCCAGGGTTGGTCGGGTACTCAATGTTCCAGCAATCATATTAGTGAGCATCAACTCCCTTACCTCTGAAAGAACCCGGCCTCCCAGTATTTACGATCCGAAAATGCAGTACTACCAACTTGGAGTAACGATGAGCGCTCGACTTATTGCGGCTGAACGCGCCGAAGTGCTTTGGCTCTCATCTTACGGTGAAGACTGGAAGGCCGCGTCCCAGCGTGGCCATCCGCAGGATCAATGGCCACGGGTGCTGCAGCATGTTGCAGATGTGGTTGCCCGTGGTCTCCCACCCCGGCGCTGAGTAGGATTACGCTTATCCACCCCGGTAAACTGGTACAACCGCCTGTTGGTGCTCAAGGCCTGCACGCGTCCGATTCCCTCTGGGCGCAGTGACTCAAATTAATCTTTACCGAGCCGCCGCGGTTGCGGTTGCGGTTAGATGAAGGGCTCGGATGCAGGATTTTCCAGTTACATCAATTTTTTAGCATGGATTCCGTGGGTGCGCAAACAAGACTTCCGTTCGCATGCGTGCATTAAATAAAATTAGTTCGCAAAAACACAAGTGGAGCCATTAATGAACGCCGATCACACAAGAAAAGCAAAATTTAATACTCTCAAATACGTGCCGGGCGTCCTTCTCTTTGCTGTAGTCGCTTTTATTGTTTATTTTGGATTTACCTGGCGAATCTCAAACTCCAGTCTGGATCAATATGTCCAGGTCTCAAATGTTTTTAATGTGGCATCGGGTATATTCCAACTCGAACTTGGCTTAGACTTTTCCAAAATTATAAGGAAGGACAGCCTTGATTGGTACGATGCGCTTTTCAACGCAGTAAGCTTATACATCTCCAGTTTCACTATATTGCCTTTTTATATCGCAGCATTAATTGGATCGTTTTTCTATGCAATTTTTGCGGGCGAGTTTTTTGGTGCAGTTTTAATCGCTATTATTGGTTCAGTAGTTTGTGTATTTATTCCATTTTATCCGATTGCATTGTGGGGTTTGATGTTTTTCCAGCCGGGCTCCGGGAGTTACCACGTAGTGTGGTTATTGATCGGCCTCCCAGTGATCTCCCTTGGAATGGCTTCAATTTACCCCGCTGTTAGAATGATCATAATCATAATTATTCCAAAATGACCGATCGATGCACGGTATATTTTATGCCGCCCTTCAATGCATTTTCCCCATTTGATTAGAAGACAAATTAGAGGATGCGTAACTCCTGTGTGAACGGCCGCTCTCTTCAATGCTCGATGTCGCCGTTGGGTCGGATTTCCAGTTCGCAGCATGGAAAGGCTGCCGTTCGCTGACGGCTGAACGGCAGGTGACCGGCGGCGGCCCGACGTCACCTATCAGGCCAGCGTCAGGTGAGGCCGACGACCTGCAATTCGTCGCGGTCCCTTCGATGGCCGCTCCGCCCGGAGACTTGCCGCTCAGGTCGTGCAGGGCTGGATGGCCGCATTGGGTCGTTAGGGTGAGTTGGGGATTTCGGCAACCGGTCATTCCTCTCGCATATCGCAGAGCGGAATCGAGCGACACCATTGGCCGACCTTCAGTCGCCGAAGGATCATCACTGAATCCGTTGCCGATGCGCTCGAACTGAGCTTGAAAAGATAATGTGGGCCTGCTCCAGCCGGGGATAGTAGTCGGGCCGGTGTCTATCAGATACTGCGAGGTAGCCCCCACGCGTTGTTGGCGAGGATCTTCCCCGCGCAGGCCTTCAACTATTCAGCCAGTTCGGACCTTTGCGCCCGCTAAGTGGATTCCGGGCGCCGGTAGTCGGGGCATGTTTAACCATCGCTTGAATCACCATCGGAGTACGCGCCGCTTTTCCTTTTCATAGTCTTTGCTGACCAGACCGATGGTCTGAAAAATCACCAGCAAGGGCAATATCCAGTGATACGCTCCCAATGCCCCGATTACCGCGTCCGTTATAGGGTTTGCCGAACCCGCATGCTTCGCGATCAGTAGCCAACACATAAGCCAGACGCAGCCGGCGAGCGCAGTGCCGAGACCGAGCGTGAACTGCAGCCGGGCCGAGCACTGCAATACCAACAGCCATTCCGATGCGGCTTCCTTCATGATTCAAGCTCCTCTGGTGTGACGTTGTCGGGAAATGCCTTACAGAGCCGACGCGCGAGCCCGCTGGCCCAACTTCGGACTGCAGCCCCGGCGACAATGACGATGCCGTGACTTGTGGTGTGTATGGGCGCGGTCACGCGCAGACCGTGGTCACCCGCGTCGGCTGTAATCTGATGCAGAATCTGCTCCTGCAGCGGCAGACTCGCTGTGCAGGCCCAGACTCCTGCGGTGGTGGCGACATTGACGACGACCTGACAGCCGAGAACCTCGAACTGATCAGGCCCTGTCTGAGCCCTCAAGGGGGACGAGTCACCTCGGCGACGATCGACCTCCGTAAAGAGATCGGTCGTGCCGTCGGACAACATTGGCTGAAGCTCTTCTTGTCTTGCTTTCTGCTCATCCTGCAATTGATGTAATGCAGCCTCGACCTCGGCTTCCAGCTGAAGCCGCAGCTCCGCCTCCTTGGGATGAAAGATCCACTCGGGGGTCGATTCGCGCAGGCGTTGCTCCAACTCCGCTGCTTCGGCACTCGAGTCATCCGCCAGGTCGATCGAAAACTGGATCATCGGCAGCGCATGTTCGGCGACGCGTTGCTGTTTCGCGCGACTGACCTTGTGAGTGACGCACACCTCGATGGCGAGCAACTCCCCCTTCGGGCCGTGTAGCAAGACATCAGGAACAAATCCGTCGCACCGCGCCTCAATGACGCCTTTTTCAGCGACGAAACGCGTTCCGGGAATCGTTACGTCGCGGGCGAGGGTTTGTCCGGTTACACTGCGCTGGGATACTCGGACCTCAAGTGGCGGAAGGGTTACATCATCCCATTGGGCTATGATCTGCTTTGCCATCCGATGCAATGCGGTTTCGGCACCGGTCTCGCAGGCCACGAACCCCGGCGCGTGGGAGAAGTGCCAGCGGCGAATCGCGCCCTGACGGGCGATGAGCGGCGCGCGACACGCCGCACACACGCATCCGCATTCGAGCCCGTTCGCCACCTCGTTGATACCGACCATCATTCCCGTTGCCAACATGCCGAAATCCAACCTGTCCGCCATCGCCATTTCATCTGCTCCCGTTGCTGAATGCGACACCAGCATCGATCCGGACGCCGCGCAAAACCACGGAAAACCGGGGGGAACGGTGTTTGCAGGAGAGAATGAGCTGCTGGCGATAAGGAAGTGGTTGGAGCATGACCACTCAATGTCCACGTCATGGCTGGTCGTTCGCGCCTTGGTCGACGAGTCGCTCAAGAAGGTTTCTCGCTCGGGAGATCTGAGGCGCTTCACTGACGCTGAGCTTCGCGACGCGGCAGGAGTGGATGAGTTCGAGTGGAGAAACGTCAGAACGTGGTGGATGAAGCGAAGGGACGACGCCCGGACTTTCCTGCGGAGTGAAAATCAGGATGGGGTGTTGCTCGACATGGAGCGTTTTCCTGGCGGTGGGCGCGGTATCACGGCGTCGACGGGGATCGTCGTCCGGAAGCCCGAGGGAGCCTTGGCTGATCAGCGCGAAGACGAAGAGGAGGATGCGGGGGCAAGCGGCCCGGTTCGCTATGCACCCAGGAATGCGGACTCGATACGGCTCAGCGGTCCGTGGCGACGCTGGCTCTTCTCAGCAGGCGAGATCGAGGTGGGCTCAACACGCCACGCGCTCCTTCGCTGGCGAGTGATGACACCAGCGATCTTCATCCTCTTGCTCAGCGTCGTCTTCTTTGTCGATCTGGTTCTACGCAACCGCCCGATCGAAACGCAAAACCTCGCCTATCTACTCGGCATCGTGGTGATCGGAAAATTCTGGTGGCAGGAATGGCGCCCCATCTACCACGCGCGCCTCGACAGGATCACCGCGCTACCGGAAGAATGGCTGACGGACGACGAGCTTCCGACGCAACTCGAACGCAAACGCACAAGGTCGGGGGAAGTTCTTCGCCTGGTTCGTTATCAGGCGGCCTGTCCGATCTGCGGAGCCGATGTCCATCTGGGAGAGGGCGTACCGAGCGATCCAAGGCGCGTACTGGGCCGGTGCATCGATGCGCCACGGGAGCATGTTTTCACGTTCGACCCTGTCAGCCACGATGGACGTCACGTTAGAAATGAGCGCCCTGGCGTTTCTTGAGCAGGCTGAAGTCAAGGAGCTGGTTCGGCCGTCCCAGCAGTCTTGGTTGGACAGCAGCCGTCCGACACTCATTACCTGTAGCAGGGTCCGGCCAATAGCTGTCCGTGGCTGTTACACTCTACCCGTTCAGATTTCAATCTTGTAGATCCTTGGGAACGCCTCTGATCACCCGGAGGATTTAGTCGCGGATTTGGGTACGTTTCTAAATCGGCGCCGAAAAAGATCGCTATAGGGCAGAATTTTGCGGGCGCTGGATTTATTGGAGTTGAGCCCCACTCTCACAGGCCAGTCAGCAGCGTTGCAGGCTAAAACACGTTAGGACTTCCAATGGCGCCCCCTGTCACGAAAGAGTTCATCATTGATTGCCCGTGGTGCAAGGCCAAGGTCGCGGCGACCGAAACAGGCCGCGCTGAACAAAGTGGCTTTGAAGACTACACGTGTGAGCCCTTCGCGTACAAAGTGCTCGTCGGCATTTGCCCGAGCTGCCGTTCCATCCTTGCGGGAGAAACCCAGCAAATCTCGTTCGAGAACTACGACTCGGATGAAGATCGCTGGAGTGACGTCGTACGCATATATCCGAAACCGCCAAAGGTCTTTTCGAGCTACCGGATTCCTCGTGTCGTAAAGGACTCACTCAACGAAGCAGATCGTTCAATGCAGGCCGGAGCGAATATCGCGGCCTGTGTCATGTTGGGTCGGGCTCTTGAAGCGCTCTGTCGAGACATACTTGAGCCAAGGGCGGAAACGACTACTCCCGCCGCTGCTGGCGCACCTCCGGCCAAAAACAAGAAAAAGGTCATGCTAGGCGAGGGCATCAAGAAGCTTCATGATATGAAAATGATTGATGATCGCCTGTACGATTGGAGCCAACAACTTCAAGCCTTTCGCAACCTCGCAGCACACCCCGAAGACATAAGCATCTCTAGGGACGACACTGAAGACCTCCAAACCTTTGTAAATGCAATCGTCGAGTATATCTACGATCTTTCTGACCGTTACGAGGAGTTCAAGGCTCGTGCTGGCGCCCGTTCCAAGCGCAAGAAGTCCTAACACTGCGGTAGTGGGGACGGCCTGCAAGCCCCCTCCGCGCTACGCGCTGGAGTCGCCTCTCACCTTGGAGTTAGATGCTTTCATCATGGCCGGGACGGGTAGCACCAGGAAGGTTTTCTACATTCGGGCGAGGAAGGTAAGAGGGGCTGGGGCCGTTTAGGATGGACTCGCACATTCAGCCAGAAGGCGACGGTGAGGGTTGGCGCCCGTAGGCGGACATCCACAAATTGCATCAGGTATGCTTCTCGCGTACCGACTAAAAAAGGAAGATCTGACCCCGCAACTGGGAAAATACAGGAGAAAGCGGTGATCGTTCACACAATGAGCAGAAAGTAATGTGGCAGCTCATGGTTTCTATTTTGATTCTTGGGGTAATAGGCTCGGCGCTTAAATGGATCGGCGTTGCGCTGAATATTATATTTTTATATTTTATTCTGCCTGTTGCCGGCCTTTCAATCATATACGTTGTTGGTCGGAGTGTTTATCATGCATTTAATCCCGAGGCGAAGCAAGCTTATTTGGAAAGAAGAGCGAAAGATGCAGAGAGGTATCGAAGGGAAAAAGACCGAGACGAGGCTGAGGCGAGAGCAAAAAAGGAATTAGAAGAGGCTGAGAGGCGAAGAGAGGAGCTTGAGCGTCAACGTCACCGAGATGCCGATCAACAAGTCACGCCATATACATACAAAATTGGCAAGCATGGGAATGAGTCACTTGCTATCAGATATGGGATTGCCAATCAAGAAAGAAAGGTAAAAGAGTATTGGTACTATGCAAAAGGTGGTGAACAGAAAAGGAATCCTAGCAGGGACAGGGTATTATATGAGCCGGCAAATGCAATTCGTTTGCAGAAAACGAGAAGAATAAGCAAGGATTTATATGAGGTGCTTTTAACCGACTTCAGAGACCGCAAAGCGCGGGCAGTTATTGAACCAGGAGCAGAGTATGTTAAGACCTTCTATCCACTTGATGATGATTGGTTTGTGAAAAATTCTGATCTTGAGGAAGCACTAAAGGGCAATAATTCATTTACTTTAAAAGAGTTGGCTACATTTCATATTCAAAAAGCAGTCGGCCTTTAGCCAGCAAGATCCCGCTGACAAGGCACTCCATGGGACGGAAGTTCGCTGTGCTCAATTGCTGCCGGTGAGATTTGCCCTTGAGCGGCGAGGCTCCTCAAACCCATCGGCAGCAATGGGTCGAAACCAGTCAGGGATGAATGAGCAGGTGAAAGAACTGACCCCGCAGACTCTCATGAGCAGCGCTAATAGGCTCATTGAAATTCACATCACCCAGGCAAGGCTTCGTGCGCTTCGCCTCGTTGCGTTTACTGGCGCGGTATTTCCTGGCGAGTGGAGTGTGCAATGGAACGAAGCCATCGTTCCAGATCTGCTCGAGTTCGGCTTCCACGCCAGAAAGGTGAACGAGTTTTGCGGCTTGATGGACGAGGAGTTTGGACCAATCGACGTGAGGATCGTAAAAATCTCGGAAGGCGACCCCGGAATCTGGGAAACGAACTATCGGAATGCCTTGAACGCGCTCATGCACATGCAGACATTCTCTATCGGACACGTGCACGCCGATCATCGACGAATCTTCCTAGCATCGGAGTCGAACCTGATCGCCACGTACATCAAGGTATCGACGGATCGCTTTCCTGAAGTCACGATCAGCCTCTTCGGCTTGGTCGATTGTTTCTTGAACCGAGTTCTTCAAAAGGTGCGTGAGAAGCATCCCCAACTTCGGTTCTAAAGGTTGAAGCCGTGGTGTTGATGCGCTCGGCGCCCAACCACTCGCTCAGGCTGCACCGTTCCAGGACCTGCTTCCGGCACGGCCTATTAGCACGTTGAACGACAGCTTTCCTAAAAGCTCGACGGCGGCAACGGGTCGAACCCAGCCCGTGAGGGATTAGAGAACCACAGATCGATCCTATCCCGTAGGTTTATCCGCCCCAGAACATAGCCATGATCCTCACAAGCAGGTCGTAGAATGAGCCAGACGGTCATTCCGCAATTGCGCATTACCAGTGCCGCGAGCAGCCTGGCTTTCTACGTCGACGGACTGGGCTTCGCCGTCGATTGGAAGCATCAATTTGGACCGGGCTATCCGTGGTTCTTCCAACTTACGCGAGAAGGGCAAACGATCTTTCTCACGGAGCACGCGGGCGATTGCCAGGTCGGCGGGGCCGTCTATTTCAAGGTGCCTGACGTAGACCAACTCGCTGTCTCCATGCGTGAGAAAGGCGTCTCTCGAGTTGAGGGGCCAGACAACACGCCGTGGGGCACGAGAGAAATGGTGGTCACGGACCCGGATGGAAACCGCCTGCGCTTTGCAGCCGAGCTTGACGCATGACATCCCGGTCACCCCGGAGCCGTAGCAGCGTCGCTTAGTCGATCGTTGCAGCCGACTTACGAGAAGCGCCGTTCATCCGCGGGGAAACCGGCGATAATCGCGCCCACTTCACTCAGCGCGCCGCTTCAGCCTCCCCCATGGAAATCAAGGTCAACTTCCTCGACAAGCTTCGTCTCGAAGCCAAGTTCGACGACTTCACGGTCATCGCCGATCAGCCCATCCGCTACAAGGGCGACGGCTCGGCGCCCGGCCCGTTCGATTACTTCCTGGCGTCGTCGGCGCTGTGCGCGGCCTACTTCGTGAAGCTGTACTGCGACACGCGCAACATCCCCACCGACAACATCCGCCTGTCGCAGAACAACATCGTCGATCCGGAGAACCGCTACAAGCAGATCTTCAAGATCCAGATCGAGCTGCCGGCCGACATCTCCGACAAGGATCGTCAGGGCATCCTGCGCTCGATCGACCGCTGCACCGTGAAGAAGGTGGTGCAGACCGGGCCGGCGTTCGTGATCGAAGAGGTGGAGAACCTGGACGCCGATGCCCAGGCCCTGCTGACGCTGAATCCGGATCCGGACGCCCACACCTACATCCTCGGCAAGGATCTGCCGCTGGAGCAGACGATCGCCAACATGTCGAAGGTGCTGGCGGACCTGGGCATCAAGATCGAGATCGCGTCGTGGCGCAATCTGGTGCCCAACGTGTGGTCGCTGCACATCCGCGACGCGCATTCGCCGATGTGCTTCACCAATGGCAAGGGCGCGACCAAGGAGAGCGCGCTGGCCTCCGCCCTGGGCGAATACATCGAGCGGCTCAATTTCAACCACTTCTACAACGACCAGTTCTGGGGCGAGGACATCGCCAACGCGCCCTTCGTGCATTACCCGAACGAGCGCTGGTTCAAGCCCGGCCGCAAGGATGCGCTGCCGGCCGGACTGCTCGACGACTACTGCCGGGCGATCTACGACCCCGAGGGCGAGCTGCGCGCCTCGCATCTGTACGACACCAACTCGGGCAACACGGAGCGCGGCATCTGCGCGCTGCCCTATGTGCGCCAGTCGGACGGCGCGGTGGTGTATTTCCCGACCAACCTCACCGACAACCTCTTCCTCAGCAACGGCATGAGCGCCGGCAACACGCTGGCCGAGGCCCAGGTGCAATGCCTGTCGGAGATTTTCGAGCGTGCGGTGAAGCGCGAGATCATCGAGGGCGAGATCGCGCTGCCCGACGTGCCGGCCGAGGTGCTGGCGAAGTATCCCGGCATCGTCGCCGGCATCGAGGAGCTGGAGCGCCAGGGCTTTCCGGTGCTGGTGAAGGATGCGTCGCTGGGCGGGGTGTATCCGGTGATGTGCGTCACCCTGATGAACCCGCGCACGGGCGGGGTGTTCGTGTCGTTCGGCGCGCACCCGAGCATGGAGGTGGCGCTCGAGCGCAGCCTGACCGAACTGCTGCAGGGGCGCAGCTTCGAGGGCCTGAACGACCTGCCGCCGCCCACCTTCGAGACCGCCGTCGTCACCGACCCGCACAACTACGTCGAGCACTTCATCGATTCCAGCGGCGTGGTGTCGTGGCGCTTCTTCAGCGCGCGCGCCGATCACGAATTCGTCGAGTGGGATTTCTCCGGTCACGGCGAGAATTCCAACGCCGACGAGGCCGCGACCCTGTTCGACATCCTCGCCGACATGGGCAAGGAGGCCTACATGGCGGTGCACGACCAGCTCGGCGCCATCGCCTGCCGCATCCTGGTGCCGGGCTATTCCGAGGTCTATCAGGTCGACGACCTGATCTGGGACAACACCAACAAGGCGCTACGCTTCCGCGACGACATCCTCAACCTGCACCGCCTCGACGACGACGCGCTGGAGGCCTTGCTCGACCGCCTGGAAGAGAGCGAACTCGACGATTACACCGACATCATCACGCTGATCGGCATCGAGTTCGACGAGAACACGGTGTGGGGCCAGCTCACGATTCTGGAACTGAAGCTGCTGATCCACCTCGCCCTGCAGCAGTTCGAGGAGGCGAAGGAGCGCGTCGAGGCCTTCCTGCAATACAACGAGAACACGGTCGAGCGCGTGCTGTTCTACCAGGCCCTGAACGTGGTGCTGGAGGTGGTGCTGGACGACGAGCTGGCGCTGGACGACTACGTCGCCAACTTCCGCCGCATGTTCGGCAACGCGCGCATGGACGCGGTGCTGGGCTCGGTGGACGGCAGCGTGCGCTTCCACGGCCTGACGCCGACGAGCATCAAGCTCGAAGGGCTGGATCGACACCAGCGACTGATCGACAGCTACCGGAAGCTGCACGCGGCGCGGGCGAAGGTGGCAGCGCGAACTGCATCAGCTGCCGCCTGACACTCGCAGCCCCGACTACGGAAACCGCCCGCCCTCGCCGAAATACGCCACCAGCCGGTCGAACACCAGCCGTATCCGCGCCGCCACCGGGCCGCGCTGCGGGCGGTACACCGACAGGCTCCACGGCTCGGGCGCCAGCTCGGGCAGGACCTCGACCAGCCGGCCCGCGCGCAGGTGCGGCGCGGCCAGGTAGGCGGTGAGCTGGCCGAAGCCGACGCCGGCGAGCACCGCCTCGGCCTCGGCGCCGGTGTCGTCGGTGGCGAAGGTGGGCGCGCGCGGCAGCCACTGCTGGCCGCCGGCGAGGAACCACGCCCACGGCCGCCCGGTGTTGGGGTCGATGGCGACCGTCGTCGGGCGCTCGGCCAGATCCTGCAGCGTCTTCGGCGCGCCGCAGCGCGCAAGCAGCTCGGGCGCGGCGACGATGTGGAAGGACACGCTCGACACCGCGCGCGCGACGAAGCGGCTGTCGCGCAGCACGCCGACGCGGATGCCGATGTCGATCTGCTCATCGACCACGTCGGCGAACTGGTCGGAGGAGCGCAGGTCGAGCTGCAGCCCGGGATGCTGCGCGCACAGCTCGCCCAGCACCCGCATCAGCCCGTGACGGCCGAGCGCCCGCGGCGCGGTGATGCGCACCAGGCCGGCGAGCTCACTGGCGTGCGCCTGCTCGGCGCCCTGGAAGATCGCGTCCACGCCCTGCAGGCTCAGCCGCGCGCGCGCCGCGAGCTGCTCGCCGGATTCGGTGATGCGGTTGTGGCGGGTGTTGCGATGGAAGAGCAGCTCGCCAACGTGGTCTTCCAGCTCCTTCACCGCGCGCGTCACCGCCTGCGGCGAAACGCCCAGGCGGGTGGCGGCTTCCTTGAAGTTGCGCGACTCGGCGGCGGTGCAGAAGATGCGCAGCATTTCGAGGCGGTTCAGAATTGGGTACTCCTGACAAGACGGAAGGGGATGGCCGACTATTCCAGCACTAGGAATACTGAAATCTGAAATTATCCATTTATCGGATTTAGCCGCATACGGATACTTTCAGGGTCGCGGGCCCTGCGCCCGCTTGCCTCCAGGATTCCCGCCATGACCATCAAGTCCCGTGCCGCGGTCGCCTTTGCCGCCAACCAGCCCCTGCAGATCGTCGAAGTGGATGTCGAACCGCCGAAGAAGGGCGAAGTGCTCGTGCGCATCGTCGCCACCGGCGTGTGCCATACCGACGCCTTCACGCTGTCGGGTGACGACCCCGAGGGCATCTTCCCGTCCATCCTCGGCCACGAGGGCGGCGGCATCGTCGAGGCGGTGGGCGAAGGCGTAACCTCGCTCGCGGTCGGCGACCACGTGATCCCGCTGTACACGGCCGAATGCCGCGAGTGCAAGTTCTGCAAGTCGGGCAAGACCAACCTGTGCCAGGCCGTGCGCGCCACCCAGGGCAAGGGCCTGATGCCCGACGGCACCACCCGCTTCTCGTACCAGGGCCAGCCGATCTACCACTACATGGGCACCTCGACCTTCTCGGAATACACCGTGGTGCCAGAGATCTCGCTCGCCAAGATCCCCAAGGACGCACCGCTGGACAAGGTCTGCCTGCTCGGCTGCGGCGTCACCACCGGCATCGGCGCGGTGCTCAACACCGCCAAGGTGGAAGAAGGCGCCAGCGTGGCCATCTTCGGCCTCGGCGGCATCGGCCTGGCGGCGATCATCGGCGCCAAGATGGCCAAGGCCGGGCGCATCATCGCGGTCGACATCAACCCCGCCAAGTTCGACATCGCCCGCGAGCTGGGCGCGACCGACTTCGTCAATCCGAAGGACTACGACAAGCCGATCCAGGACGTGATCGTCGAGCTGACCGACGGCGGCGTGGATTACTCCTTCGAGTGCGTGGGCAACGTCAAGCTGATGCGCGCCGCGCTCGAGTGCTGCCACAAGGGCTGGGGCGAGTCGACCATCATCGGCGTGGCCGGCGCGGGGCAGGAGATCAGCACCCGCCCCTTCCAGCTCGTTACCGGCCGGGTGTGGCGCGGCAGCGCCTTCGGCGGCGTCAAGGGCCGCACCGAACTGCCGAGCTACGTGCAGAAAGCGCAGAAGGGCGAGATCCCGCTCGACACCTTCATCACCCACAACATGCCGCTCGAGGACATCAACCAGGCCTTCGACCTGATGCACGAGGGCAAGAGCATCCGCACGGTGATTCATTTCTGATCGGGGAGAAACGACGGTGAGCCTGGAAATCCTCAGCACCCAGAAGAGCTTCGGCGGCTGGCACAAGCGCGTCCGCCACCACTCGAAGGTGCTCGGCTGCGACATGGTGTTCGCGGTCTACCTGCCGCCGCAGGCCGAACAGCCGGGCGCCCGCCTTCCGGTGCTGTACTGGCTGTCCGGGCTCACCTGCACCGACGAGAACTTCATGCAGAAGGCCGGCGCGCAGCGCATGGCGGCCGAGCTCGGCCTCGTCATCGTCGCCCCCGACACCAGCCCGCGCGGCGCCGACGTACCGGGCGACCCCGACGGTGCCTGGGACTTCGGCCACGGCGCCGGCTTCTATGTCAATGCCACGCAGGCCCCCTGGTCGCGCCACTACCGCATGCACGACTACGTGGTCGAGGAACTCCCCGCGCTGGTCGAGGCCAACTTCCCCGCCTCCGACCGCCGCGGCATCAGCGGCCACTCCATGGGCGGCCACGGTGCGCTGGTGTGCGCGCTGCGCAACCCGGGGCGCTACCGCTCGATGTCGGCCTTTGCGCCGATCGTCAATCCGATGCACTGCCCCTGGGGCGAAAAGGCCTTCTCGCGCTACCTCGGCGAGGACCGCGCGCAGTGGCGCGAGTGGGATGCGTGCGAGTTGATCGCACAGGCCCGCGAACGCCTGCCGCTGCTGGTCGACCAGGGCGAAGCCGACGGCTTCCTCGCCGAGCAGCTCAAGCCCGAGGCTCTGCAAGCCGCCGCTGCAACCGCCGGCCACCCGCTGACGCTACGGCTGCAGCCGGGCTACGACCACAGCTATTACTTCATCGCCAGCTTCATCGAGGATCACCTGCGGCATCACGCGCGGGCGCTGGGGAGATAGGCTCCTGAGTCTGAAAAGGCATCAAAATCCGCATCTCATGATGCTATATTTGGTGCGCACGTACAGGAGGCTCCCATGCGTACCACTCTCGCGCTCGACGACGACTTGCTTGCCAAGGCACAAGCCCTCACCGGCATGACGGAGAAGACCCAACTGGTTCGCGAGGCCTTGCGCGCGCTGATACAACGTGAAAGCGCAAAACGCCTCAGCCTGCTCGGCGGCTCCGAACCGCAGCTCCGGGATGTCCCGCGGCGCCAAACGGCGCCTTGAGCATGATCCTGGTCGATACCTCGATCTGGATCGATCACCTGCGCGCGGGCGACGAACACCTCTGCGCGCTACTCGACCACAGCGGAGTGCTCTCGCACCCGTCAGTCGTGGGAGAACTCGCCCTCGGCAACCTGAACAACCGCAGTGCCATCCTGGACGCAATGCGCCAACTGCCCAGAGCGCAGGTCGCGACGGATGATGAGATCTTGTGCTTCATCGAGGCGCACACACTCTTCGGCCTCGGGATCGGCTACGTCGATGTGGGTCTCCTGGCTGCAACCCGGCTTACGCCCGGCGCCAAGCTCTGGACGCGTGATAAGCGACTGCTCGCGGCAAGCAGTCGTCTTGAGCTGGCCTACTTGCCCGCACATTGATCAAGACGTGCGCACGCGCACCCTGCTCCCCTGCGTCACCTGGGTCGGTGCGGCGATCCGTTGGTTCATCTCGTCGACGACCAGAGCGGGCGAGGCATCAGCGGTGGGCTCGAGGCGGCTCGACGTCATTGCCGGCTTCCAGCTCAGCCAGCCAGGCATCCGCCTCGGCGCGGGTCACATGCAGGCCGGTGCCCACGTGATGCGCCCATGCTTCGAGTGCGGCCTCGCGAAAGGCATCACTCGGCCTCCTCGACATCTGGTCTTGTTCGAAAGCCGCACGCATCAGCCCTCCTCGCGTCAGCGCCCAGCCGTGCCATCCTTCTGGTAATTCGGCGAACGCGGCCCGTACAGGATGCCGTTCGGCCGCCCCGCCGCCAGCAGCCGGGTGCTGGTGATGCCGGCGACGGGATGCGACTGGTTGGTCACGCTCTCGACGATCTGCGCGACCACCGCCTGCACCAGCAGGCCGACCAGCCCGCCGCTCGAGCTGCGGCCTTCGGCGCTGGAGGCGGTGGCCTCGCCCTGCCACAGCAGCTGCTCGCTGCGCAGGTCGATGAGCTTCGCCTCGGCGGTGACGCGGCTCTCGCTCGCGAGCACGGCGTAGCTGGTGCCGTACTGCTTGATGTTGATGTAGAGCGCGGCGTCGGCGCCGAAGATCTCGCGCAGCTTCTGCAGCCCGACCTCGTGCATCTCCGGCGGGTTGTAGAGCCCGTTCTGGCGGAAGGTCTCGTCCACCAGGCTGACCGGCAGCACGTAGTAGCCGGACTCCGCCAGTGGCTGGGTGACCTGCGCCAGCATGCTGTAGGTGGCGGCGACGTCGGGCGAGCTGTTGAGCGGCGGCAGGACCAGGATCGAGGTCGGGCGGCTCTGCTTGAAGGCGCTGTAGTCGTAGGGCGTGGGCGTGGCGCAGCCGGTGGCGACCAGGGCCGCGACCGCAGCGACGGCCAGCCCGGCGCGCGAAAGGCAGAGGGAGGGGATTCGGAATCGCATCGTCGTTCGCCTCATTGCGCGCGCTTGAACTTGGCCAGCAGGAAGTCCATGTAGGACGCGCTCTCGGGGTAGAGCGCCTTCTCGGCCTCGAAGTACTTCAGCATCTGGTCGGTCTGCTCGCCCTCGGCGTAGAGCAGGCCGAGGTGGGCGTTGTATCCGGGCGGCACCGGCTTGCCGGCGGCACGCGCCTTCTCCAGGCCGGCTTCCAGGCTGGCGATCTGCTCCTGCGGCCCGGTCTCCTTGGTGAAGTGCCCGTAGAGCGCCGGCTGGTAGTCGCCCCAGTAGTAGAGCGGCCCGGGCCCGGTGGCGCAGCCGGTGAGCAGCAAAGTGGCGGCGAGCGGCACGCCGGCCGCCAGCCGTGAAAGGGAGGAACGCTTCATCGTCGATGTTCCGGTTCGGGTGGATCAGCGACCCGGCTGCCAGGCGCCGGACTCGATGCCCTCGACCAGGCGATTGACCGCCTCGCGCATGGCGAGGTCGAGCACCTTGCCGTTGAGCGTGGAGTCGTAGCTCGCGGTGCCGCCGAAGCCGATCACCTCGCGGTTGTCGAGGCTGTATTCGCCGGCGCCCTGGGTCGAATAGACGACCTCCGAGGTCTCGACGTTGACCACGTTGAGATTGACCTTGGCATAGGCGACCTGCGACTTGCCGCGGCCGAGGATGCCGAACAGCTGGCGGTCGCCGGTTTCCTTGCGGCCGAACTCGGTGACGTCGCCGGTGATGACGAAGGTGGCGCCCTTGATGTTCTGCGCCGACTTGGCGAGCGCCGCCTCCTGCTTGATCTCCGGCATGTTGTCGCGGTCGAGCACGTTGAAGCGGCCGGTCTGCTGCAGGTGGGTGATCAGGATGGTCTTGGCCTGGCTGCCGAGGCGATCGACGCCGTCGGTGAAGATGCCGCGCATGAAGCTCGAGCGGTTGTCGAACTTGCCCACCGCGATGAGGCTGCGCGGACCGTTGTACGTGGTACCGGCAGAAGCGACCTTGGCGACTTCGAGCGTGCGCGATTGTTCGGTGGCGCAGCCGGACATGAGGGCGACGCCGCCGAGCAGCACGACAGCGGCAGCGACTTTACGGAGGGCGGATTTGCGAGGCATGGCGTCGGACTCCAGGTTATGCCAAAAAGATAGAAGACGGCATTCTAGCGCGCAGACGTGCTGGCATGCCATGGGCTTGTGTCGGTCTTCACGCCCGCACCCTCACCCGGCTCCCCCGCACCCCCTGCACCACCTCGATCGCCACGTCGATCTGCTGCTTCATCTCCTCGACGTGCGAGATCACGCCCACGGTGCGGCCGCGCTGCTGCAGGTCGATGAGCGCCTTCATCGCCATGTCGAGCGACTCGGGGTCGAGGCTGCCGAAGCCTTCGTCAATGAACAGGGTGTCGAGCTGCACGCCGCCGGCGTAGGCCTGGACGACGTCGGACAGCCCGAGCGCAAGCGACAGCGAGGCCATGAAGCCTTCGCCGCCGGACAGCGTGCTCGCCGGGCGAGTGCGGCCGGTGTATTCGTCGAAGACCTCGAGGTCGAGACCGCCGGCGCGGCGGGCATCGGCGAGATCCTCGCGGCGCTGGAGCTCGTAGCGGCCGCGGCTCATCGCCGCCAGGCGCAGCGAGGCGGCGCGCAGCACGTCGTCGAGCAGCGCGGCGAGCACGTAGCGCTGGAAGGTGAGGTTGCGGCCGTTGGCGCCGTTGGCGATGTCGGCGAGATGGCCGACGACGCGGTATTCGGCCTCGATGGCGCCGGATTGGCGGGCGATGTCGTCGAGGCGGGCGAGGGTTTCGCCGAGCGTGGCGAGCGCGCCGCGGGCGTAGGCGAGGCGGGCCAGCACGGCCTCGACGGCGGCGCGGGCAGTGGCGGTGCGGGCGTCGAGCGCGGCGAGGTCGGGGCGGGTGAGGTCGGCGATGGCAAGCGTGGCGCGCTCAGCGCGTTCGCGGGCGGCGGCGCGGCGATGGTCGGCGTCGCGGATGGTGGCTTCGAGCGCGGCGATGCGCTCGGCGGGGATCAGCGCCGCGCGCCACGCCGCCTCGGCCTGCGCGAGCTCACGATCGGCCCGCTCGCCCCCGGTGGGCGCGGGCTTGCCCGCGAACGAAGACAGGCTCACCGCCGCAGCATCGCCTTCCTCGAAGGCCTCACTTCCGATACCTGCATCAACGCCCGCCGACCAGAAGCCCGCTGCCTGCAATGCAATCCCGAACTGCGCAAGCGCCTCGTCGACCCGCGCCCCGGCCGCCTGCACGGCCTCGCCCAGCGTGGCGTGCTGCGCGCGCAGACCCGCCGCGCGGCTGGCCGCTTCGCCGTGGGCGCTGTGCGCCTGCTGCAAGGCCCGATCGAGGCGCTCGCGCGTCGCCTGCGCGCCAGCGAGCGCTGCCTGCAGCGCGGCGGGCGTGCGCAAGGCTTCGGGCACGCCGGCACGCCGCTCGTCGGCGACGTGTTGCGCCGAGCGCGCCGCGCTCGCCGCCTCGACGGACTGCGCGCGCGCCTGCTCGCAAGCGGTGGCGGCGCGGGCGAGTTCGGCGTCGAGCGCGATCACCTGCTCGCGCAGCGGCGCGAGCGCCGCCGCGGCGGCGCGGGCGGCGTCGAGCTGGCGGCGCAGCTCGGCGAGCTCGTCTGCCGCGACCACCGGCGTATCCGCCGGTTGAAGCGCCCCCGCGCGGGTGTCGACCTCGGCGGCGGCCTTGGCGCGCGCGAGCTCGGCGGCGTTGAGTGCCTGGCGCGCGCCATCGAGCGCCGCCTCGGCTGCGCGCGCAGCGTCCGCCGCGTCCTGCAGCGCCTGCTCGGTGGGCAGTTCGCCTTCGTGGCGCGCGGGCGCGGGGTGCTCGGCGCTGCCGCACACCGGGCAGGGCGCGCCCTCGTGCAGGTGGCGGGCGAGGATGGCAGCCTGGGCCTGGCGCCAGCGGGTGTCGAGCGCGGTGAAGGCGGCGCGGGCTTCAGTCGCGGCGCGTTGCGCACCATCGCAGGCCTGGCGCGCCTTGGCCTCGCTGGCCTCGCGCTGGGCGAGCTGCGCGCGCGCGGCGGCCAGTGCGGCGAGCGCCTGGGCGCGCTGCTCGGCCTGCTGCAGGCGCAGCGCGAGAGCGGGGACGTCGGCGGCGAGGGGCTGAATCACCTCGATGCGGGCCGCAAGCTCGCTGCGGCGGTTGGCCAGCGTCTGCTGCTGCGCGGTGGTGGTGGCGAGCGCCTTGTCGGCGGCGATGCGGGCGGCCTCGCAGCGCTGGGCCTCCGTGTCGGCCTGGGCGAGGCGCGTCACCGTCTCGGCGAGCGCCTCCAGACGCAGCAGTTCGCGCTGCGCCGCCTCGCGCTCGGGCGCACGCGCCACTTCGGTCTGTAGCGCGGTTTCCGCTGCGCTCAGGCGGCGAGCGGCTTCGGCAGCTTCGTTCGCGATTCGCGCTTCGCGCTCGCGCGCCTCTTCGGCGCCACGGCGCGCGGCGGCCAGCGCGCTGTCGGCGGGCACCACCTGTAGCGCGCGCCGGGCCTGCTCCAGGCGCAAGCGCTGGGCGTCGAGTTCGGTCCTCCCGGCCTCGAGCGCTTCGAGCGCCACACTCGCCGCGGCCGCTTCGGCAAACTGCGCCTCGACCGCCTGCCCCTGCTGCAGCGCGGCGCGCGCGGCAGCGTCCTCGGTGCGCGCCTGCTGCTCGGCATCGGCCAGCGTCGCCAGTTCGGCCTGCAGCGCATCGCGGCGGGCGACGAGCGCCTCGATCGTGTCCGCCCCCGCCTGCTCGAGCAGGGTCCGGCGCTGCAGCGCGGCCTGCTCGCCACGTTCGCGCAGCGCGGCGGCCTCGGCCTTCAGCGCGTCCTGCAGGCGCTTGTAGGTGGCGGTGCCGAACAGGGTCTCGAGGATCTTCTCGCGCTCGGCCGAGCTCGCCGCCAGCAGCTTGCGAAACTGGCCCTGCGGCAGCAGCACGACCTGGCGGAACTGTTCGGCCTTGAAGCCGAGCAGTTCCTCGACGAGCGCGGTGACCTCGGTGGTCTTGTGCGCGAGCGGCATCCACGTCTCGTCGTCCGCTTCCAGCCGGTAGAGCTCGGCCTTGGCGAGCACCTTGACCAGCTTGTCGCCACGCAGCGCGGCGCGCTCCTGTTCGGGAATGCGTTTGACGCGGTAGCGACGCTCGCCGAGCGCGAACTCGAATTCGACCTCGGTCTGCACGCTGGCGTCGGCATGGTGGCTGCGCATCTCGCGCGCGCTGCGCTCGCCGCCCGAGGTGTCGCCATAGAGCGCGTAGGTGATGCCGTCGAGGATGGAGGTCTTGCCCGCGCCGGTGGGGCCGGCGATGAGGAACAGGCAGCCTGACGGCAGCAGGGTGAAATCCACCCCTTCGCAGCCGGCAAACGGCCCGAAGGCCTGCAGGGTGAGCTTGAGCGGCTTCATGCGGCGCGCGCCTCCTGTTCGAGGCGGTCGACGACGCGATCGAGCGCGGCCTGTGCGGCGGGTTCCAGCGCCACGCCGGTGGTCTCCTGATGAAAGCTGGCGAAGAGATCCTGGATGCGGGTGCGGCGGTGGTCGGCGGCGGCGCGCCCCGGACCGTCGCCGATCAGCGCCGGGCGCTCGATCGCGAGCGCGTTGGGATACGCGCTGCGCAGCTTGCCCATGGCGTCGAGCAGCGCGCCCTGGTCGGTGAGGCGGGCGAGCAGGTAGTCGTCGCGCGCCGGGTCGGTGGCGGCGGCGGCCACCAGCGCGGCGAGCTCGCCCTCGAGGATGCGCAGGTCGCGGCGCGGCACCAGCGCGATGCGCTCGACCGTGCAGTTGCCCTCGGCGCCCATCTCGACGAGGTTCGCCGATTTGGCGTGGTCGGCCTCGGCGAAGGAGTACTTGAGCAGCGAGCCGGCGTACTGGATGCGCGCGTTGCGCCAGGGTTCGGCGCCCTCGCCCCCCAGCGCCTGCGGGCGGTGCAGGTGCCCAAGCGCCACGTAGTCGAAACCGACGAACACCTCGGCGCCGACCGCGCCCGTTCCGCCGACCGACAGCGGGCGCTCGGACTCGCTCTCCGCCCCGCCCTGCACGAAGGCATGGGCGACCACCACCGCACGCCGGCCGGGCGCGCGTGCGGCGCGTACCGCTGCGGTCTGGGCGGCGAGCGCGGCGTGATGATCGGTGATCGACTCGTCCCCGCTGGCGCTGCGCACCAGCGCCGGCTCGGCATACGGCAGGGCGTGGATCTCGACCTCGCCGTGCGCGTCACGCAGCACCAGCGGCGCGGCGTCCATCTCCACCGGCCCGCGCACCACCAGCCCGGCACGCTGCAGCAACCCGGAGCCGAATGCGAGGCGGTCGGGGCCGTCATGGTTGCCGGCGATCAACACCACCGGGATCTTCAGTTCCAGCACCAGCTGCTCGAGCACCAGGCCGAGCAGGCGCACCGCGTCGGCCGGTGGCACCGAGCGGTCGTAGATGTCGCCGGCGAGCAGGATGGCGTCGGGCCGGGTGTCGGCGGCGATGCGCACGAACTGCTGCAGCACGTGGGCCTGGTCTTCGAGCAGGGAGACGCCGTGATAGACACGGCCGAGATGCCAGTCGGCGGAATGAAGGAAGCGCATCGGGACGGGAAGGTACAGATCGGGGCGGGGATGCCGTGCGGGAATTGTCCTACAGCGCAATCCGCACTGTCGGACAGCGTGCAGGCGGCGGGGAGCATACATTTGAATCGCATCGCAGGGGCGACGACGCCCGTCCCGCCCCGAACGACAGATCCACCAAGGAGACCACCATGAAACACACCGCCGCCACCCTCGCCCTGTCCGGCCTGCTCGCCTTCACCGCAGTCGGCTGCGCCGTCACCCGCGACCAATCGACCGTCGGCGAATACGTCGATGACGCGACCATCACCACGCGGGTGAAAGCCAAGTTCGCCGAAGACCCGACCGTGAGCGCGATGGCGATCAGCGTGGAGACGCTGAAGGGCACGGTGCAGCTGTCCGGCTTCGCCAAGAGCACCGCCGAGCGCAATCGCGCGGTCGACATCGCCCGCAGCACGCCGGGCGTGAAGGCGGTGAAGAACGACATCGCGATCCGGCCCTGAGCGCGCGCAGCGGCCCCGGCATGATGACGAGGCCGCTGCTTGCCGAGGGCGCGGACTTGCGCACAGCCGGCACGTGCGCCGGACTTTCGCGCAGGCGTGGGCTAGGATAGGACAGGTTCATGGATTCGATGCCGGAGCCCCTGCCCTTGCCCCCTGCGCCCTCCCGCCTGCCGCGCCCACGCGCGGGCCTGCTGATCGCCGTGCTGCTGCTGAGCTTCGTGCTCGGGCTGGCGTGGCTGGTCGCGGGCCAGTGGCAAACCGAGTCGAGCCGCGCCGCACTCGAGGACTTGCGCGCGCGCTCGGTTCGGCTCCATCACCTCGACACCCTGCTGCTGCAGATGCTCGACGCCGAGTCGAGCGTGCGCGGCTACCTGCTCACCCGCAACCCGGTGTATCTCAGGCCCTACCAGGAGGGCCAGGCCGGGCTCGAAGCCACGCTGGGCGCGCTGCGCGCAGACGCGTGGACGGACGAAGGCCAGCGCGAGACCGTCGACCATCTGGCGCTGCTGATCGACATGCGCTGGAGCCTGCTCACCCAGGCGATCGAGCGCGGCGTGCCACCCACGGCCGTCCAGCCCGACGGCGGCACCGGCAAGCAGGTCACCGACGACATCCGCGCCCGCATCCTGACGCTGCGCGCCGCCACCCAGGCCGAGATCGACGCCACCCAGGACGGCGCCTTCGCACGCTTTGCCGACGCGCGCACGATGAACCGCGTGCTCGGCGCCAGCGTGCTGGCGCTGCTGCTGGTGCTGGTCGTGGTGCTGTACCGTCAGGACCGCCTGCGCGAACGCATGGCGCAACTGCTGCACTCGGAGAACGAGCGCCTGCACACCGAGGTCGCCCACCGCACGCAGGAACTCAGCAGCCTCGCCAGCTACCTGACCAACGCCCGCGAAGCCGAGAAGGCACGCCTGGCGCGCGAGCTGCACGACGAGCTCGGTGCCCTGCTCACGGCCGCCAAGCTAGACGCCGGCTGGATCGTGCGCACGCTGCCGGCCGACAGCCTGGCGCCGCTGCGCGGCCGCTTCGACCGCCTGCTCGACACACTGAACCAGGGCATCGCGCTCAAGCGCAAGGTGGTGGCCGACCTGCGCCCGCCCCTGCTGTCCGAGCTCGGTCTGGTCGAGGCGCTGCGCGCGCTGCCCGACAGCGGCGACATCGGCGAGCACGGCGGCGCGCTCGAGATCGACCTGCCCGAGTCCCTGCCCGAGCTGCCGCCTCCGACCGCACTCGCGCTCTACCGCATCGCGCAGGAGGCGCTGACCAACGTGCGCCGCTATGCGCAGGCGACGCGCGTGCGCCTGCGCCTGCGCATCGAGGGCGACGAGCTGGAACTGACGGTGGAGGACAACGGCGTCGGCTTCGACCCGGCCGCGCGCGGCGACGACCGCCACGGCCTCGCCGGCATGGCGCACCGGGTGCAGATGCTCGCCGGCCGTCTGGACATCGACAGCGCGCCGGGCCAGGGGACGCGCATCACCGCGCGCGTACCGTTCGCGCGCATGCACTGAAGGGGCTCAGCCCGCAACCGCGGCCTGGACGAAGTCGATCAGCTCGTCGAGCTGGAAGGATTTGTCGAAGAAGCGCTCGACGCCGAGCTGCGCGCAGCGCGCGCGCACCGGCGCGTGGCCGTAGTTGGAGAACACCACCGCGCGCGGACGTCCGAAGCGCGCCGGCTCGGCCTGCAGCTGGCGCAGCACGCCCAGGCCGCTGCCCGCGCGCAGTTCGAGATCGACGATCGCCAGGTCGGGGCATTGGGTCTCGAGCGCGGCGAGCGCGCCCTGCTCGTCCTCGGCCTCGGCCACCACGGCGACGCCGTCGAGCTCCTCGAGCATCTCGCGGAGCATGCCACGCAGCATCGCCGAGTCCTCGATCAGCACGACGCGCAGCCCCGGCGCGGCGGATTCGGATCGAAGCGGCGCCGTCATCGCTCCGCCTCCCTACTCCAGGATCAGCCCGTGGCGCAGCGCGTAGGTGGCCAGCTCGGCATTGCTGCCCACGCCGAGCTTCTCCAGCAGGCGGGTGCGGTAGGTGCTGACGGTCTTCACGCTCAGGTTCAGCACCTCGGCGATGTCCGACACCGACTCGCCGCGCGCCAGGCGCAGGAAGACCTGCAGCTCGCGGTCGGACAGCTTCTCGTGCGGCGCGCCCCCGCCCCCGCCGCCGAGCTCCTCGGCGAGCAGCTCGGCGGTGCGCGCCGACACGTAGCGCCGGCCCTGCGCCACGGTGCGGATGGCCTGCAGCAGTTCCTCGCGCGAGCAGTCCTTGCACAGGTAGCCGTCGGCGCCGTTGCGGATCATCGCCAGCGCGTAGCGTTCTTCCGGAAAGCCGGACAGCATCAGCACGCGCACGCCATCAAAACGCTGGCGCACCGCGCGCAGCACGTCGACGCCGCTCTGGCCGGGCAGGGACAGGTCGAGCAGCAGCACGTCGACCGGCTGCGCGCGCAGGGCTTCGAGCGCGGCCTCACCCGAGGCCGCCTCGAACGCGATCTCGAGGCCGAGCTCGTCGGCCAGCAGTTCGCGAAAGCCGGCGCGCACGATCTGGTGGTCGTCGACGATGGCGATGCGCAGCATGGGCGAAGGTCCGGAGTGCGGTGAATGGGCGCCAGCATAGCCGAAGCGGGCCGGTGAGGCTGGCGCCGTCCGCGACGCGGGCCATGGCCTCATCGCCCCTTGATGAGGTTGATGATGAAGCTGGCGATCGCCATCACCAGGAAGACGACGAACAGCACCTTGGCGATCTCGGCGGCGCCGGCGGCGATGCCGCCGAAACCGAGCACGGCGGCGATGAGGGCGATGACGAAGAAGACGACGGCGTAGTGCAGCATGATGTTCTCCTCGCTGGGCTCCGGGCGGAGCAGCCCCGGATCACGCCTTCACTCTAGGCGCCGGCCGCGCTGGCGCCCATCGGCCCGCTCCGAAACCGGCGTCGGACGATTCCGACACGCGCCCGCGGCGGCGGCGAGGCGAGACGCCGGGATTGGGTACAAGCAATTCAGCAGATCTTGATGTTGCGTGGCAATATCGCGAACTTCTTCAAACGTATGATTCATAACAAAAATGCCAGATTCATCCCCTGCAACGGACGAGACGATCCAGAAGGATTGGTCCGATATTTTCGATCACGCGCCCGAACGGTCGCGGACGGCCGTGCGCGACATCGTCGAGACCCACAAGGCGTCGATGGCTGACAGCTTCTACACGCGGATGATGCAGGACCCCGAGGCGCAGGCCTTCCTCGACAACGAGACCGTCCACGCCCGTCTGCATGCCTCGATGCAGCGCTGGCTGAGCACGCTGTTCTCATGCGAGACGCGCGCGCAGTTCCTGACCGCGATGGCGATGCAGCGCCACGTCGGCGAGGTCCACGCGCGCATCGACGTGCCGGTGAACATCGTCGCGCGCGGCGCGCGCCTGCTGAAGAACCGCATCGGCAGTCAGCTCGCGCAGAGCACGCTGAGCCGCGACGATCTGGTCGAGGCAGTGATCTACGTCGACAGCCTGATCGACCTCGCCTTCGAGGTCATGAGCTCGGCCTTCGTCGCCTCGCACGAGCGCACGGCGCGCATCGACGAGGCCTATCGCGCCTTCTCGACCGGGCAGAACATGTCGCTCGAGCGCGAGCGCCAGCGCAGCGCACTGCTCGACTGGGAGAACCGCTACCTGCAGGCCATGATGACCGCCGCGCCCGGCGACAGCCTCCCGCGCGTGAGCCAGTCGTCCTTCGGCTTGTGGATGCAGCACAAGGCGTCGGCGATGTTCCGCGGCGCACCGGAGATGAGCACGATCCGCGCCCTGATGCGCAGCATCGACGACAGCCTGCTGCCGCTCTGTACCCAGCAGCTCGACAGCGACGACCTCGCCGAGACGCGGCGCCTGATGCGCGAGATCCAGTCGGCGACCGGCGAACTCAAGTTCCTCGTCGAGAGCATGTTCGAGCACCTGGTCGATCTCGAGTCGGGCAAGGATGCGCTGACGCAGCTGCTCAACCGGCGCTTCCTGCCTGCGATCCTGGCGCGCGAATCGGAGATCGCGCGCACGGAGGGCACGCCGTTCGCGCTGCTGCTGATCGACGTCGACCACTTCAAGCGCATCAACGACGAGCACGGCCATCAGGCCGGCGACCGCGTGCTGCAGCAGGTGGCGGCGATCCTGCAGAACACCGTGCGTTCGGGCGACTTCGTGTTCCGCTACGGCGGCGAGGAATTCCTCGTGCTGCTGGTGGAGATGGATCCGCAGCATGCGAAGCGCGTGGCCGAGAAGATCCGCACGCGCATCGCCTCCGAGGCGCTGATCATCGCCGGCGGGCCGCAGCTCAGGCTTACCGTGAGCATCGGCGCCGCGATGCACGACGGCCACCCCGACTACCAGCGCCTGGTCAATCGCGCCGACGACGCGATGTATCGCGCCAAGCAGGGCGGGCGCAACCGCTGCGAGTTCGACCTCGGCGACGCCCCCGCCGGACGCTGACCGCGCACGCCGGCGAGCCCGCCCGCGCCAGCCTGCGCTATAATCCAAGGCTTTGTTTTATCTGAAAATCAGGACGCTTCCGTGCTCGTCGCAGCCAATATCACCCAGCAGTTCGGGGCCAAGCCCCTGTTCGAGAACGTCTCCGTCAAGTTCGGCGACGGCAACCGCTACGGCCTGATCGGAGCCAACGGCGCCGGCAAGTCGACCTTCATGAAGATCCTGTGCGGCATCCTCGAACCCAGCGCAGGCAACGTCTCCAAGGATCCGCACGAGCGCATGGCCTACCTGCGCCAGGACCAGTTCGCCTACGAAGACATGCGCGTGCTCGACGTGGTGATGATGGGCCACGAGGAGCTGTGGGCGGCGATCAAGGAGCGCGACGCGATCTACGCCAACCCGGACGCCACCGAGGACGACTACATGCACGCCGCCGAGCTCGAGGGCAAGGTCGGCGAGTACGACGGCTACACCGCCGAGGCGCGCGCCGGCGAGCTGCTGCTCGGCGTGGGCATTCCCACCGAGCTGCACAACGGCCCGATGAGCGAGGTCGCCCCGGGCTGGAAGCTGCGCGTGCTGCTCACCCAGGCGCTGTTCGCCAACCCCGACATCCTGCTGCTCGACGAGCCGACCAACAACCTCGACATCAACACCATCCGCTGGCTCGAGGACGTGCTCAACAACCGCGACTGCACGATGGTCATCATCTCGCACGACCGCCACTTCCTGAACCAGGTCTGCACCCACATGGCCGACCTGGACTACGGCACGATCACGATCTACCCGGGCAACTACGACGACTACATGGAAGCGTCGACGATGGCGCGCGAGCGCCAGTCGTCGGCCAACGCCCGCGCCAAGGACAAGATCCAGGAGCTGCAGGCCTTCGTGCGCCGCTTCTCGGCCAACAAGTCCAAGGCCAAGCAGGCCACCAGCCGCCTCAAGCTGATCGACAAGCTCAAGCCCGAGGACGTCAAGCCGTCTTCCCGCCAGTACCCGTGGATCCGCTTCGACTACGACGAGAAGGACAAGCTGCACCGCCTGGCCTGCGAGGTGGACAACATCTCCTTCGCCTACGAGGGCATGGACAAGCCGCTGATCAACCGCTTCTCGATCGCCATCGAGGCCGGCGAGAAGGTGGCGATCATCGGCGAGAACGGCGTCGGCAAGACCACGCTGATGAAGCTGCTGATGGGCGAGCTCGCGCCGCAGAAGGGCGCCATCAAGTGGGCGGAGAAGGCCAAGCCGGGCTACTACGCGCAGGACCACTCGAGCGATTTCGCCGAGGACGTCAGCCTCACCGACTGGATCGCGCCCTATTCGCGCATCACCGCCGCCGCCACCGGCGAGGACAACGAGACCCTGCTGCGCGGCACGCTCGGCCGCCTGCTGTTCTCGGGCGACGAGGTGAAGAAGTCGGTGAAGGTGATCTCCGGCGGCGAGCAGGGCCGCATGCTGTTCGGCAAGCTGATGCTGTCGCGCCCCAACGTGCTGCTGATGGACGAGCCCACCAACCACCTCGACATGGAATCGATCGAGTCGCTCAACAGCGGCCTCGAGAAGTTCTCCGGCACGCTGATCTTCATCTCGCATGACCGCGAGTTCGTGTCCTCGCTCGCCACCCGCATCATCGAGATCAAACTCGACCACCAGATCGTCGACTACCGCGGGACCTACGAGGAATACCTTTCCTCGCAAGGCCTGGACTGATCCGAAGCCCGCCGTGGGCGCGGGCTTGCCGTGGGAGCGGGCTTGCCCGCGAAAGCGGCGGTCCAGGAAGCGCTGTTCGCGGGCAAGCCCGCTCCCGCAGACAGTTGCGCCCACGGGGGCGAATCAGCGCCACAGCTCGCGCAGCGGCGTCTCCGGCGCGAACCGGTGCGCCACCTGCGCCTGCAGCAGCTCGGCGGTGGCGAGCGCGTCGGTCAGCGCGTGGTGGGCGCGGTAGCGCGGCAGGCCATAGCGCTCGCGGCTGTCGGCAAGGCGAATCGACACCTGCGCCGGCTTGCGCCCGAAGAGGCGCGCGAACAGGCCGGGCGGCGGCTGGCGATGCAGGCGCGCCTCCAGCTCCATGGTGTCGATGACCGGGAACTCGAGCCCCTCGCCGAGACGCGCCTGCAGCGCCACGTCCAGGAAGCTGCGCTCGATCTCGCGGCAATGCACCACCACCACGCGGCCGGCCAGCGCCGGCAGCAGCGCGTCCACGATCGCGCCGAAGTCGGGCGCGGCCTCGATCTGCGCATGGGTGATGGCGTGGATGGTGACCGACTCGGGGTTCAGCTCGAGGCGCGGGCGCACCACCCAGTAGCGCGAGGCGCTCGAGCGGATGCGGGCGCCGTCGATCGGCACCGCGCCGATGCTGACGATCTCGTCGCGCGCGGGATCGAGCCCGGTGGTCTCGACGTCGAGCGCGACCATCGGCACGTCCTTGATCGGCGTGTCGCCGCCCACCGCGCCGGCGGCGTAGAAGGCGCGCAGGCGGGCATCGCGGGCGGCGGCGGCGAGCGCGGCAAAGCGCGCCGGCCAGTCCGGGACTGCCCGTGCGCCGCCAAGGCGAAACACGGGGGCATCCTTCCTGAGGTCGCCCAGGTGCAGCATGGTCGCGGCCTCAGTTCGCCCGCCCGGGCTGGTAACGGTACTTGAGGAATTTCTGCGCGTTGCCGAGGATCAGGAAGGCGTCGCGCAGGCTCTTGCGCTCGAACTCCGACAGCTTCTCCGGAACGATGCTGTTGTCCGGCTCGGCACCCGCGGCGAGCGACTCGGCCTGGTGGCGGGCGCGCACCATGCAGATGAATTCGAGCGCGTCGTAGAGGTCCTGCCCGCGCCCGAGCGGCAGGATGGCCGCATCGATGATGTCCTTGAGGCGCTCGAAGGAGTTCAGCGCCATCGAACCGATCGCCAGGGAATGCACCCGCACCAGGTCGGCGAGCGGCGCGGTGCCGCGGCGCTTGATGTTGATCGCGCCGGTGTGGCGGCCGTCCGATTCGACCACGAAGTCCTTGAAGAAGCCGAGCGGCGGCGTGCGCAGCAGCGCGTTGCGCGCCATGCAGGCGAGAAAGCGCGCGTTGCCGCGGGCCTTGCGGGCGATCAGCTCGCGCAGCCGCGTCGCCCACTCGGTGCGCCCCCACACGCCGTCGAGGTCGAAGAAGATGCCGGCATTGAGCAGCGACTCGGGGGTCGGGCGCTCGATCCACTCGATGAAGGTGCGCTCCCACACCCGCAGCGGCTGCCGCCAGCGCGCGTTGGTCGCCATCACCCCGCCGCTGCAGTAGCTGTAGCCGCAGCGCGCCAGGCCGTCGCTGACGAAGGCGGCGAGCGCCTTGAAGTAGGCGTCGTGCTGCGCCGGGTCGAAGCGGTTGTCGAGGACCAGGGCGTTGTCCTGGTCGGTGACGATGAGTTGCTCCTGGCGTGCCATCGAGCCGAGCGCCAGGAAGCAATAGGGCACCGGCGGCGGGCCGAGCTCGGCCTCGGCGAGTTCGAGCAGGCGCTGCTTGAAGCTGCGGCCGATCGCCGCCATCGCGCTGCCGATCATGTTGGCGCTGGCGTCCTCGGCCACCATGCGCGCGAAGCAGGCGCGCACCTCGGGCACGAGCGCCGCGAGCTCATCCTGCGACTGCTGGCGGAAGATGCTGCCGACCACGAACAGGCTGTTTCGCGACTCGTAGCGGATGATGTCCGACAGCGCGATCACGCCCAGCGGTCGCTGGTTCTTCAGCACCGGCAGGTGATGCACGTTGTGGCGCAGCATCGCCAGCATGGCCTCGAACACGAGCTGGTTGTGATTCACCGCCA
Source organism: Thauera sp. JM12B12 (assembly GCF_039614725.1). NCBI lineage: Bacteria > Pseudomonadati > Pseudomonadota > Betaproteobacteria > Rhodocyclales > Zoogloeaceae > Thauera > Thauera sp. JM12B12. The sequence continues at coordinate 233,729 of NZ_CP154859.1, read as the reverse complement.
CCACGCCGCGCGACATGATCTCGCCCGCCGGGGTGTCGTAGGGCAGGCCGGGGGCGACCAGGCGCGTGCGCAGGTCGCGGTCGGTGACGATGCCCGACAGAACGGGCAGCTCGGGCACCTCGGGGTTGTCGTCGACGATCAGCAGCGAGGACACACCCTCTTCGCTCATGCGCTGGGCAAGCTCGCGCGCGCTCGCCGTGCTCGGCAAGGTCACCGCGGCGCGCCCCACCAGGGTGTCGACGGTGGCCGAAAGCAGGTCGTTGGACTCCTCCCGGCGCGACACCACCTGGCGCAGGCGGGTGCGGTCCTCGACCTCGACGTAGTCGGCGAAGCTCTCGTGCTGCTCGAAGAGCTCGGTGAAGACGGCGGCGGGGATGAGGTAGATCAGCGCGTCCTCGAGCGCGGTGGCCGGAAAGCGCACGCGACCGTTGCGCAGCAGGCCGAACTCGCCGAAGTAGCCGCCTTCGGTGAGCCTGTTGTACAGCGTACCGTTGCGGCGGAAGACCTCGACGGCACCGCTACGCACCACGTGCCAGAAGGCGGCGGGCTCGCCGAACGCGACGATGCCCTCGCCGGCCTTGTAGTAGCGCACGTCGACCGCCGCAGCGGTCCGCTGCAGCACCTCCTCGGGCAGGTCGGCGAAGGGCGGGCGGGCGCGCAGAAAGTCGAGGATCTCGAGTTGTTCGATCTGCATGAAGGCCTGACTCGCTAGGACGGGGTGGAATCGCGGCTGCACTCGCGGGCAAGCGCGCCCTTGCGGCAGTCCTCGGGAAGAGGCCGCCCGCCGCGGGCGCGGGCTTGCCCGCGAAGCAGGCGCTCAGCGCAAGCGCGGCTCCGACATGAGCCCCTTGACCACCGCCACCGCCGACATCAGCAGCACGATCGTGAAGGGCAGGCCGGTCGACACCGCCATCGCCTGCAGCGCCACCAGGCCACCGCCGAGGATCAGCGCGATTGCGACCAGGCCCTCGAATGTGGCCCAGAACACGCGCTGCGGCAAGGGCGCGTCGACCTTGCCGCCGGCGGCGATGACGTCGATCACCAGCGAGCCCGAGTCGGACGAGGTCACGAAGAACACCACCACCAGGACGATGGCGATGAACGAGGTGATCTGCGCCAGCGGCAGCGCCTCGAGCATCGCGAACAGCTGCAGCGGCAGCTCGGCCTTGGTCGCGGCCTCGTAGCCGTCGCGCACGACCTGCAGGATCGCGGTCTCGCCGAACACCGTCATCCACAGCACGCAGGCCAGCGAGGGCACGATCAGCACGGCGAAGATGAACTCGCGCACCGTGCGCCCGCGCGACACGCGCGCGATGAACATGCCGACGAAGGGCGACCACGAGATCCACCATGCCCAGTAGAAGGCGGTCCAGCCCTGCGAGAAGTTGGCGTCGTCGCGCCCGATCGGGTTGGCCAGCGCCGGCAGGTGTTCCAGGTAGGCGCCGAGGTTGCCGAAGAAGCCCGAGAGGATGTCGAGCGTGGGGCCGACCCCGATCACGAACAGCATCAGCAGCAGCGCCAGCACCATGTTGATCTCGGACAGGCGCTTGACGCCCGCGTCCAGACCCGCCACCACGGACACCAGCGCGATCGCGGTGATGCCGATCACGAGCACGATCTGGGTGGTGTTGCCGAGGGGTACGTCGAAGAGGAAGTTGAGGCCGGAGCTCGCCTGCGCGGCGCCGTAGCCGAGCGAGGTGGCGAGGCCGAACAGTGTCGCCAGCACGGCGAGGATGTCGACGACGTGACCCGGCCAGCCCCACACGCGCTCGCCCAGCAGCGGGTAGAACACCGAACGCACGGTGAGCGGCAGGCCCTTGTTGAACGAGAACAGCGCCAGGCCGAGCGCCATCGTGGCGTACATCGCCCACGGGTGCAGTGCCCAGTGGTAGATCGTGGCTGCCATGGCGAGCCGGGTGGCCGCCTCGGCGTCCCCGGCGGCCGCGCCCAGCGGCGCCCAGTCGGTGCGCACGCCGTTCTCCACCGCGGTGCCGCCGAAGGCACTACCGAAGTGCGAAAGCGGCTCCGACACGCCGAAGAACATCAGGCCGATGCCCATGCCGGCCGCGAACAGCATCGAGAACCAGCCCAGATAGCTGTAGTCGGGCGTGGCCTCGGTGCCACCCAGACGGACCTTGCCAAGCGGAGAGACCGCCAGACCGAGCATGACGAGCACGAAGATGTTGCCGGCGGCGATGAAGAACCAGTCCAGACTGGAGGTCAGCCAGCTCCGCATGCCGCTGAACAGCGGCTCGACCTGGTTCTGGAAGGCCAGCGTGAGCACCACGAAGGCGACCACCAGCAGGCCGGACACCGCAAATACGCGGTTATGGATGTCGAGCCCGAAGGGGCCCACGTTGACGACGATGTTGTCCTGACCAACCTTGTAGTCGGTCTCGATCGGGTTGACGGCCCCGTCCGGGGCCATGGGGTCCCTGGTGTCTGTCATCTGGTTTCCTTGTATTTATGGTCATCGCTGCGCACGAGAAGGCAGCGGAAATGATGCGCGCGAATGCGACGGGCCCGAGATTGTATCATTTCTCGACAATCTTATTTGTACAAATTCTTTTCCGTGGCCGAATGCCGCGCATGCGGGCCTCATCCTGCGCGCGCAGCCTCTGGGCTAGAATCGGGGCCTGCGGAGAATCACATGATCGGCATCTTCCTCATCACCCACGGCACCCTCGGCGAATCCCTCATCCAGTGCACCTGCCACGTGCTCAACAAGCGCCCCGTGCAGATCGCCCAGCTCGGCGTCTCGGCACAGGACGACCCGCTCGACGTGCTGCCGCTCGCGCGCAGCATGCTCGGCTGGGTCGACAGCGGCGACGGCGTGCTGCTGCTCACCGACATCTACGGCGCCACCCCGAGCAACATCGCGGCCAAGCTCATCGTGCCCGACCAGGTCGAGCTGGTCGCCGGGGTGAACCTGCCGATGCTGCTGCGGGTGCTCACCTACCGTGACCGCGACCTGCCGACCCTGCTCAAGCGCGCCGTCACCGGTGCCTGCGACGGTGTGCTGCACGTCACGCCCAGCTGATTCCCCCGCCACGCAACGCCGCGACATAACCAGAACCGATCGGAGACACCCGCACCATGCCGCGAGGAGACGCCGCCATCATCAACAAGCTCGGCCTGCACGCGCGCGCCTCGGCCAAGCTCACGCAGCTCGCCAGCACCTTCCCGTGCGAAGTCTGGCTCGAGCGCAACGGACGCCGGGTCAACGCCAAGAGCATCATGGGCGTCATGATGCTGGCCGCCGCCAAGGGCAGCACGATCACCATCGACACCCAGGGCGAGCGCGAGGACGAGGCCCTGCAGTCGATCCGGGACCTGATCGCCGACCGCTTCGGCGAAGGGGAGTGAGATGCCCTTCACCCTTCACGGTCTGCCGGTCTCCCAGGGCATCGCGATCGGCCATGTGCACCTGGTCTCGCACGCGCTGCTCGAGGTCAACCACTACCACGTCGCGCCCAAGTACCTCGACGAGGAACTGAGCCGGCTCGACGAGGCGCTCGCCACCGTGCAGGGCGAGCTCGTCGGCCTCAAGGCGGTGACCAGTTCCGGACAGGGGCACAGCGAGGTCGGCGCCTTCGTCGACCTGCAGCTGATGATGCTCGCCGACCCGATGCTGATCGACGCCGCGCGCAAGCTCGTCACCGAACGCCGCTGCAACGCCGAATGGGCGCTGGTGCAGCAGATGGAGCACGTCGTCGAGCAGTTCCGCCAGATCGAGGACCCCTACCTGCGCGAGCGCCAGGCAGACGTCGTGCAGGTGGTCGAGCGCCTGGTCAAGGTGCTGCTCGGCCACCCCGGACGACTGCCACCGAAGCGCCGCGACGGGCTCGGCACCATCGTCGTCGCCCACGACCTGTCGCCCGCCGACACCATCGGCTTTCGCGACCACAATATCGCCGGCTTCGTCACCGACGTCGGCGGCCCCACCAGCCACACCGCGATCGTTGCCCGCAGCCTCAAGATTCCGGCGGTGGTCGGCCTGCATCATGTGCGCGATCTGCTCGAGGACGACGAGCTCGTCATCGTCGACGGAACCCGCGGCGTCATCATCGTCGCCCCCGGCGACGAGATCGTCGAGGAATACCGCCTGCGCCGCAGCGAGCTCGAGATCGAGCGCTCCAAGCTCAACCGCCTGCGCGACACGCGCGCCGCCACGCTCGACGGCGAGACCATCAACCTGCTCGCCAACATCGAGGGGCCCAAGGACCTGCCCTCGGTCAAGACCGCGAACGCCGACGGCATCGGGCTCTACCGTACCGAGTTCCTCTTCATCGGCCGCGACGTGCTGCCCGACGAGGAGGAGCAGTACGAGGCCTACCGCGCGGTGGTCAAGGCGCTGCCGAACAAGCCGGTCACCATCCGCACCTTCGACGTCGGCGCCGACAAGGCGCTCAACGGCGCCCATGCGCGCATGGAGCCCAATCCCGCGCTCGGCCTGCGCGCGGTGCGCTACTCGCTCGCCGAGCCGAAGATGTTCCTGACCCAGCTGCGCGCGCTGCTGCGCGCCTCGGCGCACGGCAAGCTGCAGATCATGATCCCGATGCTGGCGCACGCACAGGAGATCGACCAGTGCCTCGCCCTGGTGGAGAAGGCGAAGGCGGAACTGCGCGCCGAGAAGGTGAAGTTCGACGAGGGCGTGCAGATCGGCGGCATGATCGAGATCCCCGCCGCCGCGTTGTCGCTCGGCATGTTCATCCGCCGCCTCGCCTTCCTGTCGATCGGCACCAACGATCTCATCCAGTACACGCTGGCGATCGACCGCTCGGACGAAGCCGTGGTGCACCTGTACGACCCGCTCCACCCCGCCGTGCTCAAGCTCATCGCCGGCACCATCGCCACCGGCGCGCGCTACGGCCTGCCGGTGTCGGTGTGTGGCGAGATGGCGGGCGACACGCTGTACACCGAGCTGCTGCTCGGCATGGGGCTGCGCAACTTCTCGATGCACCCGGGCAACATCCTCGAGATCAAGCAGCAGGTGCTGCGCGCCGACCTCGGCGACCTGGCGCCCAAGGTGCAGCGCATCCTCAAGATGGATGAGCCGGCACGCATCCGCGAGGCTGTCGAGCGGCTCACCACCTGAGGCGCGCCACCGCCCGCCTGCATCCGTCCGCATCCTTCCGAGTTGAAGCGGCTCGGCGCTGAGGCTACAATTCGCGGGCTATTTCGATTGCGCCCCGGGCGCCGGTCGATTTATGCGGGTGTCGTATAATGGCTATTACCTCAGCTTCCCAAGCTGATGACGAGGGTTCGATTCCCTTCACCCGCTCCAAGAGATTTCAAGCACTTACGCCAATCCTACGGGGTTGGCGTTTTGCTTTCCGGGGTCGTGTAGCCACCGTGTAGCCAGATTTTGAGGGGTTACGCGGCCTCAAGGATCATCCGCATCGCCTCGGTAGCGGTCCCGGCCTCGCCCACCAGCCCCACAAGCATTCGTGCCTCTGCCACATCGGCGCAGGCGCGCACCGCGTAGCGCGAGGGGTTGCGGCCGATGTTGCGCGCGGCCAGATCGAGCATGCGGCGGCGTGCGCTTGCGGGGATGCCCTGGTATCGGCGCATGCACGCCACGCACAGGCAGGCGGCGAAGGGCGCCCCGTCGACGTGGTGCGCCAGCGCCCCGCCTGGTCGTGCGGCCATCGGCAGGCGGCAAACGCAGCAAAGGGGCGCGGTCATCGCTGATAGCTCAGCTTGATTTCGAGAAAACTTGCGGCGCCCGGTCCTTGCGCCGGGATCGGCCGCAGATCGGACTCCTTCAACCATCGAAGGTCGCTCACCAGCACATCCACGCCCCGCCCGTGGACGCGGTGTGCCGTGCCGCCGAAGGGTTCCAGGCGCAGACCGCGCTCTGTGATCGCAGTGCGGGCGTGTTGCGGACTCATTGCGATACCTCGTCACGAATGGCGCGGCCGGTTGCCGGGTCGATGCGCGGCGCGGTGATGATGATGTCGAAGGTTTCCGGGCCGTCGGGGTGGCTGGTCGTTTGCGCGTCCTTCACCAGCTCGCCGGCCTCGTTGTAGTGGCCTTGGAAGATGCGGACCACGCGCGAGGAATGCGCGGGCCGTGCGCGAGCCTCCAGGCGTTGCAGGCGGCGTTTCATGGTGGCGGTCATATTCTTGCCTCCAGGTCGGCGCAGATCGCGCGGAACTCGTTTAGGGGCAGCTCACGCACTTCCACCGCGCCGAGACCTTGCGCCGGCTCGCCATTGTCGTAGCGGCGCAGCTCGCCGGCCTCGTCACGAAAGCACCAGCACACCGCAGGCACAGCGCAGCGGGCGGGCTGCAATCGGCTCTCCAGCTTGGCGAGCCGGCGTTTCATGGTCGCGCTCATTGCGCCCCCTTCAGGGCAGCTTGGCGAGCCCTGAACGCCTCTTCTCGCATGGCGAGTGCGGCGGCCTGGTGCGCGGCTTCCTCCTTCGCCTTCCAGGTCTCCACCAGCGCCCCGAAAACCTCCCTCGGGTCTTCGCCCTTGGCGCAGCGCATCAGGGCGGCCGTGGTATCGCGGCGCAGCTCGGGGCTGTAGTCCTTGAAGTCGGTAAGGATTCGCTCCATCAATTCCGGCCAGGCTTCGCGCATCATCGCCAGCAGCGGGCCGGCGCCTTGTGCGCGTTCGATGCACTCGCGCGCGAGTTGGTCGGCGCGGTCGAGGTCGTTGATATTCATGGTCACACCCCAAGCAGCATCTTCAGGCCGTCCGCATTCACCCGGACTTGGATGCTCTTCAAAATCTCCCACATGAACGCCTCCAAATGGGGCTGCAGTCCCGCCCCGTCGATCTTGATGAGTCCGTCACCCTTCTCCATCGCGTCGACTTGGGCCTCCATCACCTTGATTTGCGCTTCGGTCAGGTCCTTCTGCAGCTTCAGGGCTTCATCCCGGCGCTTCGATTCCTTGGCGGCCTCGGCTTCCAGCTTGAACATTTCGCGGAAACTCAGCTTGTCATTGCCCATCAAGCCGAAGAGGGTCCCGAGCGTGGTCCCGGTCGAGTCGATTGCGTTGCTGATGCTCTCGAAGGCGGCGATGGTCTTCTGCGCGTCGGCTTCGATCTGCGCGACGTTGATTTGCACGTTCGCCTCAATGAGTGCGATTCGCTCATTCGAGGCCAGCTTCTCGAGCTCCAGGCGCATCCGCTCGGCAGCCTCCTTGGCCTTGTCCGCCTCCTTGGCGGACTTGTCGAGCGCGGCGGCCTGCTCCTTCGATTGCGCTGTCGTGCGCTGCATCGCTTCCCAGGTGCCGGTCTCCTTGGCTTCGAGGGCGCCGATTGCGGCCGCGTACTGGTCCGCGCTGATGCGGCCGTCCTGAAACGCCTTGTCGGTCAGGGAAAGCACCGCGGCGAGTTGCCCGCCGTCCTTGATCTTGTCCAGGGTCACAAGCAGGCCGGACAGGAACTGTTCGCCCGATACGGCCGGATTGCTCGCAAGGCTCTCGAAGGCGTTCATCACGGTTTCGATCGGATCAACGAAGGATTTCGGATCGATCCCGAGTTCCTTCAGCGCGCGGTCGACTTCCTTCGATGCCTTGGCGAGTTCGTCGGCGGACAGCGCGCCTTTCTCCATGCCCTCTGCGACCGCCTCGCCGGCTTGCTCCCCGCTGTACTTCAGGTCGACGGCGGCCTGGTCGGCACCAGTCAGGGCAGCGGTTGCGCGCGCTGTCGATTCGGCGGCCGTCGCCATCGCGGCATCGATCGCCGGGCCGATGCCGGAAAAGTCGCCAGTCGCCAGGGCCTTCGAAACGGCCGTGGTCGCGGCGTCGAGCACCTGAAACAGCCCGATCAGCCCCGTAATCGAAGCAGTCGCGGCCTGCACGCCCTTGGTGATCGCATCGAAGAGGCCGGCTTTGCCCAGGACGATGAACGCTTCATCCATCGTGTTCTGCAGCCGGTTCCATGCCGCGGTGTAGCCGTCGACATACTCGGTCTCTCCGAAGGTCTCACGCAGTGCTGCGGCGAACTTCGGCAGGAACTCATTAGCCGTGAGGCTTCCACTGGAAACCAGCTTGTCGAGTTCCTGCGTTGTGAGGCCCATCGAATTCGCGGCGATCTGGAACGCGCCCGGCAGGCGTTCGCCAAGTTGCCCGCGCAGTTCTTCCAAGCTCACGGTGCCTTTGCTCACCATCTGCGACACGGCAAGCAATGCGCCTTCGGTTTCCGCGCTCGAACGTCCGAGCGTGCTCATTGCCTTGGCGACCGACTCGAAGATGTCGCGGGTCGCTTGGCCCTCCAGGGCGGTGCCCTTCGTTGCAGCGGTCAGGCTCACATAGGCGTCCGCGGCTTCGAAGAGGTTCAAGCCGAGCACGTTCGCCACGTTGCTGATGTACTGGAACTCCTTGGCGGCCTCGGCTGAAGTGCCCTTCAGTTGCGTCATGGCAAGCTCGAACTTCTGCGCTTGCGTGTTCGCTTCGATGAACTCAGCCACGACGATGGACGCGGCCAGGGCCTGCATTGCGCTCGCCACCGACGCGAGGCCGGCGCCACGCCCGCCGATGCTGTCGAGCTCGTTGTCGAGTTGATCCACGCCCGCGGCGGCGCCCTTGGCGTTCGATTCAACTCCGTCCAGGCCGGACTCGATGCCGCGCAGGGCTGCGCCGGTCTGGTTGTCACCAGTGAAGATGATCGAGACCGTTTTCTGCAGATCGGCCATCGGGGTTACTCCTTGTTTTCGAGCGCGTCGATACGGCGCTCGATTTCGTCAGTGCGGACCGCCTCCAGCAGCGTGCGCAGCAGGAAGCCGGACGCCTTCGCGGTCTCCAGATCGATCGCCCCGCGGCGCAGTTCGAGATAGACCGCGGCCAGCTCGCGCCGGATGCCGCGCGCAGTGCCCAGGGCGGGGCGGCGCTTGAAGCCCCCCGGCCCTGCGACTACCGGCGCAGCGTCAATCACTTCCGGGAGGTTTTCCGGCGCTTTGCGGGCCATGCGAAAGCCCCGATCAGCTCGCCGTCACGCGCTCGGCGACCGGCATGCGATCGCCCTCATACGCCTTGATCAGCAGGGCGTCATGCGCGACCAGCTCCAGAAGCTCACCGATGCGAGCACGCGCCGGGAAGTCGATTTCCGCGCGCAGTTCACGGTGTGCGGGCGAGTTCAGCGCGCCGGCCAGCTCGGCGGCGCGTTCGGTGCCGCGATCGAGCATGTAATGCACTGCGTCCGCCATGTCGGCGGCGGCCCAGATCGAGCGCAGGGCCTCGGGGTAGTTGAGCACGGCATGACCCACGCGCAGTCGCTTGTGATGCTCCGCACTGATGCCCGATGCGATGCCATCAGCGCGCAGGACGGCATTCACGGCGGGATGCTCGGGGTTCTCGAACTGCAGGAACTGAAGGTGCCGCGCGCGTTGCGTGGTGTCGGCAAGCTCGCCCGCGAACAGACCGCGCACGACGGCACGATATTCGCCATCAAGCACCGCGCCCGCAAGATTGTCTTTCGCCATCGGGCCGGGCGTGGTGTAAATCGTCAATTCCTTCTCGATCGCCCGCAGATTCTCCCGTAGCGGCTTCATCGCCCAGCGCGCGGACCGCTCCCAGTCTGCGAAGAAACCCGCGCGGCGTTCGGCGCGGCCGGTGTCGCTGAATCGAGAATCCACGCCGACCGCGCGCACCGCCTGGTCAACCCCGCGCAGCGTCTTCGCCAGGCTCTCGAACGAGGTCATCAAGCCGGTTTTTGCCTCCTTGGCGGCGGCGAGGTCGTAGCCCTGCGGCGTGTGGGCGTTCAGGCGAACAGGCAGCGCCAGGCGGGCGCCCTGCAGATCGAGCGCGTCCACATCGATGTCGCGCCCACGAAGCGGCAGGCGGGCGAGTTCATCGCCAGTGAATCCAAGCGAGCGCGCCACGCTGGTGGCGGTCATGATGGTCGGGAATCCGGTGAATGCGGCCATGGTGCGGGGTCTCCAATGAGGTTATGCCCTCACCCTACGCCCCCGAGTTTTCATAGCGTGAAAACTTCCGGCCAAAAGTTTGCATCTTGTGAAAACTTTCGGGCCTTTTGGCTGCAATATGCGGTCCGAAGTCTGCGCGATGCGATTAATACGCGTATCGGGTCACGCATGCGCAGCGCGTAATGCTCACTCGTCACCGCGCCAGGCGTAGATGATCATGTCCTGCAGCGGTGCCGCCCTGGTCGCGGCGCGCGCCTCGAACGCTTCCAGCTCGGGCGCAAGGCGCCACACGCCCCCGCTGTCGTCCTCGAATGCCCGAATGGTGGCCTTGGTATGTCTGCGCCCCGTCGCGCGGCGTGTGGGGCGTTCTGCTGCGTCTGGCATGGCTTCAGCTCTCCATCATCGGCACGGCGGCCAGGGCGGCGCGGTGCTCACTCAGCACGCGAACGAGGTCGACGGGCACCTGGTAGCGGCGCACCACGTCGCCATTGATGAAGCTCACCAGCCAGGTGCGGGCGAGGATGCGCGCGAGACCGTCGCCACCGTCGCCGACCGTCGCCGGGGTCGTGTGGCGGCTCATGCGTCCGCCTCCACAGGTGCGCCAACTTCACCCGCCTCCACCCCCTCGGGCGGCGTGTCGGCGGGCGTGCGCGTACCCCTCGTGCGCCGAGTTGCGCGCGCGCGCTCTCCCCCCATACCCCCCTGCGCAGTTGGCGCACTTGGCGCGCCACTTGCGCCGGGTGCGCTTTCTTCAGGTTGGCGCGCAGTTGGCGCACTTGGCGCAATGCCAGCGGCAGACCGGCCGGCCGGGGTCACGCTCCACCGCTCGCGCTCCTTGCGGTCGCCGGTCCGGTAGAGTTCGCGGACAAGGTGCCCCGCGCGCTCGGCATCGCGCAGCAGTCGCCAGAACTCGGCGCGCTGCGTACGGGGCGGAAAGCTCCGCTCCCCCTGCAGGGTCTTGAATGCGTTCCCCGGGGCGTTCACGGACGTGGGGATGTACTCGCCTCGGTCGTAGAACTCCGCAAGCAGCCTCAGGACCGAATCGCGGTGTGCGGTGGCAATTAGCCCGGAGCAGTCCGGCATGGAACCGGCCGGCACGATTACGCCATGCGCGCCCCAGGTCAGCCGGATCGGCTCGGCGCGCGGACCTACGTTGCATTTCTCGTGCTTCAGTTCGAGGTCCTTCGTCTGCGCATCGGTCACCAGGAAAAGGCGACTGCGCGCGCTGTTGTGCCATGCCGTGCTTCCCGAGTACCCCCCATCGTTCCCGACGTTCCCGCGGGCCGATGCACGGTCGATATGCACAAGCAGCAGCACGCCCCCGCCCTGCGGACGGGTCAGGCGAGCGAGCGCACGAACGAACTTGCGCACCTCGGCGCGCCTGATCTCGTCACCATCGAAAGTGTCTGAAGCGTTATCGATGATGAACACATCGGCGGCGCGGTTCTCCGCCAGGCGCAGCAGCTCGGTATAGGCGCGCGTCACGTCGCCATCGCGGGTGTATAGCGCCGGGTCGCCTTCGGTCGCGTCCAGCACCATCAGGTTGCCCGATAGGTCCGCGGGGTCGACGTCGAGGTGCCGGCAGATATTCGCCAAGCGCCAGCGCAGCAGGGGCGCGGGGTCCTCGCCACTGTAGAACGCCACGCGCGCCGGCTTCGTCGCCTTGCCCATGAACGGCAGGCCCTGCGCCATGCACACCGCAGCAATCAGCGCGAGCATGGATTTGCCGGTGCCACCGTGCGCCCCCAGAAGCGTTACCACGCCGGCCGGCATCAGTTGCTCGATCCAGTATTCAGGCGCCGGGGGCGGCGATGCGAACACATCCGCGACTTCCACGAGTTGCAGAGTCGGCGGCGGCGCTTCGAGGATCTTCGCGGCCTCTTGGTCGAGAAACGATGTCCCGCGATCGAACTCAGCCATTGAGCACCCCCGCATACTTTGCGGCCGCGCGGATGCGCCCGACCGCCAGCGCGAGCCGTTCGCGGTCCGCTTCGCTGAATGGTTTGCTATCGAGAAGCGCGGCGCCGGCCGTCATCACGACAAGCACCTCGAAGCCGATCGCCCGGAGCACATCGGCAGCGGGGAACGGGCGGCGCTCGCGCGGGTAGTGGTGCGAGGTCTCGCGCGGCGGGAACAGGTCGGTAATCTGCAGCCCGACCGCGCCGACGATCTGGTGGACGTCACAGCCAGCGAAGCAATGCACGAGCACGCGGCCGTCATCGAGTTCACGAACGGACAGGGATGGCCCCTTGTCGTCGTGCGCGGGGCAGCGTGCCGCCCATCCGTTCGGCGTCTTCTTCACACGCTCCAGGCGGTCTAGCAAGGCGTCGGCGCTCATTTCCGTACCTCCAGCGCCTGCAGCTCGCGCACAAGCCACTCCAGCGGCTCGCGGGCTTCGGCGTAGCGGTGCGCGGTCATCGCCCCAAAGGCGCCCCAAAGCGCCTGCACAAGCCGGTCGTGCTGCGTTGCACGCACAGCCTCAGGCGCGCGAGCCTTCCAGCCGGGGCAGACCTTGCCCGCGGTCGTGGCGTGCGGCCAGTCCGGGCGATGGCACCGGCCGAAGTACGTCGACTTCGAGGTCGGCGCGGCAGGCGGCGATAGCTCGAAGTGCCGGCAGTTCCGGCACTTCTTCCGGGTCGAGGTCTGAATCATCCCGCCACCCCCACGCGCAGGTGATAACGCCCCATCCGATGCAGGCGCCCGCACTCGGTCGGCTCAAGGCTCCACACGGTATCGATGCGCAGGCCGATCGCCCGCAGCTCCAGCACGCGCATTGCCGGGTGCATCACATCCAACCAGCGGCGGGCCTCCACGGTCGATAGCGGGCCTTCCTGCAGGGCGGCCAGGACGCGATCGCGCTGGCGCTCCACATCGTTGCCGGGATGGTCGGCGGCGATGGTTTTCAAGCGGGCGATGCGGGTAGAATCGGCGGCAGACGTATTGCTTTGCGCCCTGGTCATCGCCGGGGCGTTTTCTTTTGCGAGGGTCATGATCGGCGCCCCCTCACTGCATGGCTGCAGCGCGGCCGGCGCTCAGACGGGCGGAAAAGTCCGGTGCCTCGGCAGCGCGCGCACCAGACGCCACGGCTTCCACCTCGTCGGCGGGCCACAGCAGGCGCCCATTGGGCAGGCGGGCGGGCTTGATGCCGAGATAGTGCCCGTGTCGCCACAGGCCGGAATTCAGGGTCGCAGGCTTGACGCCGAGCACGACGGCAGCGGCGGCGGTGCTCAGGTTTCGCGGGTTGGAGCTAGGTTTCATGGCTTCACCTCGTTTGGAAGTGAAGCGAATTTCTTAGAAACCGCTCTACGGGGTCAGGGACAAACCAGAGGGCGATTTGTCCCTTGCCTAGCCCGGATTTTGCGGCAGAAGGGCGGGAACATCGGCGCCCGCATCGCGGCGGCGCCTGATCTCGCGCGCAATGGCCTTGTGCATCGCCGTGGGCGTCTTCCCGAAGCGTGCGGCGGTCTGCTGCAATGCCTGGTCGCGCTCCACAGGCGGGAAGTGTGCGCCGGCCTCAGGGTCGAAATACCCACTCAGGCGGCGCTCGTAATCGCCCAGGAATGCCGCGCGATCATCCCGCCTTCGCCCGGTGATCCCGATCGCACGCACGGCCGCGCGGGCTTGTGCGTCGGCGCCCTTGGTGCGCGGATCGTTGAAGGCTTCGAGCGCAGCAGAGACCAGCCCGACAAACTCGCCGGCCTCGCGCTCTGCGCCCTCCAGGCGGCGCAGCACATCAGGCAGTGCCACGGCATCGGCCAGCATGCGCAGGACCACGCCAGGCGGCAGCAGCACGCCGTCGACGCGGTCCTCCAGCAGCGCACACCACTTGGCGCGGCCCCCGTCGGTCTGCAGCTCGCGCAGGATCGCGCGGGCGTAGTCCTCGGGGCGGGCCTCAGCCGGATAGGCGCCCTGCCCAGGCTTGCCGGCCAGATAGGCGCGGGCGAGCTCGAGCAAGGCGCGGGAGACCGCCTCGGCGTGATCCATGCCGGGCGGCCTGGTCACTTCTGCGCCACCGCGGCGGCCTTGCGCGGCCGGCGCTTCGCTGCGGCGACGAATTGCCGGAACTGCTGATCCTGCCCCGCGAACGCTGCCCGGTTGATCAGCATCGGCGCCGTGCGCGTGAGTGTCATCAGGCGCAGCAAGGCGCCCTCCACCTCCTTGACGGTCTCGGGGCTGTAGCGGTACTGGTCGGACTCGTCGCACAGGTTGAACGTGCGGCAGATCGCCGAGAATGCCGCCTGAAACTGCTGCTCTGCGCGCTCGCGTGCGCGGCGCTCCAGCTCGCGGTCGTAGTCGCTGCGGATCGGGTCGAAGGTTGTCATGGCGCGCACCTCAGGGGTTCAGGGTGCCGATCACACCGCGGACGATCTGCGCCGCGGTGCCGCTCATGTGCCGGATGTTGGTGAAGACGCCTTCAGGGTCTTCCTCGCGCTCGGCGCGGGCGTCCAGTCCGTCGAGGATGGCAAGCGCCCGGAAAAGCTCGCTCACGCGGTCGCCGTCGGTCGCGGCGGTGGTAAGGTTCTCGATAGCCATGATGTGAAGCTCCTTTCACGTTGTGGTCAGAGCCGGTGGCGGTGGTCCAGACCGTCGCCGGCTCGCCTGAATCCCTCAGGCAAGGGTGATGCTACTCGCGCCCCGCATAGGTATGTCCATGTCAGGCGCTTTTTTCACTCGCCACCGCGCGCAGCGGCGCGGCCTCTTCCTGCTGCGGCTGTTCGATGCCGGCCTCGGCCAGAATCCAGGCTTCGAGTTCGGCATGCCACTTGCGCAGCAGGTCCAGCGGGCGAACGCGGTAATGCTTCTCTGCCGTCGCGCTCGGCTTGTGGCCCATGATCTGCGCGACCACGCCCACCGGCATATCGGCCCACTCCGCCAGGCTGCCGAAGGATCGCCGAAGGTCGTGCAGGGTCAGGTGAGGCAGCCCCGCGGCCGATAGCGCGGCGTCGTGCGCGTGATTCGGTCGCGTGATGCGGCCAGAGCCACCGCGGCCGGAGAAAACCCACTCGGACGGCTTCCAGTGCTTCAGGTCGTTTGCGATGCGCTTCCCGCGGACGATGCGATACACGCCGGGCGGGGTCTGGTTGCGGCGCTGCAGATCGCGCAGCAGGGCGGCGACGTAGGGCGTAAGCGGAATGGTGCGCTCGCCTTCAACCTTGTCCCGGATGCGCAGGCTACACCAGCGAAAGTCCACATCCGCCCACCGCAGGCCGGCAAGCTCTCCCCGACGTGCGCCGGTCAATAGCAGGGCCTGCAGATAGGCGGCCTGCGTCGGGGCCTCCTTGCGCACGGCCTCGAACCACGCGGCCAACTGTTCGCGCTGCAGGCTGCCGTCCTTCGCCTTCGACTTCGGCACCGCCTTCGTGACCTTCTTCGCTGCGAAGATGCCAGGATCGAAGAGGCCGGCGTAGTCCTCCGACTCGGCGCACCAGTTACCGAAGGCGCGCAACTTGCGGAACGCACCAGCGGCGGCGGTCGGTCGCTTCGCTTTCTCCTTGGCGAGCCATGCGGCGACCTTCTCGGCGGTGAATTCCCCCAGGCGCATGCCGACGAAGCCCGCCAGCGGTTGCGGGGTCGGCTTGGCTTGGATCGCATAGACGTGGTGTTCGCGGTACTTCTCGCCCCACTCGCCCCCGCGGGCCTCGATGTAGGCTCGCCACGCCTCGCCAAAGGTCACGGCCGCGCGCTTGCTCTCGGCTCGCTTGGCCTCGCTGGCGGCGATGCGCTCGCGCTTCTCTTCGCGCGGGTCAATGCCCTGGTCAATCAGGGTTTGCAGGCGGCGAGCCTCGGCGCGGGCGTCGTCAATCGTCCATGCGTCAGTGCTGCCGATCGTTACCCGGACGGTGCGCCGGTCTAGCTTGCTCTCGAAGATGAAGGACTTCGCGCCCGCGGTCGCACGCACCGCCAGGCGCGGCGCTTCGGTGTCCCAAAGAAACGCCTGTTTCGCGCCCTCGGGGCAGGCAAAGCGGGTGATGCGGGAAAGGGTCAGGCGGTCGCGTTGCATGGCATCGGCTCGGGGTCTGGTTGGCTACACAGCGGGTCCGTGTAGCCACAGTGTAGCCAATTTCAGCCGATACACCTAGATTTTTGTCTATGCGTTTTGTCAGGCTCATACGCCTAGAAGCCAGTAACGGCGGGCTTTTTGTGCAAACAAGGCGATTCTTGTCTATGCCCCGAAAAGCCCACACTTTACAGCTTCCCAAGCTGATGACGAGGGTTCGATTCCCTTCACCCGCTCCAACTCAATTTCGCAGAAAGGCCAGCCTCCACCGGGTTGGCCTTTCTGCTTTTGGGCGCCTGCGCGAATGCGGGACGCCCGCGCGCCCCAAACGTTCCGCAGAGCGGAACGAATCGATGTCAGGCAGAATTTCTCGAGATTTCGATTAAATTACTAAAATCCACAACAAGCAGGGTTAATCGAAGGAGACAGAAATGAAGGTACGCCTCGCGTCGCTGCTGGTGTCGCTGGCCGCGCTCGGCCCCGGCATCCACGCCGCCCATGCCGCCCCGCCCGCCCAGCAGGAGCGCCCCAACATCCTGCTCATCATGGCCGACGACCTCGGCTACACCGATCTCGGCAGCTACGGCAGCGAGATCGCCACCCCCAACCTCGACACCCTGGCAGACACCGGGGTCAAGATGACCCAGTTCTACGCCTCGCCGTTCTGCTCGCCGACGTGGGCGATGCTGATGTCGGGCACGGACAACCACCTCAGCGGCTTTGGCGACATGGCCGAGCTGATACTGCCCGAGCAGCGCGGCAAGCCAGGCTACGAGGGCAATCTCAACCAGCGCGTGGTGCCCATGGCGCAGGTGCTCAAGGATGCCGGCTACCGCACGCTGATCACCGGCAAGTGGCACCTTGGCGTGCCGGAGGAGCACAGCCCCGCCAGCCGCGGCTTCGACCAGTCCTACGTGCTGGTGCAGGGCGGCTCCAGCCACTGGAGCGACTAGGCCGGCATCGTCGCGGTCGATCCGGCCAAGCCCCCCAAGGCCATCTATCGCGAGAACGGCAAGGCGGTCGACGTGCCGAAGGACTTCTTCTCGTCCGATTTCTTCACCAACCGGCTGATCGACTACATCGAGTCCGGCAAGGACTCGGGCAAGCCCTTCTTCGCCTACCTCGCCTTCACCGCGCCGCACTGGCCGCTGCATGCGCACGACGCCGACATCGCCAAGTACGAGCAGCGCTACAAGGACGGCTACGACGCGCTGCGTCGCGAGCGCCTCGAGCGCATGAAGAAGCTCGGCCTCGTCGCCCCGGACACGAAGGTCTTCGAGGGCCATCCGTTCTGGCCCAAATGGGACAGCCTGAGCGCCGCCGAGAAGGCCTCCGAGGCCAAGCGCATGGCGGTGTACGCGGCGATGGTCGACAACATGGACCAGAACATCGGCCGCATGCTCGACTACCTCAAGAAGACCGGCCAGCTCGACAACACCTTCATCTTCTTCCTGTCCGACAACGGCGCCGACGGCAACTCGGTCTATGACGTTGCCCGCACCCGCGAGTGGATCCACAAGGAGATGGACAACAGCATCGCCCACATCGGCAAGTCGGGGTCGTATGCCGAGTACGGGCCGGGCTGGGCGCAGGTGGGGTCGACGCCGTTCCGCATGTACAAGTCCTTCATGTACGAGGGCGGCATCACGGTGCCGGCGATCGCCTGGGGGCCGGGCGTCAAGCGCGGCGAGGTCAAGGGCGCCATGGCCCATGTGACCGACATTGCCCCGACGCTCTTTGATCTGGCCCGCACCCGCCACCCGGGCACCGAGTACCAGGGCAAGCCGGTGCTGCCGCTGCGCGGCAAGTCGATGCTGCCCTACCTCCAGGGCCAGGCCAAAGCGGTACGTGGCGAGACCGACACCGTGGGCTGGGAACTCGGCGGCCGCAAGGCGCTGCGCAAGGGCGACTGGAAGATCGTGTTCTCCAACGCACCCTGGGGCACCAACGACTGGGAGCTGTACAACGTCGCCGACGACCGCAGCGAGAGCCGCAACCTCGCCGCTTCGAACCCGCAGAAGCTGGGCGAGATGCTGGTGGCCTGGCGCGACTACGTGCGCGAGACCGGCACGCTGGAGATCCCCGATCTCGCCAACCGCCCCGGCTACAGCAACGGCGCCAAGTACTACGAGGACCTGAAGTACGAGGCCACGCTCGAGCCGCGCGCCGCGCGCTGAAGCGGACGATGCGCCTGCCCGCCTGCCTGGCTGCCCTGTGCCTGACGGCGTCGGTGGCCTTCGCCACCCCGCCGCAGGCGGAGGCACGACCTGGCGCCGACCCGAGCGCCCGTAAGCTTGCCGACCACGTCCCCGATGGCGAATGCCTGGCCTGCCACGCCGACCAGGCGCGGCTGTGGACGGGCTCCAAGCACCAGCGGGCGATGCAGCCGGCCACGCCGGACAGCGTCCTCGGCGATTTCGCCGACGCGCGCTTCACCGGCAAGGGCGAGGCGGCGCAGTTCCTGCGCCGCGGCGACGCCTTCCACGTCGCCACCGCGGGCGCCGACGGACAAGGCGCGGAGTTCCCCGTCACCCACACCTTCGGCATCCGGCCGCTGCAGCAGGTGCTGCTGCCGCAGCCGGGTGGCCGCCTGCAGGCGTTCACGATCGCCTGGGATACCGAGCGCAAGACCTGGTTCTCGCTCTACCCCGAGGGCGCCAACCCTCCTGGCAGCACCCTGCATTGGAGCGGCCGCTACCAGACCTGGAACCTGATGTGCGGCGAGTGTCACACCACCGCCTACCGCAAGGGCTACGACGACGCCACCGACAGCTATCGCACCACCTGGGCCGAGGCGAACGTCGGCTGCCAGGCCTGCCATGGCGGCGGCCGTGCCCATACCGAGAGTGCGCGGGCGGTCGCCGCCGCCGGCCAGGGCACGCCCACGCTGACCGCGAACCGCGCGCTCGCCGGTGCCCACGCCCAGGTCGACCAGTGCGCGGCCTGCCACGCGCGCCGCACCCGCCTGGTCGAGGACGCCGTCGCCGGCGCCCCGCTGCTCGACCAGTTCATGCCCGACAATCTGCGCGCCGACCTCTACCACGCCGACGGCCAGCAGCGCGAGGAGGTGTTCGAGTACGGCTCCTACCGCCAGAGCCGCATGTACCAGGCTGGCGTCGCGTGCACCGACTGCCACGACCCGCACAGCGGCGAGCGCCGCGCCGAAGGCAACGCCCTGTGCACCGCCTGCCACAACGACGCACCCGACCGCGCGCGCTTCCCCGGCCTGCGGGCGAAGAACTACGACGGCGCTGAGCACCACTTCCACAGCGCAGGCCAGGCCGGCAGCCATTGCGTGGACTGCCACATGCCCAGCCGCAACTACATGGTCGTCCACGGCCGCCGCGACCACGCGATCCGCATCCCGCGCCCCGACCTGAGCGCGAAGCTGGGCACCCCGAACGCCTGCCAGGACTGTCACGCCGACCGTTCCGCCGAGTGGGCGGCCCAGGCGATCAGCCGCCACTTCGGCACCCGCTCGCATCGGCCGCACTACGGCGAGATCCTCGCCACCGCGCGCCGCGGCGAAGCGCGCGCCGCGCAGCCCCTGCACGGCCTCACCACCGACCTGGGGCAAGCGGCCATCGTGCGCGCGACCGCGGTCGAGGCGCTGGCCGCGCTCGGCAGCGTGGCGCCCGCGGCGCTGCGGGACCCCGACCCGGTGTTACGCGCCACCGCCGCCGCCACCTTCGCCGCGCGACCGGCGGAAGAACGCCTCGCCCATCTGCCCGCCCTGCTGTCCGACCCGCTGCGCGCGGTGCGCATCGCGGCCGCGCGCGGGCTGGCCAACATCGACGAGGGACGCCTCACCGCCGAGCAGCGCACCAGATTGCACGCCGGCCTTGCCGCCTTCGTCGCCGCCCAGCAGACCATGGCCGACATGCCGAGCGCCCAGCTCAATCTCGCCAGCCTCGCCAGCACCCGTCACGATCCGGCCGGCGCAGAACGCCACTACCGCCGCGCGCTCGCCCAGGCCCCGCAGGTGCAGGCGGCGCGCCTCGGTCTCGCCACCCTGCTCGCCGGCAGCGCGCGCGAGGACGAGGCCGAACGCGTGCTGCGCGAAGGCCTCGCGCACTCGGCACAGCCGGGCGAGCTGCACTTCGCCCTCGGCCTGCTGGCCGGCCAGCGCCAAGACTGGGCAAAGGCCGCCCACGAGCTGCGCGCCGCCGCCGCGCTGATGCCGGATCACCCGCGCGTGCGCCGCAACCTCGACGCCGTCGAGCGCTACCTGCAGCAGCGGCGCTGACCGCCCTCGCGCCGGCGCTCAGCCCGCCTGCGCGGCGTCGAAGGCCTGTCCGATCGCCTCGGCCGTGGCGATCAACTCGTGAAGGTTGGCCTCGACCACCTTGGCGCGCAGGTCATAGCGTCGCGGCCACACCAGGTTGATCGCCGCATGCACGCCGGTGGCGGTCGGCACCGGCACCGCGATCGCGTCGAGACCGTCGTCGAACTCGCTCATCGCCGCCTCGGAGCCGCCGAAGATCGCGTCGCGCACCGCGTAGCCCTGACGCCGGGTCTGTTCCAGGATGGCGTCCAACTCGTTCACGAAAACCGCCGCGCTGCGCGGGTTCGCCGGCGGCTGGGCACGGAAATGCGCCATCACCTGTGCGCGCTCGGCCTCGCTGCAGAAGGCCAGCCAGGCTCGCCCCGGCGCGGACAGGAACAGGTCGACCCGGTAACCGACGTGGTAGCGCGGGTTCATCGCCAGGCCGGACAGGCGGCGCGAGCTCTCCGCCAGCACCATCGCGAAGTCCCGATACACGAGCAGGTCGGACGGCCACAGCACGCGGCGCTGCAAGGCCACCAGCTTCGGTGCGGCAATCTCGGCAAGCTGCTCGTCGGCGACGGTCGTGGTGTGTGGCGGCGCCCATACCGCCGCACGCCGCCAATGGCCATCGAACATCGAGCGCCGCGCCAGGCCGCCGCGCTCGAGGGTGTGCAGGATGCGCAGCAGCGTGGGCTTGGGCAGCCCGGTGGCGGCGTGCAGCGCGCGCAATTCCGTGCCCTCGTGGGTGCGCAGCAGCCGCAGCACCTCGATGCCGCGCTCGAGCGCCCGGATCGACGGGCTGCCATCGCTGCTCATGTTCTCGCTCGCTCCATCTCAAGTGTCACCGCCAATTGGCACGCCACCGATGGTGGTCGCCCGCTCCGTTAGAATGCCGGCCTTGCGCGCTCGTCCCGAGCCCCTCACTGACGCTGTTCCGAATGCCCGCCTCCACTTCGCCCCGTCGCCCCGAACTGCTCGCCCCCGCCGGTACCCTCGACATGATGCGCACCGCCTTCGCCTTTGGCGCGGACGCAGTGTACGCCGGCCAGCCGCGCTATTCGCTGCGCGTGCGCAACAACAGCTTCGGCCAGCTCGACACCCTCGCCGCCGGCATCACCGAGGCGCACGCCGCCGGCAAGCTGTTCTACCTGGTCGCCAACATCTATCCGCACAACGCCAAGCTGCGCACCTTCGAGGACGACATGGCGCCGGTCATCGCCATGAAGCCGGACGCGCTGATCATGGCCGACCCCGGGCTGATCATGATGGTGCGCGAGCGCTGGCCCGAGGTGGACATCCACCTGTCGGTGCAGGCCAACACCACCAACCATGCGTCGGTGCGCTTCTGGCAGTCGGTGGGGGTCAAGCGCATCATCCTGTCGCGCGAGCTGTCGCTCGACGAGGTGGCCGAGATCCGCGACGCCTGCCCGGACATGGAGCTCGAGGTCTTCGTCCATGGCGCGCTGTGCATCGCGTATTCCGGGCGCTGCCTGCTGTCGGGCTACTTCAACCACCGCGACCCCAACCAGGGCAGCTGCACCAACTCCTGCCGCTGGGACTACAAGCTGCACGAGGCCGGTGAAGACGCCGCCGGCGACGTGCAGGCCTGCGGCGCCACGCCGATCGGCAACCCGAAGGGCGCCGGCGCAGTCGGCACCGCCACCCGCAGCACGCTCGACACCGTGCAGGGCCTGGCGCTCGGCGGCGGCCCGCGCCACATCGGCGGCAGCAAGGTGTGGCTGCTGGAAGAAGGCACCCGCCCCGGCGAGCTGATGCCGATCGAGGAGGACGAGCACGGCACCTACATCCTCAACTCCAGGGACCTGCGCGCCATCGAGCACGTGCAGCGGCTGGTGGACATCGGCGTCGATTCGCTGAAGATCGAAGGCCGCACCAAGAGCCCCTACTACGTCGCCCGCGCCGCTCAGGGCTACCGGCGCGCGATCGAGGACGCGGTCGCCGGCCGGCCCTTCGATGCGCGCCTGCTCGGCGAGCTCGAGGGCCTCGCGAGCCGCGGCTACACCGACGGCTTCTACCAGCGCCATTCCACCCCGGACCACCAGAACTACCTGCGCGGCCACTCCGAATCCGGCCGCAGCCTGCTGGTGGGCGAGATGGTGGGCTTCGACGCCGCGCGCGGCCTGGCCGAGGTCGAGGTCAAGAACGGCTTCGGCGTCGGCGACCGGCTGGAGTTCGTGCAGCCCGGCGCTAACCACGAATGCCGGCTCGACCGCCTCTTCGCCGCCGACGGCAGCGCCATCGAGCGCGTCCCCGGCAGCGGCCGCCGCGTCTGGCTGCCGCTGCCACCCGCCGCCGACCCCGTCCAGCCCTGCTTCATCGCCCGTTTCCTTTCAATGGGGTCAGACCCCATTGATCCTCATTGCGCCTTGCCCAAGTGATGCCACCCATGACCCTCGACATCGACCTCGTTTCCGACTTCGTCTGCCCCTGGTGCTTCCTCGGCAAGGTGCGCCTGGACCGCGCGCTGGCCGAGCTGAAGGCGTCGCGCCCCGACCTCGCGGTACGCGTCAACTGGCTGCCCTTCTTCCTCAACCCGGACACGCCGGCCGCGGGCGAGCCCTACCGCGCATTCCTCGAGGCCAAGTTCGGCGGCCCGATCAAGGCCGAGGCGGTGCTCGACAAGGTGCGTGCCGTGGCCGCGGACGACGGCCTGGTCTACGCTTTCGAGCGCATCCAGACCCGGCCCAACACCCTCGCCGCCCACCGCCTGATGTACCGCGCCCAGGCCCACGGCCAGAAGCCGGAGCGCATCCAGGCCCTGGCGCAGGCCCTGTTCGCCGCGCATTTCCAGGAAGGCCGCGACATCGGCGACCTCGACACGCTGGCCGACATCGCCGCCGCCAACGGTGAGCGCCGCGAGGCGGTGCGCGAATGGCTCGCGGGCCGCGGCGAGGAAGACAAGGTGAAGCGGATGGCCGAGGGCGTGCGCCGGCAGGGCATCGAGGGCGTGCCCTTCTTCATCCTCAACCGCAAGATGGCGCTGTCGGGCGCGCAGTCGGCTGCGGTGCTGGGCGCGGCGATCCTGCAGTCGCTCGAGACCGGCAAGCCGTCCTGAGCGCACGAGGCCCTGCGGGAGGCGAGCGCACGCACAACGCCCTGTGGGAGCAACTGCCTGTGGGAGCGGGCTTGCCCGCGAACGTCGCAAGACCAGGCGCCTCATTCGCGGCCAAGGCCGCTCCCACGAAACCCTCGGGAACGCGCGGCGCCGCGGCAACGTCTCAGCGAACGTGACGCACGCTACCGACTGGAGCCCCACCACCATGACCCAGCCGATCTTCCTCGCCGACGCCGACCTGCGCGCGCTGGCCGAAGCGCGCACGCTCCTCGAACGCCCCAGCCTGGCCGCGCGGCTGTCGAGCTTCATCGGCAGCCCACTCGAGAAGGGCATGGCCCGGCTGCCACAAAGCTGGCGCGGCAAGGTCGGCGCGCTGGCGCACGATGCGCTGCTGAAGGCGATGGACACCGCGGCGCGGACGCTGCAGCCCGCCCCGCGCGAAGCCTCGCCGCGCCTGCACAAGCTGCTCGGGTCGGTAAGCGGCGCAGGCGGCGGCGCCTTCGGCCTGGCCGGGCTGACGGTCGAAATCCCGTTGTCGACGGTGTTGATCATGCGCGCGATCCTCGACATCGCGCGCGGCGAAGGCGAGGACATCTCCGACGCGCAGGCGCGGCTGGCGGCGCTCGAGGTGTTCGCGCTCGGCGGCAACGCGAAGAGTGACGACGCCACCGAATCGGGCTACTACGCGGTGCGCGCCGCGCTCGCCAGCACGGTGTCGGAGGCCGCGCGCCATTTCGCGCAGCGCGGCCTGAGCAGCGAGGGCGCGCCGGCGCTGGCGCGGCTGATCACGATGGTCGCCGCGCGCTACAAGGTGCAGCTCACGCAGAAGGCCGCCGGCATGCTGGTGCCCGGCATCGGCGCCGCGGCCGGCGCGACCATCAACCTGATGTTCATGACCCACTTCCAGGACGTGAGCCGCGGCCACTTCACCGTGCGCCGGCTCGAGCGCCACTACGGCCCGCAGGCCGTGCGCGACGCCTGGCGGGCGCTGGACGCCGGCGACGCGCGCGTACGCGAGGCCACGCGCGCCTTCCACAACGACGCCGCACGCTGAGCGAGCACGGATCAATGGGGTCGGATCAATGGGGTCTGACCCCATTGATCGCCGTGGGAGCGGGCTTGCTCGCGAATGTCGCTAGAGCAGGCGCCGCTTTCGCGGGCAAGCCCGCTCCCACAGGCAGGTGCTCCCACGGACAGTTGCTCCCACGAAAGCGCTCGCGCTCAGGCGCGCGGGCCGTAGTCCGCGACGAAGTCCTCCCACGGCAGCGGCCGGCTGAAGTGGAAGCCCTGGGCGATGTCGCAGCCTTCGCTCTGCAGCACCTTCAGATGCCCCGGCGTCTCGACGCCCTCGGCCACGACGCGCAGCCCGAGGCTGTGGCCGAGCGAGATGATCGCCGACACCAGGGCCGCGTCGCGCACGTTGCGGTCGATGCCACGCACGAACAGGCGGTCGATCTTGAGTTCGTCGATCGGGAAGCGCTTGAGGTAGGCGAGCGATGAGTGGCCGGTGCCGAAGTCGTCGATCGCCAGGCCGACGCCGAGCGCGCGCAGCTGCGCGAGGCGGGCGATCGCGCGCTCGGTGCCGTCCATCAGCATGCTCTCGGTCAGCTCCAGGGTCAGGCACTCGGGTGGCATCGCGGTTGCCGCGAGCACGCCGCCGACCATCGCCGCGAAGCCCTCGTCGCGGAACTGGCGTGCGGAGATGTTCACCATCATGCGCAGCGGCCCGCCCCCAGCCTCGCGCCACTCGCGGTGGCGTTCGCACGCGCTGCGCAGCACCCATTCGCCGATCGGCACGATCAGCCCGGTGTCCTCGGCGAGCGGGATGAAGTCCGCCGGCGACACCAGGTCGAGATCGGGGTGCTGCCAGCGCAGCAAGGCCTCGACCGCGACCAGCGAAGCGTCTTCGGCATTCACCAGCGGCTGGAAGTGCAGCAGCAGCTCGTTGCGCGGCAGCGCGCGGTGCAGTGCGGTCTCCAGCGCCAGGTGCTCCAGGCTGCGCGCGTTCATCGCCGGCTCGAAGAGCTGGAAGCTGTTGCGGCCCTCGTCCTTGGCGCGGTACATCGCCACGTCGGCGTGCTTGACGAGGGTGTTGGCGTCCTGCGAGTCGTCCGGATAGATGCTGATGCCCAGGCTGGTCGTGACCACCAGCTCGCGGCCTTCGATGTGCACCGGGCGCCGCAGCGCGCCCACCAGCCGGCGCGCCATCATGGCTGCCTCGTCGGGCCCGGCGAGGTTGTTGAGGATGACCAGGAATTCGTCGCCGCCCATGCGCGCGACGGTGTCGTCCTCGCGCAGGTTTGCGCGCAGGCGATGGGCGATCTCGACCAGCAGCTTGTCGCCGACCTCGTGGCCCAGGCTGTCGTTGATGCGTTTGAAACGGTCGAGGTCCACGAACATCACCGCCAGCCGGCAGCGCAGGCGTGCGGCATGGGCGAGCTCGACCTGCAGACGGTCCTCGAGCAGGCGGCGATTGGGCAGGCCGGTGAGCGGGTCGTAGTAGGCGAGGTCGCGGATGCGTGCCTCGGTCTCCTTGAGCCGGCTGATGTCGGTAAACAGCGCCGCGTAGTGGGTCAGCGCGCCGTCGCGGTCGCGGATCGCGGTGATGTGCAGCAGCTGCGGGTACAGCTCGCCGGTCTTGCGCCGGTTCCACACCTCGCCCTGCCATTGGCCGTCCTGCAGCAGGCTCTCCCACATGCGGGCGTAGAAGGCCGGGCTCTGGCGCCCGGAGTTGAGCAGCGAGGGATTGAGCCCGATCACCTCCTCGGCGCTGTAGCCGGTCATGCGCGTGAAGGCCGGATTCACCGACAGGATGCGGGCATGGGCGTCGGTGACCATGATGCCCTCGAGCGAGCTCTCGATGACCTTCTCGGCGAGGTAGAGGCTGCGCTGCGAGGAGCTCAGCGCCTGGTCGCGCGCGCGCAGGGCGTGCTGGAGCTCGTGCACGTACGCCAGCTCCATGCCGCTGAGGATGTCCTTGAAGCTGATCAGGTCGACCAGCTCGCCGTCGGCATCGAGTACGCCGATGTGGCGGATGCGTCGTTCGGTGAGTCGGGTGCGCACGCGGTACAGGCTGTCGTCCGCAGCGCACACCACCAGCGGCCGGGTGGCGAGCTCGCCCAGCGGACGGTCGCCGGCGCGGTTTGCCACCAGGCGGGTGACGTCGCGCTCGGTGACGATGCCGAAACGGCCCTCGGCCGTGGCGGCGGCTTCGCGACCGAAGTCCACCACCACCGAATCCAGCCCGCCCTCGCGCATGCAGCGCGCCGCCTCGCCGATGCGGGCCGTGGCCGGCAGCGCATGCAGGCCGTCCTTGACCAGCGAATCCACCTTGCGCAGCTTGAGGTAATGCTCGATGCCCTGGTTCAGCACCACATCCGATTGCGACACGATGCCGAGCCGCCGTCCGTCCTCATCCACCACCAGCAGGTGGCGCAGATGCTCCTCGCGAAAACGCACGGTGAGCTCGTTCAGCGGCGTGGAGGCCGGCACCGTGCGCACCGGCGCACTCATCGCCTCGCGCACGGCGAGCGCGAAATTGGCGGGGTTGTCGAAGTCGACCGCGAGGGCGTCGCGCTCGGTCCAGATGCCGAGCACGGTGTCGTCCTCGACGACGAGGATGGAGCTCACGCGGCGCTCGCTCATGCGGCGCGCAGCCTCGTGCAGCGGCACCCCGGGCCCACACTCGAGCAGGTCGCGGCCGATGATTGTGCCGACGCAGACCTCGTCGGCAGGCGAGCGGGGCAGCGCGAGGTCGTCGAGCAGCGGGGGAGGGTCGCGATAGTTCATGGGCACGGGCAGGGAACTCGATATCGGGCGTTAACGGCCGCGATCGCGATCGCCTGAGTGAAAAAGATACGCATTGTCGCACCCAAGCCTGCCGGCCTGGGTCGGTCGCCCCGGCAACCTTGCCTTCACCGTGCAGTAACACACACCCCGCATGCTCGATCCATGATCCGCGTGCTGATGGTGTCCGACGTCTACTTTCCACGTGTGAACGGGGTCTCGACCTCGATCGCCACCTTCCGCCGTGCGCTCGCTGCCCAGGATGTCGCGGTGCGCCTGGTGGCGCCGCGCTATGGCGACGAGGCGGACGCCGCCGACGTCGTCCGCGTGCCCGGCCGCCGCCTGCCCTTCGACCCCGAGGACCGCCTGGTGCACGCGCAGGCGATGCGCGCAGCGGTCCTGCGCGAGGCCGAAAGGTGCGACCTGGTTCACATCCAGACCCCCTTCCTCGCCCACCGCTACGGGCTGCGGGCCGGGCGCGCCCAGCGGCGGCCGGTGCTGCTGACCTACCACACCTTCTTCGAGGAATACCTCCACCACTACGCACCCTTCCTGCCCGCCACCGCATTGCGCGCGCTCGCCCGGCAGGTGTCGCGTGCGCAGTGCAACGCGGTCGATGCGGTGGTCGTACCCTCGACCGCAATGCGCGACCGCCTCGCCGGCTACGGGGTGCATACGCCGATGGAGATCCTGCCCACCGGCATCCCGGTGCGCGACTTCGCCGCCGGCGACGGCGCGCACTTCCGGCGCCTGTACGACATCCCCGAGCACGCGCCGATGGCGCTCTACATCGGTCGCGTGGCGCACGAGAAGAACATCGGCTTCCTGCTCGAGGTGGCCGCGCGGCTGCGCGCACAGCGCCCCGACTTCGTGCTCGTGGTCGCCGGCGAGGGCCCGGCCACGCCCGCGCTGCAGCGCCAGGCGCTGCAGGCGGGGCTGGCCGGCACGGTGCGCTTCGTCGGCTACCTCGAGCGTCGCAAGCGCCTGCCCGACTGCTACGCCGCAGCCGACGTGTTCGTGTTCGCCTCGCGCACCGAGACCCAGGGCCTGGTCCTGCTCGAGGCCATGGCCGCCGGCCTGCCGGTCGTCGCGCTCGCCGCCATGGGCACCACCGACATCCTCGCGCCCGAGCGCGGGGCGCGCATCGCCCCCGACGCGCCCGCCGGCTTCGCCGCAGTGGTCGAGAACGTGCTCGCCGATGACCGCCTGCGCAAGCAGCTCGCCACCGAGGCGCGCTGCTACGCGCACGAATGGGCCGACACCCTGATGGCCGATCGCCTCGCCGCGCTCTACCGGCGCCAGCTCGAAGTGCGCGCCTGAGCACCCGCGGACGCTGCAGGAGCCGGCTGTGGGAGGGCTGTGGGAGGGCTGTGGGAGGGCTGTGGGAGGGCTGTGGGAGGGCTGTGGGAGGGCTGTGGGAGGGCTGTGGGAGGGCTGTGGGAGGGCTGTGGGAGCGGACTTGCCCGCGAATGCAGCGCCCGATCTTCGCGGGCAAGCCCGCTCCCACGAAAACCGCTCCCACGACAGGCTCCGCCGGCGGTCTGACGGCTGCCTTGCAGCCACGCCGCGCTGCCGCCAAGATGCGTGCATCCCCTTCCGGAGCACGCGATGAACACCACCACCCTCACCATCACCGGCATGCGCGACGAGCACTGCCTGCGCCTCGTCACCAACGCCATTCAGGACCTGCCCGGCATCGGCCACCTCGAGATCTCGCTCGAGACCGGGGCCGCGACCATCGAGCACGGCGCCTTCGTCTCCGCTGCCGACATCTACCAGGCGATCGAGGACGCCGGCTTCGGCGCGCGCTGAACGAGCGCTTCCGCCCCCGAGCCTTGAACGCCTTCCCCCGCTACCTCCCCGGCGGTCTCGCCTTCGTCGACATCGAGACCACCGGCGGTCCCGCTCAACGCGAATCGATCACCGAGATCGGCATCGTCCAGGTCGACGAGGACGGCGTGCGCGAGTGGTCGACGCTGGTGCGCCCGGAATCGCGCATCCCCGAATACATCCAGCGCCTCACCGGCATCGACGACGACATGGTCGCCGACGCGCCGCGCTTCAGGGACATCGCCGACGCGGTCTTCGACCGTCTCGATGGCCGCCTCTTCATCGCCCACAACGCGCGCTTCGACCACGGCCACCTGCGCGCCGCCTTCCGCCGCGCCGGGCTCGACATCCGGCCGCAGGTGCTGTGCACCGTCAAGCTGTCGCGCCGGCTGTTCCCCGACCACCGCCGCCACAGCCTCGACCACCTCATCGAGCGCCACGGCCTGGTGGTGGCCGACCGCCACCGTGCGCTCGGCGACGCCCATCTGCTGTGGCAGTTCTGGCAGAAGCTCCACGAGCGCTTTCCGCCCGGCCACCTCGCGGCGGTGGTGCGCGAGCTCATCGGCCACCCCAGCCTGCCCCCCCACCTCGACCCCGAACAGATCGCCGACCTCCCCGACACACCCGGCGTGTATCTGTTCTACGGCGAGCGCGGCAACGCCGACGGCGGCGGCGAACTGCCGCTCTACATCGGCAAGAGCACCCGCCTGCGCAGCCGCGTGCTGTCGCACTTCGCCGCCGACCACCAGAGCGACCGCGAACTGAGCCTCTCCCAGCAGGTGCGCCACATCGATTGGATCGAGACCACCGGAGAGATCGGCGCGCTGCTGAAGGAGGCCGAGCTCGTCAAGCGCCTGCAGCCCACTCACAACCGCCAGCTGCGCCGCAACCGCGAGCTGTGCACCTGGCGGCTCGCAACCGACATCGTCGGCGACTGGCGGCTCGAGCTGGTGCACGCCGCCGACCTCGACTTCGGCCGCCGCGACGACCTCTACGGCTTCTTCCGCACCCGCCGCGAGGCCACCAACCGCCTGCGCGCGCTCGCCCGCGACCACGCGCTGTGCCCGCCGCTGCTCGGCCTGGAGAAGCCCCCCCAGGGCGCGCGCTGCTTCGACTTCCAGCTCAAGCGCTGCCGCGGCGCCTGCCATGGCGGCGAATCCCCCCAGGCCCACGCCCTGCGCCTGATCGAGGCCCTGCACGCGATGAAGGTCGAGCACTGGACCTGGCCCGGCCCGATCGGCCTGCGCGAAGGCGAGGCCATTCACGTCGTCGACGGCTGGCGCTGGCTCGGCACCGCCACCGACGAGGGCACGCTCGCCGACATCCTGGGGGCCGGCCGCCCGGCCTTCGACCTCGACATCTACAAGATCCTGGTCAAGGCGGTGAAGAGGCTACCGATCCTCAGGCTATGACCGTCAAACCGCAGGCAGTCGCCACCTGAGCGCCGCAACGCCCAAGCCCCTGCCGACTCTGCGACAATCCCACCCCACGCGCCCATCCCGAGGCGCACCCTCCGCCCCACGACACCCGATGGAACAGCAAACCACTTACGCCAGGATCGGCGGCGAGCCCACCGTCGCCCGCCTCTGCGACCGCTTCTACGCCCTGATGGCCGAAACCCCGCAGTTCGCCGAGCTGCGCGCCATGCACCCCGCAGACCTGCAGGGCTCGCGCGACAAGCTCTTCATGTTCCTGTCCGGCTGGCTGGGCGGGCCGGATCTCTTCGTGCAGAACTTCGGCCACCCGCGCCTGCGCGCCCGCCACATGCCGTTCGCGATCGGCACCAAGGAGCGCGACCAGTGGGTCGCCTGCATGCTGCTGGCGATGGAAGACGTCGGCATCGAGGAAGGCCTGCGCGAGCGCCTGCTGCAGAACTTCTTCAACACCGCAGACTTCATGCGCAACCAGCCGGGCTGAACCACTTGCACGCGACTCCGCCCTCGAATGCCGACGCCACCCGCGGCCTGCTCGCCGCGCTCGCCGTGGTCGTGTTCTGGTCCGGCTTCAACATCGTCTCGCGCTTCGGCGCCACCGCCAGCTTCACGCCCTTCGACATCGCCGCGCTGCGCTTCGGCGTGTCGGGCGCGATCGCGCTGCCGCTCTACCTGCGCTTCGTGTCGCGCCGCGACTGGCCGCGCCACATGGTGCTCGCCACGGTGGGCGGGCTGGGCTACGGCATCCTGGTGTATTGCGGCTTCGCCTTCGCGCCGAGCGCGCACGCCGGCGTGTTCGTCAATGGCGGCATCCCGTTCTGGACCATCGTGCTGATGGCGGTGATGAGCGGTTTTCGCATCGCCCGCCCGACCGTGCTCGCGCTGCTGCTGTCGACCGCCGGCCTGCTGCTGATCGGTTTCCAGAGCCTGCTCGCGCCGGCACACGGCAGTCAGTGGATCGGCGATCTGCTGTTTCTCGCCGCCGCGCTGTGCTGGGCCGTGTTCGGCCTGCTGATGCGGCGCTGGCAGATGAAGCCGCAGTTCGCGATGCTGGGCATCGCCAGCTTCTCGGCGCTCGCCTACCTGCCGGTGTACCTGCTCTGGCTGCCGGGCAACCTGGCCGCACAGAGCTGGGGGGCGATCGCGCTGCAGGGCGGCTACCAGGGCGTGATCGCCGCGCTGGTCGCCGGCGGCTTCTACAGCTACGCGGTGCAGAAGGTGGGCGCGAGCGAGGCCTCGATGATGCTGGCCCTGGTGCCCGCGGTGACGGCGGTGGGCGCCTTCCTGATCCTGGACGAGGGCCTCGGCCTCACCACCATCGTCGGCATCGTGGTGGTGTCGATCGGCGCCCTGCTCGGCGCGCTGCCGCCCGCGGCGCTTGCCCGCGTACGCGGATTCGGCCGAGGCTGACCGCCGGGACAGGCGGCCGCGCTCGAGCGGCAGGTGCCGAAGGCCGCCGTCGGGCCGGCCCCCGAGAAACTCCAGGCGCGCACGACTGACGGGCTTGCGCCGTCAGTCGCTGCCGCACCGATCCGCCTTGGCCCACCGCGCCCGATAGGCCCCATCGGCATCGTAAGTCGCCGCCTGCCGGTCCGGATCGAAGCGCCGCCCGCCGCGCGGATCGGTGCCGCGGCCGGCGATGTAGAGCCAGTTGCCGTGGTTGCTGTAGGCGTCGTAATCCACCAGCTGCGCCTCGAACCACGCCGCCCCCGCGCGCCAGTCGCAGCCAAGGTCGTGGATCAGGTAGCTGGCCACCACCTGCCGCATGCGGTTCGACAGCCAGCCGGTGGCGGCAAGCTCGCGCATGCCGGCATCGACGAAGGCGTGGCCGGCGCGCCCCGCGCACCAGGCCGCGAACGCCGCCGGGTCGTGCGCGGGCGCGGGCGCGGCGTCGTTCAGCCCGCGCGCCCGGTACAGCCGCCGGCCATGCTGCAGATGCAGGAAGCGGAAATAGTCCCGCCACAGCAGCTCGAACCACAGCCAGTAGCTGCCCTCGCTCGCCCCCTGCTCGGCCTCGTGGCGGCGCAGCGCGGCAAAGGCCACCCGCGGCGACAAGGCCCCCTGCGCCAGCCAGGGCGAGAACTTGCTGGAAAAATCGACCCCGCTCAGGCCATTGCGTGTCGCCTTGTAGTGCTTGGCCAGATCGCCGGCGAAGTAGCACGCCAGATGCGCCAGCGCCGCCCGCTCGCCGCCGGCAAACGCCGGCTGCCACCAGGGGAAGGAGGCGCCGAGCGCACGATCACTCATCCGCGGCGGCTCGAACGAGGAATGCGGCGGCAGGACGACAGGGGCCGGCAGCGGCGGCAGAACCGCTGGCGCGGCAAGCGGCGCGGGTGGCTGCTGGCCAGCCGCCTCGACCGCTCGCCGAAAATCCGTGAACACCTTCGGCAAACGCGCCACCGCGAACGGCAGCGCCGCCGGATCGAGCAGGCTGGACTGCCACACCGTGCGCACCGTCAGGCCGGCGGCACGCAACGCGGCGACGGCGTCCTGCTCTTCGGGCGCGGCGATCTCCTCGCACACCACGGTGTCGGCGCCGATCGCGCGTGCAAGTACCGGCAGCACCTCGGCGGGCGCGCCGCGAAGCTGCAGCAGGCGGCTGCCCCGCGCACGCAGTTGCGCATCCAGATCGTCCAGTGCGGCAGCGAGGAACGCCCGCCGATGCGGCCCGCGGCGCACGAAGCCCCAGCGCGTCGGCGCGTCGTCGGCGGGGTCGTGGCAATACACCAGCAGCACGCGCCCAGCCGACGCACAGGCCTCGACCAGCGCCGGGTTGTCACCCAAGCGCAGATCATTGCGGAACCAACAGATCAAAGCTCTCAAGGGCATTGGCACTCAAGGACGATCAAGCGTCAAGCCTCTTTGCACGGGCACTCGCCCACGCTCCCAGGATGTGTGCGGGGTATTCGTGAAGGGGCGAGGACTGTCCGAGCCCGAAGGGCGAGTTCCGCAGCCCCGGAAGGAATACCCCGTGCGCATCCCCCGAGGCACCACAACCGAGCAGAGACGGTTTTCACTCACTGCGCCACCTTGCGCGCACGCCGGCAGCGCTCCGAGCAGTACCGCACCTCGTCCCAGACCCGCGCCCACTTCTTCCGCCAGGCAAACGGCCGTCCGCAGCCCACGCACACTTTGGTCGGCAGGTCGCCCTTGCGCCGCATCCCCATCGCCCGCGCTCCCTCAAGACCGCTCCCTCAGAACCCCAGATCGAGCTGCGCCGCCTCGGCCGCCGCGCTCGCCGCCGCCTTGCGCCGCCGCCCCTCCGGCCGCTTGCGCGAACCGTGCCGCTCGACGATCGCCGCCTTCGCCGCCCGCACCTCGGGCTGCGCGCGCAGCGCATGCACGCGCGCCTTGGCCTCACGCGTCGCCCGCTCCAACTCCACCAGCGGCAGCGCGATGTCCTCGCCCAGGCGCAGCCCGTGGCGCGCCGCCACCTCGGCCGGCATGCGCCAGGGCTCGAACAGCCAGGCATCCGGCACCCGCCGCAGCGCCGGCAGCCAGCGCCGCACGAACACGCCCTGCGGGTCGTGATCGCGCGCCTGCTTGATCGGGTTGTAGACGCGCGTGGTGTTGATGCCGGTCGTCCCCGACTGCATCTGCAGCTGGCTCCAGTGGATGCCCGGCTCGTAGTCGAGGAAGGCGCGCGCCAGCCACAACCCGACCTCGCGCCAGTGCAGCCACAGCGGATAGGCCGCCACCGACACCAGCATCGCGCGCATGCGGAAGTTGATCCACCCGGTCTCGCGCAGCATCGCCACGCAGGCGTCCACCAGCGGCCAGCCGGTGCGCCCGGCCACCAGCGCGTCGAAATGCGCCGGATTCCACGCGTCCTCGCGCAAGCCGTCATAGCCGCGGTGCAGGTTGCGGAACTCCAGCGCCGGCTCGCGCTCGAGCTTCTGGATGAAATGGCAGTGCCAGTACAGGCGGCTGAGGAAGGCCGAGAGGCCGGCGCGGCGGCGGTCGCCTTCGGGCAGCGCGGCAACACGCGCGCGGGTCGCTTGCACCACCTCGCGCAGGCTCAGGCAGCCCCAGGCGAGGTAGGGCGAGAGCCGCGAGCACGCGGTGGGCGCCTTCAGCGGCGAGGAGATGCCGCCGCGGTACTGGCCGCTGCGCACGTCGAGGAAGTCTTGCAGCACCGCGAGCGCCGCGCGCCGGCCGCCGCGCTGGCGGGCCGGCGGCTGGAAGGCATCGAGACCGAGCGCGACCGCCGCCGGCGCGCGCGCGGCGACGATCGCGCCGGGGGCAGGCCAGCTTGTGCCCTCGCCCGGCTGCAAGGCCGCAGGCAGGGCGGCAAAGCACACACCGGCCGGTTCCGGCAGCACGGCCTGCGGCGCTGCGACATGCGCCTCCCATGCCGCCTGCCAGCGGTCGCGATCGTCCAGCCGGCGCACCACGCCGAACTGCGCCACTTCGTGCCAGCGCACACCGCGCGCCCGGCACCACGCCGCCACCGCGCGGTCGCGGGCGTAGCTCGCGCCGTTGCCCGTCTCCTCGTGCGAATACAGCGCGTCTAAGGGCGCCTCGGCGTGCAGGCGGTCGAGCACCGCCACCGCCTCGCCCACCAGCAGGTGCAGCCGGCCGCCGAGCCGCTGCATCTCGGCGTGCAAGGCGCGCGCGCTCTCGAGCATGAACTCGTAGTGCTGGCGCGCGGCATCCGCCTGCGCCCACAGCGCGGGTTCGACGATCGCCACGCACAGCACCGGCCCGCGGCGCGCGGCCGCAGCCAGCGCGCCATGGTCGGCGAGGCGAAAATCGCGCTTGAACCAGACCAGTCCGTATCCCATCCGCTGCTCCCGCGGCCCGCGCCGCCGGGCCGTCCGCTGCTTCGGCCGAGCCCCTCGGCGCGGCCCCGGCTCAGGCCAGTGCCATCTCCGCGAGCACGCTGTGCGCGAGCGCGTGGCCGCTGAGCCAGGCGCCCTCGACGCGGCCGCCGTTGAGCCAGTCGCCGCACAGCCCGACACCCTCCTCGGCCCGCCACAGGTAGCCCTCATCGACCGCAGACGCGGTGAGGGCGTAGCGCCAGCGGTGCGCCGACCACGCCACCGGCGCCTCGCCGCCGAGCGCGCGGAAGGCGGCGATCAGCGCGCTCGCCACGCGCTCGGGGGTGTCCTCGATATGGTCCTCGCTCCACGCCGCGCTCGCATGCAGGGTCCAGGTCTCCATGCCTGCGCGTCCCGGCTTGCTGGTGTCGCGTGCGATCCAGCGCAGCGGGCCGTGATTGACGAAGGCGGCATCGAAATCGAGCCCGAGCGGCGCCTCGAAGCGCGCCATCAGCGCCCAGCAGCCCTGCATGCGTGCCGCGCCGGCGAGCGCGGCCAGGTCGGGCGCCACCGGCTGCAGCAGCGGCAGCGCCTGCGGCGCCGGGACCGCCAGCAGCACGCCATCGAAGGCCTCGGGCAGCAGGCCATGCTCGGCGGTGGACAGCTCCCAGCCGTGGTCGTAGCAGAACAGCGCGTTCACCGTGGCCTGCAGGCGCAGATCCAGGCCCTCGGCGAGATGGCGCGCGGGCGCCGTCATGCGCGGGGTGCCGACGTAGCGCGCCAGCTCGGCCCCCGCCTCGCCCATCGGCTCGCGGCGGCCCTCGGCTTCGAACACCGTCAGCCGCGGCTGCCAGCGCGCCGCCACGCCCGCCGCCAGCCAACGCGCCACCTCGGCCTGGAAGTCCGGATGGCGCGCGGTGAAGTACTGCGCGCCGTGATCGCAGGCCCAGGCCTCGCCGCGGCGGGTGCTCATGCGGCCGGCGGGGCCGCGGCTCTTGTCGAGGACCGTGACGCGCACCCCGGCCGCGGTGAGCGCACGCGCGCAGCTCAGGCCGGCAATGCCGGCACCGACCACGGCGTAGTGAAGAGGTGGATTCATCTTGGCATCCCTCGCAGGCAGGGGTCCGCAGCACGGACGGGAATCGACTCGGGTCAAACGGAATATACCTCTTTTGTCCTGGACAAAAAAGATTCCGCTTACTAGCATTCATCTGCCAATCAGCTCAATTTGCAGTCGCAATACTTCACGGCAAGGCATTGCGTCCTGGACACGAATACGCTTCACCACATCCCGACATCGATGAATTCCAGCCCTCCCGACCCCCTCCGCAACACCGCCCGCTGGCTCGGCTACGGCGGCCTCATCCCCTTCCTGGTGCTCGCTCCCGCCAGCCTGCTCGACGCCCATCACGGCCTGACCTGGAGCGACGCGCTGTTCGCCTACGGCGCGGTGATCCTCAGCTTCGTGTGCGCGCTGCACTGGGGTTTCGCGATGGCGCTCCCGGGACTGGACGACGCGCGCCGCCGGCGCACGATGCTGTGGAGCGTGGTGCCCTCGCTGATCGCCTGGCCGGCGCTGCTGCTGGTGCCCTCGGACGCCGCGGTGCTGCTGGTGCTCGGTTTCGTCCTCCATTACGTGCAGGACCGCCGCCTCGCCCGCCAGGCGGCGCTGCCCGACTGGTACCTGCCGCTGCGCCTGCGCCTGACCACGGTGGCCTGCCTCGCGCTCGTCGCCGGCGCCTTCGTGCAATGGCCGTATTGACGATCAACCAGGAGCACGCCATGAACACCGCCGCCCTCGACCCTAAGCGCCCCAGCGCGGACAACGCCCGCAGCGCCGCCGTGCCGGGCGGACGCCTGTCCCGCCTCGCCCGTCTGGGCAGCCTCGCCACCGGGGTGGCGGGCGGCATGCTCGCCGAGGGTGCGCGCCAGCTCGCCGCCGGCAGGCGGCCCAAGGTGAGCGAGCTGGTGCTGACCCCGGCCAACGCGCGCCGCGTCGCCGATCAGCTCGCCCAACTGCGCGGCGCGGCGATGAAGGTCGGCCAGCTGATGTCGATGGACGCCGGCAACCTGCTGCCGCCCGAGCTCGCCGACATCCTCGCCCGCCTGCGCGAGGACGCGCGCACGATGCCGATGAGCCAGGTGGTCGAGGTGCTCGAGACGCACTGGGGCAAGGGCTGGGAGCAGGGCTTCGAGCGCTTCTCCTTCACCCCGTGCGCGGCGGCCTCGATCGGCCAGGTGCATCGCGCGCGCACCCGCGACGGCCAGGAGCTGGCGATCAAGCTGCAGTACCCCGGCGTGCGCCGCAGCATCGACAGCGACGTGGACAACGTCGCCACCCTGCTGCGCGTCTCCGGCCTGCTGCCGAAGTCGCTCGACCTCGCGCCGCTGCTCGACGAAGCCAAGCGCCAGCTCCACGAGGAGGCCGACTACCGCCGCGAAGCGGAAAACCTGCACCGCTTCGGCGCGCTGCTCGAGGGCGAGGCCGACTTCGCGCTGCCGCGCGCGATCGATGCGCTCACCCGCAGCGACATCCTGGCGATGAGCTGGGTCGAGGGCGTGGCGGTGGAGACGCTCGCCGAACCCCAGGCGGCCGACCAGGCCCTGCGCGACCGCGTGGCGGGCCTGCTGATCGGGCTGCTGTTTCGCGAGCTGTTCGAGTTCCGCCTGATCCAGACCGACCCCAACTTCGCCAACTACCGCTTCGATGCCGACAGCGGCCGCCTGGTGCTGCTCGACTTCGGCGCCACCCGCGCCTACGCTGAGCCGGTGGTCGAGGCCTACCGCCGCCTGATGGCGGGCACGATCCGCGGCGACCGCGCGGCGATGGGCGAGGCCGCGCAGGCGATCGGCTACTTCCAGGACACCATCCACGCCCACCAGCGCGAGGCGGTGATCGACCTGTTCGAGATCGCCTGCGAGCCGCTGCGCCACCGCGGCGCCTACGACTTCGGCGCCAGCGACCTCGCCGTCCGCCTGCGCGACGCCGGCCTCGCGCTCAGCACCGACCGCGATTTCTGGCACACCCCGCCGGCCGACGCGCTGTTCCTGCACCGCAAGCTGGGCGGGCTGTACCTGCTCGCGGCGCGGCTGCGCGCGCGGGTCGACGTCGGCGCACGCGTGGCGCGCTGGCTGGACTGAACCGGCACCGGGAGGCCGCGAAAGGCCCTCCACCCGGAGGCGACGGAGCCCTGTGGCGACCGGCCGTGACCCGGCCCGCGTGATGACGCCTGCAAGGGATGTGCAGCGCGCTGCGATCGTGGCAGCATGCATGACCATCCCGAACAGCACAGAGTCCTACGCATGCCCCTCACCCAGAGTGCGCGCCTGCAGAAGCGGATCCAGTCGTTCGCAGTCATCGGCATCCTGCTCACCGGCCTCCTCGTCGCGCTGGCGACCGCCGTGCCGATGTATCGCCACGCCCACGCGCTCGCCGAGCGCGCCCTCGCCGACACCGCGCGCGGCGAGGCACGCACCGCAGGGCAGTTCCTCGCCAAGAGCGCCGACATCGCCCGTCAGATCGCCAGCCGCAGTGCGGTGCGCGACCGGCTCGAGGCCTATAACCGCCGGGAGATCAGCCTCGCCGAGCTGGCGGATTTCTCGACGCCGCGCATCCGCGACGCGCTCGACCAGGCCGGCCAGATCGCCGGCATGGTGCGCTTCGATCGCGACGGCAATCCGGTGCTCGCGCTCGGCCTGCCCCTGCCGCGCGCGGCCGCGGCCTTGCCTGCCAGCGCCAGCGGCGACGTGCGCTTCGCCGGTCCGTTCGCCACCGAGCACGGCCATCACCTGCTGGTCGGCGCGCCGATCCTGGCGCGCGAAGGCGAATGGATCGGCAGCGACGTGCTCGCCTTCGACCTCACGCCGCTGGAGGACATGCTGTCGAGCGACCTGGTGAGGACAGCCTATCCGGCGGCGAGCCAGGTGCTGTACCACCGCCACACCGGGGTTGCGATGGCGTGGGGGCCGCCCGCGG
The DNA here is from genome assembly GCF_039614725.1 of Thauera sp. JM12B12. Classification (NCBI taxonomy): domain Bacteria; kingdom Pseudomonadati; phylum Pseudomonadota; class Betaproteobacteria; order Rhodocyclales; family Zoogloeaceae; genus Thauera; species Thauera sp. JM12B12. The sequence continues at coordinate 194,723 of NZ_CP154859.1, read as the reverse complement.
GCATGGTCGCGATCCTGCCCTCCCTTGCCGCCCTGCCGGCGTCGACACGCGAGGCGCTGGAGGGCGAACTGGGCCGGGTGCGCCCTGATGGCGCGACGGGCGAGGACGTCGTCTTCGCGCTCGAGCTGGAAGAGGCGCCGGGCTGGATCTATGCGCTGGTCACGCCGGGCCGGGCATTCGCCCAGCCCATCCTCACCCAGCTGCTGTTTCCGCTCGCCGCCATCGGCGCGCTGGTGCTGCTCGGCGCGCTGCTCACCGCACGCGCCATGCGACCGCTCATGCAACGCACGCTGGACCAGTCGCGCCGCCTGCTCGAGCTCAGCGAAAAGCAGCGCCTCGCCGCCAGCGTGTTCGAGGGCAGCCCGCAGGGCATCGTGATCATGGACACCACGCATCGCATCGTCGATGCCAACCGCGCGTGCACCGCGATGACCGGCTTTTCGCTCGCCAGCCTGCGCGGTCGCAGCTATTGCGAGGCCTTGCTCGACCCCGCGCAGCGCGACCGGACCGGCGCCGACATCTGCGCCAGCATCGAGCGCCATGGCGAGTGGCGAGGCGAGGGCGAGCTGCTGCGCGCCGACGGCGGGCGCTTTCCGGCCTGGCAGAACATCACCGCCGTACGCGCCGCCGACGGCACCACCCGCCACTACATCGGCATGTTCAGCGACATCAGCGAGCAGCGCATGGCCGAGGAGCGGATCCGCCACCTCGCCCATCACGACGCGCTCACCGACCTGCCCAATCGCACCCTGCTCAACGACCGCCTCGGCGTGGCCATGGATCACGCGCGCCGCAGCGCCCAGCCGCTGGCGCTGTTGTTCATCGACCTCGACCGCTTCAAGTACGTCAATGACAGCCTCGGCCACCCGCTGGGCGACCGCCTGCTGCAGACGGTCGCCCAGCGCCTGCGCGCGGTGCTGCGCGAAGGCGACACCCTCGCCCGCCTCGGCGGGGACGAATTCGTCGTGATGGTCGAAGGCCTCGCCGGCCCCGAGGACGCCGAGCGGATCGCGTGCAAGCTGCTGCAGGCGCTGCAGCAGCCCGCAGTCCTGGACGGCCACGAGCTCTTCGTCGGTGGCAGCATCGGCATCAGCCTCTTCCCGCAGGACGGCGACACCATCGAGGCCCTGGTGCGCCGCGCCGACGCGGCCATGTACCGCGCCAAGGAGGCCGGCCGCAACACCTTCCGCTTCCACACCGACGAGCAGGCCAGCCGCAGCCGCGAGCGCTTCGAGCTCGAACACGGCCTGCGCCATGCCGTCCAGCGCGGCGAATTGCGCCTGCTCTACCAGCCTCAGGCCCACTGCAGGAGCGGCGCGCTCGTCGGCGTGGAAGCACTGGTGCGCTGGCAGCACCCCGAGCGCGGCACGATCACGCCCGACCGCTTCATCCCGCTCGCCGAGGAAATCGGCCTCATCTGCGAGATCGGCGAATGGGTGCTGGACACCGCCTGCGCGCAGGCGCGCACCTGGGAGCGCGCGGGCCGGCCGCTGCGCATGGCGGTGAACCTGTCGGGCCAGCAGATCTCCACCGACGGCCTGGTGGACGCGGTGCGCGGCGCGCTCGATCGCTCCGGCCTGTCGCCGTGCCTGCTCGAGCTCGAGATCACCGAGGGCCACATCCTCAGGCGCGTCGAGCATTGCATCGACACCCTGCGTGCGCTCAAGGCGCTGGGAATCACCCTCGCGATCGACGACTTCGGCACCGGCTATTCGTCGCTGAGCTATCTCAAGCGGCTGCCGGTGGACCGCCTCAAGATCGACCGCAGCTTCGTCGAGGGCGTGCCCGCCGACCATGACGACACCGCGATCGTCGCCACCATCCTCGCCATGGCACGCAACCTCGGCCTGGAGGTGATCGCCGAGGGGGTCGAAACCGAGGACCAGCTCCGCCACCTCACCGCCGCGCATTGCGACGAATACCAGGGCTACCTGCTCGGCCGTCCGGAGCCGGCCGACGCGATCGACGCCCGCTTCAGCGTGGCGGCGGGCCCGGCGGAGACGGCGCGGCAAACACGGTGAGCACGCCCGTGTAGCCGTAGAGCCGGCTGTGCGCGATCTCGCCGCCGGCGAAGAAGCCCGCCAGCGGCACGTCGCCGAGCACGTCGCGCACCACCTCGAGCTCGGCCGCCGGCCGACCGAAATGGGGCCCGCCCCGCCCCGAGCAGCTCACGTAGATCGCACCGAGCGCGCGGCGCGCGGTGTCGGACAGCTCGTCGCGGATCTCGCGCGCCGCACGCCGCAGGTCGGCGAGCGCCGCCTCCGGATCGCGCCGGCAGAAGATCAGCCAGGCGCCGCGGGCGACCTCGTCGGCGATCGCCACCACGCGCGCGCGCGGATCGAGGCCGATGATGTTGCGCACCAGCATGTCGGCGCCGAAGGCGGCCGGCGCGATGATCTCGGCGTCCTCGCTCGGGTGCAGCCCGACCAGGGTGGTCGACAGCGCCTCGGCCACCGGCTCGAGCGCCGTGTCGGCGGGCAGGCCGAGGTCGTCGAGCACGCAGTCGAGCGCGGGGCGGCCGTCGAGCTCGATCACGATGTTGTCCTGGGCGCGGCTCACCAGCCGGCGCGGCCCGATCGGCTGGCAGCCCTGGGTGACGCGCGAGACGATGCCGACCTCTTCGGCGAAGGCGACGCCCGACAGTCCGCCGCCGTCGAAGACCGCGTCGGCAATCTGGACGCTGCGCCCGCGCGCGGCGGACAGGCCGCCGAACAGATAAGCGCTCGCGGTGCGCGCGGCCAGCTCGGGCAGCAGCTCCTGCAGGTCGGGCGTGCGCCCGTCGGCATGCACGAGCGCGGTGTGGGGGCGGAACTCGCCGCCATCGGCGCGCAGCGGCTGGCGGCCCGAGAACACGCGAAAATGGCGGCGCGGCAACGGCGCGAGCATCAGCGCGAGGGCCGGCGTGTCGAAATGCTCGGCGCCGGCGGCGGCCACGCCCACGCCGACGGTGCCTACCCAGTGCACGCCGGGCAGGCGGTGCTGGAGCTCGCCGAGGATGGCCTCCGCATCGGCGGCGAAATGGTCGCTGAGGTAGCAAAAGCCGAGGCTGAATTCGATCCCGGCGTCGTGGCCGCCCTGCGCATGCAGGGTCGCCACGCGCGCGTCGCGCAACGCGTCGTCGAGCGCATGGCGCAGCGCCACCCGCCAGTCGGAATCGGCTGCATGGCCGGAGGCGAAACGGACCGGACCCAGGGACAGCGACATCGAACTCCTCCGTTCGGCTTGGCAGCGCAGCAGGCGCCCCGCAACCGGAAGACAGCGCCCGCGGGCCTCACGTTCCCGGTCGCGGCGGCCCTCACGCCCGCGCCAGGAAATCCTCCAGGGCAGCCGCCACCCGCTCGGGCTGGTCGTGCTGCAGGTTGTGGCCGGCGTCGGCGATCGTCACCACGCGCCGGTCGGCGAAGCAGCCGAGCCGGCGCTGCAGTTCGTCGGCGTCGTCACCGAAGCGCTCGATCACGTAGCCATGGTCGGCGAACAGCATCAGCGTCGGGGCGCATACCCGGCGCCAGCACGCCATCACGTCCTCGATCCGATACACGAAGGGCGAAGGCACCTTGTGCCAGGGATCGCAGGCCATCTCCACCCGGCCGTCCGCCGCCGCGCGACCGACATGGCGGGCGAGGAAGTCGGCGCGCGCCGGCGTCAGCCGCGGGTTCACCGTGCGCAGGCGGCGCACGAAGGCGGCGTGGTCGGCGTGCGTGGGCAACCGCGGCGCGGCGGCCTGGGCGTCGAGCCACTTCCCCAGCAACATGGGCGAGTCGGCATCGGGCGGCGGCTTGAGTCCGAGGAAGTCCATCATCACCAGTTGCGACACGCGTCCGGGCCGCAGCCCGGCATACACTCCGGCGACTGCCGCGCCCATGCTGTGGCCGACCAGGCGCACCGTCCCCTCGGGCGCGTAGTGCGCGAGCAGGGCCTCGAGGTCGGCGTAGTAGTCGGGAAACCAGTAGCTGTGGCCGAGCCAGGTGCTGCCGCCGAAGCCGCGCCAGTCGGGGGCGATGATCTGCCAGTCGCGGTGCAGCGCGTCGACGACGAACTGGAAGGTGGGCGAGGAATCCATCCAGCCGTGGAGCAGGAAGAGCTGCGGCGCGTCGGCCGGCCCCCAGCGGCGAACGGCGTAATCGAGGCCGCGCACGCTCACCCTGTCGAGGGTGGACGGCTTGTGCGGGCAGGCTTCCCGGCCGCTGCCGGGCATGCGGGCCGGATCGTTTTCCGGGACAATCGGGTTCGTGTTCATGAACCGATTCTAGCCGCCCGCAGCGGACAGGCGCAGCGCCGCGTCCGCTGCGGGCGGCCCGACCGCGCCCGCCCGCCTGCCCGATGACCGACTCCGCCACCCTGCGCCAGCGCTTCCTCGCCGAGCGCCTCACCCTGCGCAACGAGTGCCGCGACTTTCCGGAGTGGCACCGCGGACGACCGCACTACGTGCTGTGGGCGCTCGACGTGGACACGCCGGCGGTGCGCGCGCGCGTCGCGGCCGCGCAGCGGGTGCTCGACGGCCTGCTCCTCGACGGCTATCGGCGCCAGCCGCACGTCACCCTCGCGCTGTGCGGCTTTCCGGCGCAGGGCCCGCTGCCGGCGGACGACGAGTTCGACGCGCAGCGGATCGCCGCTCAGGTGGCGGCGCTGCAGGCGGACGGGTCGGGCGCCTTCGACATTGCGATCGGCGGGCTGGAGAGCTTCTCGTCGGCGCCCTTCCTGACCGTGCATGACGCCCGCGGCGCGCTCGCCACGCTGCGGCGCTGCCTGCACGCCGAGGGTGCGCATCCGCACGGGCCGTACGTTCCGCACGTCACCGTCGGCCTGTACGCGGGCGCCTGGCCGAGCGTGGAGGTGGCGGATCGATTCGGGCAACTCCCCGCCGCAGCGCCGCTGCACCACCGCGTCACCCGGATGAGCCTGCTCGGCTATGTCGCCGCGCACATCGGCGGGGCCCTGTTCACGCTGGCCGAATACGAACTGGAGAGCGGCCGGGTGCAGTGGCACGCCCCGCTCGCGGCCGACGCCGCGCTGCACGCAGGCGGACACGCCACCGCTGCGTCCGCGCGCACCGGGCGGCATCCGGAAACAGCCACGGCGACGGCGGGGGATGCGGCCCGATGAGCGCACCGACACCGCCGACCGCCGCGGCAACGGCCGCGCGCCCGGCCTCGCCGCTGGCGCTCTTCATCGCCTTCAGCCTGCTCGCGCTGCAGGGCTTCGGGGGCGTGCTCGCGGTGGCGCAGCGCGAGCTGGTGGACCGCCGCGGCTGGCTCAGCCGGCACGAGTTCGTCGAACTCTACGCGGTGGCGCAGCTGCTGCCCGGCCCCAACGTGGTGAACCTGTCGCTGATGGTGGGCGACCGCTACTTCGGCTGGCGCGGCGCGTTCGCGGCGATCTCCGGCATGCTGCTCGCCCCCATCGTGGTGGTGCTGGTGCTGGCGGCCAGCTACCAGCAGCTGTCGACATACCCCGCGGTGGCGGGCGCGCTGCGCGGCATGGGTGCGGTAGCGGCCGGGCTGATCCTGGCGATGGCGCTGAAGATGCTCGTCACCCTTCGCGGCAACGTGCTCGGACCGGCGCTGTGCACAGCGCTCGGGCTAACCACGCTGACCGCGATCGCGCTGCTGCGCCTGCCGCTGGCCTGGGTGGTGATCGGGCTCGGGCTCACCGGCTGGGGGCTGGCGCGCTGGCGGATCGCGCTCACCGATGCGCGCCAAGCGGATGCGAGCGCGCGGGACGGAAACGGCCCATGCTGAGCGCCCTGCCCGCCGCCGACCTGCTCGAGCTATTCCTGCGCTTTCTGGTGCTGTCGCTGCTGTCGATCGGCGGTGCGATGTCCACCGCGCCCGAGATGCACCGCTACCTGGTGGTCGAGCGCGGCTGGCTGGGCGAGGCCGACTTCACCACCGCGATCGCGCTCGCCCAGGCCGCGCCCGGACCCAACGTGCTGTTCGTGCCGGTGCTCGGCTTCCAGGTCGCCGGCGTGGCGGGTGCGGCGGCGGCGCTGCTCGGCATCCTGCTGCCGTCGACCTTGCTGTCGCTCGGGGTGAGCCGCTGGGGGGCGACCCGGCGCGATACGCCCCTGGTACGCGCATTCACCGCCGGCCTGGCACCGGTCGTCGTCGGCCTGGTGTTCGCCACCGGCTGGCTGCTCGCCCTGCCCTTCATCGGCGAACCCGCGCACCGCGCGGGCGCGCTGGCACTGATCGGGTTCACCGCGCTGCTCACCTTGCGTACGAAACTGGCGCCGATCTGGATGATCCTAGTCGGCGCGGTTGCGGGCGCGCTGGGCTGGGTCTGAGGCGCGCAGGACATCCAGCGGGAGGAGTGAACAGGCGATGGAGCGCGTCGATGCGGTGGTGATCGGGGCCGGCGTGGTCGGCCTGGCGTGCGCGAGGCAACTCGCCGAGGCCGGCCGCGACGTGCTCGTGCTCGAGCGCGAGACCACCTTCGGGACCGGCATCAGCGCGCGCAACAGCGAGGTCATCCACGCCGGGCTGTACTACCCGCAGGGCTCGCTCAAGGCGCAGCTGTGCGTGCAGGGTCGCCAGGCGCTGTACGCCTACTGCGCCGAGCGCGGCGTCGCCCACCGCCGCATCGGCAAGCTGGTGGTGGCGAGCCGCGCGCCTCAGCTGCCCGCGCTCGAGGCGATCGCCGCGCGGGCGCGCGCCAATGGCGTCGACGACCTGCGCCTGCTCGATGCCGCCGGCGTGCGCACGCTCGAACCCGAGCTCGACGCTGCCGGCGCGCTGTTCTCACCGTCCACCGGCATCGTCGATAGCCATGGCCTCATGCTCGCGCTGCTCGCCGACGCCGAACGCCACGGTGCGGTGCTCGCGGTGGCGAGCCCGGTGCGCGGCGGGCGGGCGGACAGCACCGGTATCGTGCTCGACATCGGCGGCAGCGCACCGACGAGCCTGCGGGCGCGCTGCGTGATCAACGCCGCCGGCCTGGACGCGCCGAGGCTCGGCCGCGCCCTCCGCGGCCCTGCAGCCGGCCTCGCCCCGCGCGCCTTCTACGCACGCGGGGCGTACTTCAGCCTCAGCGGACGGGCGCCCTTCTCGCACCTGATCTATCCCATCCCCGAACCCGGCGGCCTGGGCGTGCACCTGACCCTGGATCTCGGCGGCCAGGCCCGCTTCGGGCCCGACGTGGAATGGGTCGAGCATCCCGACTACCAGGTCGATCCGGCGCGCGCCGCGCGCTTCTACACCGCCATCCGGAGCTGGTGGCCAAGCCTGGAGGACGGCCGCCTGCAGCCGGCCTACGCCGGCGTGCGGCCGAAGATCGCCGGCCCGGGCGAGGCAGATGCCGACTTCCGCATCGACGGTCCGGCCGCGCACGGCGTGCCCGGGCTGGTGCATCTGTACGGGATCGAGTCGCCGGGGCTGACCGCGGCGCTCGCGATCGGGGCGCGGGTGGCGGCGATGTGCTGAGCGGCGGACGTGCCGGCCGCCTTACCCACGCCACGCCGGGGAAAGCCCCGCCAACGAGAGCCCGCGCTTGAAGCGCCTCACACCGCCAGACCGTCGAAGGCCGCATACACGGTCTTCAGCCAGCTTTTCACGCGCTGGCGCTCGAGCATGCCCAACGCATCATCACCGCCGCGCTGGTTGATCGCCGCCCAGAAGCTGGCATCCTGGCGATCGATCTTGCGCATGCTGGCTTCGTGCAGCTCAGGCAGGCTGATGACCCGGGCACCCAGAGCCTGTGCCGTCGCCAACTCGGTCGAAGCCTCAAGCTGGGAGAAGTCCGTGCCGCGGCCATGGTTCTTCACCACCACGTAGTTCGGCCCCTCGCCGTAGGTCTCGAGCAGGTCGCCGAGCAACGCGACCGAGTCCTTGCCGGCATCGGCCAGGTGCCAGAAATTGACCTGCACGCCGAGTTCGCCAAGCAAACCCAGCAGATCGGAGTCCCTGATCCAGCGCGCCAGCGGCGCTGCCGTCTGTGCTGCAAGATCGACAATGACGCTATGCCCGGCGCCCTCTTCTGGTGCATCCTCGAACGGCAAGGCGATCTGGTCCAGCCCCTCGTAACGATCCACCACCACTGGCGCCGCATAGTCGGCATAGAAACGGGCGAAGGTCGTGTGCGAGCGGTCGGTGTCGAAGCCGGTGAAGGGCCGACCCTTGTCGATGTAGTACTGGGCGAGGGCCCGGGCGACGACAGACTTGCCCACGCCGCCTTTTTCGCCGCCGATGAAGTTGAGGGAACGCATAGTGTGTCCTGAAGGAATTGAGCGGTGCACCGCTTGCCGGCAAGGTGCCATGCCGACGGCACAAAGCAATAATCAGGCCAACCAAGCGGCGCTGAGCGTTGATCCGGGGTGGCCGCGCTGGCTGGAACGGCTCGACCCCTTCAATGCTGCCCGGGTCGCTGGTGGGCGCTCTGGTCACGCATCTGACCCTGCGCCGGCTTGGTAGGCGAGAAACACTCGCCACCCCGCATGGTCACACGCTTGACGACTTCACCGAGACCGCCATGTCCCCGATCCTGCTCGTGCTGGTGCCGATCCTGATGCTCGCCGTGTGGCTGCCGGGGTGGTGGGTGCGGCGCACGCTTCAGCGCTACAGCGAGCCCGCCGACCGCTATTACGGCAGCGGCGCCATGCTCGCGCGCATGCTGCTCGACAAGCACAGCCTCACCCACGTCACGGTCGAAGAGTCGGAAACCGGCGACCACTACGACCCCGAGGCGCGTGCCGTCCGCCTGTCGGCGCACACCTATCATCAGCGCTCGCTGACCGCCGTCACCGTGGCCGCGCACGAGGTCGGCCACGCGCTGCAGCATGCCGAGGGCTATGCGCCGCTTGCCCTGCGCGAGCGCCTGGTGCGCGTCGCCATCACCGGCCAGCGCCTGGGCGCGATGATGATGGTGGCGGTGCCCTTCATCACCCTGCTGACCCGGCATCCGGCGCCAGGGCTGTTCTTCGTGCTTGCCGGGCTGTTGTCGATGGGCCTGGCGGCGGTCGTGCATCTGGTGACGCTGCCCACCGAGTTCGACGCCAGCTTCCGCCGCGCGCTGCCGATGCTCGAGCGCGGCGGCTACCTGCACCCCGCGGACCAGCCTCACGCGCGCAAGATCCTCGAGGCCGCCGCGCTGACCTACGTCGGCCAGTCGCTGATGGCCTTGCTCAACATCGCGGCCTGGCTGCGCTTCCTGCGTCGGTGAATCTTCACGCGTCCGGCGTGCGCACCGCCCAGCGCGCGATGATCGCCGCCAGCGCCGGCAGCGCCTCGCGGATCACCACCGGGCCGGGGGCGAGGATCACTGCCGACTTCAGCTCGTGCAGCTCGCCGTCGCGCACGGCCGGCACGTCCTCCCAGCCCGCGCGCGCCGCCACCCGCTCCGGACGGAAACGCTTCCCGCACCACGAGCCGATGATGATGTCCGGTCCCCGGCGCGCCGCCTCCAGCGGATCGGCGAGGATCCGCTGCGCCGCGCCCGGATGGCGGGCGCGCTCCGCGAAGACGTCTTCGCCGCCGGCGATGCCGATGAGCTCCGAGACCCAGCCCACGCCGCTGATCTGCGGTTCGTCCCACTCCTCGAAGTAGACACGCGGCCGACGCGGCAGCGCCGCCGCCCGTGCCCGCACGGCCTCGATCGTGGCCTCGAGCTCGTCGACCAGCGCGCGCGCCCTGTCCTCCGCGCCCACCAGCCGGCCGACGGTCTCGATCATCGCCAGGATGCCCTCGACGCTGCGCTGGTTGAACACATGCACCGCCACCCCGGCCTTGATGAGATCGCGCGCGACGTCGGCCTGCATGTCGGAAAAGCCCAGCACGAGATCCGGCTGGACGGCGAGGATCCTCTCGAGGTCGCCGCTGGAGAAGGCGAACACCTTGGGTTTCTCCTTGCGCGCGCGCGGCGGGATCACGGTGTAGCCGCTGATGCCCACGATGCGCGCCTCCTCGCCGAGGGCATACAGGACCTCGACGGTCTCGGTGGTGAGGCAGACGATGCGGGAAGGGAGTCGACGTGTGCTCATGGCGGGATGGGGCGGATCGCGCCTGTGCATGTTGCGGCGCACAGGCCGTGCAAAAACGAAATGGGCCAGACCCGTGAGGACCTGACCCATCTTCTTGTCTGGCGCGCCCGGCGCGATTCGAACGCACGACCCCTGCCTTCGGAGGGCAGTACTCTATCCAGCTGAGCTACGGGCGCGGGATGTCGGGAGAGTGTCCCGAACAAGGCCGGCAAGCATAGCTGCGTTCGCGGCCAAAGTCCATGGCGCACTGCCACAATGGTTTCCAGCCCGCTATAATCGCGGCTTTAGACCCTGTCTCGCGCCAATCTCCGTCAAAGGACCAAGCATGTCGAACCATCGCCCCCTGCGCTCCGCCCGTTTTGCCACGCCTGCCGTCGCCCTGGTCGCAGCTGCGCTGCTGGCCGGCTGCGGCGAACAGTCCAAGGTCGATCCGGAACTCACCGCCACGCTGATCCAGCCGGTCGCGCGGGTGGAGATCCAGGCGGTCAAGATCGCGCCGGGCAGCCGCACGGGCGAGCAGATCGTCAAGGCGATCTGTGCGGGCTGTCATGACTCGGGCGCCGTCGGCGCGCCGAAGACGGGCGATGCCGCACAGTGGGCGCCGCGGATTGCGCTCGGCCAGGACGCGCTCACCGCATCGGCGATCGCCGGCAAGGGTGCGATGCCCCCGCGCGGTGGCGGTGCCGACCTCACGGACACCGAGGTCAAGCGCGCGGTGGCCTACCTGGTCAACCTCGCCGGCGCCAAGTTCACCGAGCCGCCTGTCGAGCAGTAAGCCCGGCCGCGGCGCACACGCGGTTGCGACCGCCGCGCTTGGCATCGTAGAGGGCCGCGTCGGCCGCCGACAGCAGTTCCGCATCGCTGGCCGCGGCGCCTGCCTCGTCGTCATCCCCCGGCCCGGCCGGGCGAGAGCTCGCATGCCCTGCAGAAATGCTGCAGGAGAAATTCTGCCCTTCGTGACTGAAGCGCAGGCTGGCGAAGCGCCGACGTATGTCGTCTAGCAAGCGCTGCGCGTCGGCGCCGCTGCATTCCGGCAGCACCACGAGGAATTCCTCGCCGCCATAGCGTCCGAGATGATCGGACTGGCGCAGGCGCTGGCGCAGCAGGGTGGCCAGGGCCGCGATCACCAGATCGCCCGTGGCATGGCCGTAGGTGTCGTTCACCGACTTGAAGTGGTCGATGTCGAACATCGCCAGCGTCACTGGCTTGCCGGTACGGCGCGCGCGCCTGATCTCCTTGCAGGCGACCTCCTTGATGCTGGCGTGCTTGAGCAGGCCGGTCAGGCTGTCCTTGTTGATCTGGTCGGCGAGCTGACGCGCACGCTCGACGCGCACGCGCACCGCTGCCACGAGCTGGGCGTCGGACACCGGCTTGATGATGAAGTCGTCGCCGCCGCGGCGCATGGCGGCGATCTGGCGCGCGAGGTCGGTCTCGGCCGACAGATACACGATCGGCAGGCCGGTCCATTTGTCGTGCTGGCGGATCACGCCCGCCAGCTCCGGCCCGGTGTAGCGCGGCATGTGCATGTCCATCAGCACCAGATCCGGCTGAAAGCCGGCGAGCGCCTCCATGATGGTCTCGGGTTGGCGCAGGACCTCGGCCACCATGCCGGCCGCGCGCAGCACCAGGCACAGGTGGTCGGCGAGGTCGGCGTCGTCGTCGACGACCAGCACGCGCTGAGGCGGGGCGCTCAGCTGTTCGAGCAGCTGCCCCATACGGTTGACCAGGCGCGGGATGTCGATCGGCTTGAGGAAGTAGCCGACCGCCCCCAGGCGGGCGGCACGCACGCGCGAGTCGAAATCGTCGGTCGAGGTGATGAACAGCAGCGGGCAGCCCAGGGCGCGCAGCGCCGGCGAATCGGCGAGTGCCTCGGTGGCGTTGCGGCCCTCGGCCTCGAACATCACGTCCATGATCAGCATGTCGGCGCGTTCCGACTGCGCGGCACGCTCGGCCTCGTCGATCCGCGTGAACAGCCGCACCCGATAGTTGAAGGACTCAAGCTGGCGGACCAGCTGCTGGCCGAGCGCGGCGTCGTCTTCCATGACCCAGACGCTGATCGCCGTGCCGGGCGCGCGGAGAGGATGCGCCACGGGGCCGACTGCCGCCGGCGCCGTGCGCTCGCCCGTCTCCTTTTCGCCCTCGGCGTGCGCGCCCGGCACCGCCAGCTGTACGAGCGCGCCCAGCTCGGTCGCGAACGCCCGGCATGCCGCGGCGTCCACCGCGTCCAGCGCCCCCGCCAGCCAGGCCATGACGCGCTGCTCGAGGGCACGCGCCGCCGCGCTCAGCGCCGCCAGGCCGAAGGTGCCGCCGGAACCGGCGAGCTTGTGCAGGCGCTGGTGCAGCGCTTCGAGGCTGGCACGATCGCCCTCGCCGCCCTGCAGCGCACCGGCCAGCGCCTGCAGCGCGGCGAGCTCGACCGGCAGCCGCACCAGGTAGGCCGCGCGCAGCTTCGCCAGTTGCTCGGCCAGGGCCTGCTGTTGCGTGGTGTCCATGTCGCTCAGGCCTCCCAGATGGCCCGCACCTGGCTGGCCAGCGTCATGGGATCGAAGGGCTTGGGGATCACGTCGCGTGCGCCCAGGGTCTTGTAGTGCGCGACCTCGGCCGGCTGCACCTTGGCGGTCATGAACGCGACCGGCACCGTGGCCAGCGCGGGCAGCGCGCGCAGCGCCTGCAGGGTGGTCGGCCCGTCCATGCCCGGCATCATCACGTCGAGCAGGATCATCTCGGGCGCGAAGGCCTCGGCCTCGCGCAGCGCCTCCTCGCCCGAGGAACAGACCTTCACCGTGAAGCCGCCCACCAGTTCGAGGGCGAGCCGGGCCACCGCCTGGATGTCGGGCTCGTCTTCCACATACATGATGCGTTGCAGGGTGTTCACGCTTGGCTCCTTCGGGGTCTGAATGATCGAATGCGGCTGCCGAGGGCGTCAATCAGCTCCTTCGGCGAAACCTGCGACTTGAGCAGCACCGCCTCGACCCGTCGCGCTTCGTCCGCCGTGGTATCGGCGCCGGACAGGATGACGATGCGCGCCTCCGGCTGGCGCGCGCGGATGTCCGGCAGCAGGTCCCAGCCCGAGGCGTCGGGCAGGCCGATGTCCAGGATCACGACGTCGAAGCGCTCGCGCGACACGCGCTCGAGCGCCTCGCGCCGCGTCGTCGCGCGTTCGAAGTCGAAGCGCGCGCCGACCATGGAGCGCACCACCTCATACAGGTCGTCGTCGTCCTCCACGTGCAGCACGCGCGGATTGGCGGCGCCGGCCTGCGTCAGCAGACCCTGCACCACGGCCAGCAGGCGGTTCTCGTCGAAGGGCTTGGCGAGCCAGTCGATCGCGGAGAAATCGCCGTTGATCGCGAGCCGCCCTTCTTCCATCTTGGCCGACACCACCATGATGGGCAGGTCCGCGGTGTCGGGGCACTGGCGCACCTGGCGGATGATCTCCAGGCCGCTGATGTCCGGCAGCATCAGATCCAGGCTCAGCGCCGCGTAGGCGGTGTCCTGCAGCGCCGCGAGCGCCTCCCGCCCGGTGAGGGCGATGTCGACCCGGTAGCCGGCGCGCTTGAGCATCAGGCTCAGCAACTGGGCGATGTCGGCCTCGTCCTCCACCACCAGGATGCGCGGCGCATCGGCCGCCGCGCTGGCGTCGACCGCACCCTCGGGCACGGCCGGCTGGCCCGCCAGCTGGCGGGGGAACTCGACCCAGAAGGTGGCGCCCTCGCCCTCGACCGAATCGAAGCCGATCGTCCCGCCCATGCGCTCGACCAGCTCGCGGGTGATCGCCAGGCCGAGGCCGGTGCCGCCCTTCTGGCGCGTGTCGGACGCATCCGCCTGCGAGAACTTCTCGAAGATGCGGCCGCGGAAGGAGGCGGGGATGCCGGGGCCGTGATCGACCACCGCCACCCGGACCTTGCCGGGCAGCGCGCGCACGACGACTTCCACCGTGCCGCCCTCGGGCGAGAACTTGATCGCGTTCGACAGCAGGTTGGCCAGCACCTGCATCAGGCGCTGGCTGTCGACGCGCAGCTCGGCAGCGCTCGCCTCGCCCTTCAATGCCAGTGCCACCCGGCGCTCGGTGCCATAGGTGCGATGGCTCTCCAGCGCCTGGTGGACGATCGGCATCAGCGGCTGCACCTGCATGTCGAAGTGCAGCTTGCCGGCGGCGATCTTCTCCATGTCGAGCAGGTCGTTGATGAGGTGGGTGAGGCGCTGGCTGTTCTTGTGCGCGATGCCGACCATCTGCCGCGCCTGCTCCGGCAACTGACCGAGCGCGCCGCCGGCGACCAGGCCGAGCGCGCCGGAGATCGAGGTCAGCGGCGTGCGCAGCTCGTGGCTGACGGTGGACACGAACTCGCTCTTCATGCGCTCCATGCGCTTGCGCTCGCTGATGTCGCGCACCATGCCGACGTACAGCGGCCGCCCGTCCCGGGTGATCTCGGACACCGCCAGCTCCATCGGGAACAGGCTGCCGTCGCGTCGCTGGCCCTCGACCTCGCGCCCGATGCCGATGATGCGCGCCACGCCGGTGGTCTGGTAGTTGCGCAGGTAGCCGTCGTGCGCCTCGCGATGCGGGCTGGGCATCAGCATGTTCACGTTGCGTCCGATCACCTCATCTGCGGCACGGTCGAAGATGCGCTCGGCAGCCGGGTTGAAGGAGTGCACGATGCCGCGGGCGTCGATGGTGATGAGGCCGTCGACCATGTTGTCGAGGATGGTCTGGGTGTGCTGGGCCTGTTCGGCGAGGGTGGCCTCGGCCCGCATGCGGTCGGTGATGTCGTAGAACCAGCCCAGCACCGCCGGACTGCCCTCGTACCGGATCGGCGAATAGGAGCCGAGCGCCCATTTGGTACCGACCCCCGGGATGGCCAGCTCGACCAGCATGTCATAGATCTGCTCGCCACGGCCCAGGCGCTGCAGGATGGCCTCGTAGTCCGCCCTGCGCACGTAGTAGGCGGCAGGATCGACCCCGCCGACCGCATCCGCCGCGGCATTGATCAGCTCGGCATAGCGCCGGTTGGAGAAGATGACCTCGTGCCCGCCGGCACGCGCGATGCGCGCCGCGATCGGGCTGGTCTCGAGCATGCTGCGGAAGCGCTGCGCGCTCTCGCGCAGCTCGCGTTCGGCCGCCTTGCGCGCGGAGATGTCCTCGGCGATGCCGAGGTAGCCCGTGAGCCGCCCGTCGGCATCGCGCATCGCGCTCACCACCAGGGACACCGGGATGGGGTGGCCGTCGCGGTGGAGATAGGTCCATTCCCGCGTCTCGGAACCCTCTGCCTCGGCCACCTCGACGAACACCCGGAAGCCTTCGACCGGACGACCGAAGGCCGCGCTCAGCTCGGCCGAGCGCGACGCCACCTCCTGCGCGCGGTGAAACGGCGCCGGCGTCTGCCTGCCGACCACGTCCTCCGCCGCGTGGCCGAGCAGCTTCTCGGCCCCCTTGTTGAAGACCTTGATCACGCCGTCGGTGTCGGTGGCGATGATCGAGAAGGTCGACGCCGCCAGCACATTCTCCAGCAGCTCGGTCGCTTGATGCAGCGCTGCGGTGCGCTCGCGGATGCGCGTCTCGAGGCCCGTCTGCGTCTCGCGCAGCTCGCGGAAGCTGCTGGCCAGCAGTTGCGCCATTTCGCGCAGACTGCTGGCCAGGCTGCCGTACTCCCGTATCGGGCTTGTCGGCAGCACCGGCTGCGTCCCGCTGGCAATCTGCTCCGTCAGCAGACGGCTGGCCGCCTCGAGCGCGGCGATCGGGCGGGTGAGCCATTCGCTCAGCACGCGCGCGAGCACGATGCCCAGCAGCAGCAGCACCGCGAGGTAGGAGAACAGCTTCAGCCCGGTACGCTCGAGGGTCCGCACCAGGGGCGCCGCCGACTGCTCGATCACCAGCCGGGCCACACCGCCCCCGTCGGCGACCGGAAGGTCGATCTGGTAGCGCCCCTGCTTCCAGCGCGCCAGGGCCGGCATGTCGCCGCCCGGCAGCCAGATCGCCAGTCCACCCGCCAGCGGCTGAAGCTGCGCGGCGGTGCCCGACAGGCTCGCCACCTCGCCCAACTGGACAAGTGCGCTGCCGTCCTTGCCAAGCAGCGCCAGCCCCATGCCGGGGTTGTCCTGCTCCTCGGCCAGCAGCGCCTGCAGGCGCGCCGTCGCCGCATGCGGCTCGGCTGCGAGCCGCGCACCCAGATGCCGCGCGCGTTCGTCGAGGCGCTCGGCCATGAAGGCCTCCTGCTGCACGCGTTCACCGTATCCCTGCAGGATGACCGGGATCGCGCCGGCGAGCAGGATCGTCGTCAGCAGGACGTGAAACAGCAGGCCCGTCAACCGTGCCGAACCCAGTCCCAGGCGCGCCGCGCCGCGCCACCTCAGCTGCAGGCCGAGGACGATCAAGCCGGCCAGCAAGGCATTGAAGAGCCCATTGAGCGCCTGCTTCAGCGCGATCATCGCCGCCGCCTCCCAGCCCACGCCCATCATGCCGTGGTAGGACAGCAGCACCAGCGGCACGCCCAGCACCAGCCAGTACCCCAGATCTGCCAGCACCAGCGTGCGGACCCCGCGCCGGTGGAGCAGGCCGACGACCAGCGCCTCGACGGTGAAGATGATCAGCGCGTAGGGATGCCCCCACAGCACCACCGTGTAGAGGCCGGCGGCGGCAGCCACCAGCACCGCCGGCAGCGTGCCGAGCAGCGCGGCCGCGAGCATCGCCGCCACCGAACCGAAGATGAAGACCACGCTGAAGAACAGCGGCACGCTGAGGACGTTCCCCGCCACCGCCAGCAGGGCGAGGGCGAGCGTGGCCAGGGCCTTCTGGCCTGCGCTCAGCCCCGTACCGGATGTAGAAGTCATGACGCTGCGCCCCCTGCCGCCCGCGGCGGTTCAAGCCAAGAGATGTGCAATTGCCGGGCGCACGGCAAGGATGGCCGGCCCGCAGCTGGTTCGTGCTGAGCGTTTACGGCAGCACGGGCGAAGACTCAAGGCTTGTCGCGGCTCTCGAACATCGCCATCAGGTTGGCGAGCCGCGCCTTGCCTTCTTCCTTCGTCACCGGCTGCGCGGTCTTGCGGTCGTTCATGCGGATGTCGCCGCCCATCTCGGCGATGAAGCGGCTCGGCTCGCAGGGGCGGAACTCCTTGCCCGACTTGCGCCGCTCGCACCAGGTGAGGTTGAGGCTGCGCTGGGCGCGGGTGATGCCGACGTACATCAGCCGGCGCTCCTCCTCGACCTTGTCCTCGTCGATGCTGCTCTGGTGCGGCAGCAGGCCTTCCTCGACGCCGACCAGGAAGACGTGGGGGAACTCCAGCCCCTTGGAGGCGTGCAGGGTCGCCATCTGCACGCCGTCGAAGTCGGGGTCTTCCTTGTCGAGCATGGACATCAGCGCGATGGTCTGGGTGAGCTCGAGCAGGTTCTTGCCGTCCTCCTCGCCCTTGCGGCCCAGCCAGCCGACGAAGTCGCGCACGTTGCTCCACTTGGATTCCGCCTCACGGGTGTCGCAGTGCTCGAACAGCCAGGCTTCGTAGCGGATCGCGGCGAGCAGGTCTTCGAGCAGCTGCGCCGCGGGCTCGCGCGGGGCGCGGTACTGCAGGCGGTTGATGTAGGCGGCGAACTCCTGCACGCCCTGCAACTGCTTGGCGTTGAGGTGCTGGGTGAGCCCTTCCTCGAACACCGCGGTGAAGAGGCTCGTGTGGCGGTGGCCGGCGTAGGCGCCGAGCGCCTCGATGGTGGCGGCGCCGATGCCGCGGCGCGGGGTGGTGATGGCACGGATGAAGGCGAGGTCGTCGTCCTCGTTCACCAGCAGGCGCAGCCAGGCGATCAGGTCACGGATCTCGGCTTTGTCGAAGAAGCTCTGCCCGCCCGACATGACGTAGGGGATGCGGTTGTTGCGCAGCTGCTGCTCGATGATGCGGGCCTGGTGGTTGCCGCGGTAGAGGATGGCGTAGTCCTTGAAGCGGGTGCGGTGCTCGAACTTGTGCGCGGCGATCTTGGTCGCCACCCATTCCGCCTCGTGCTCGGCGTCGCGGCAGTTGGTGACGACGATCTGCTCGCCCTGGCCGTGTTCGGACCACAGGCGCTTGTCGAAGAGCTTCTCGTTGTGGGCGATGACGGTGTTGGCGGCTTCCAGGATGCGGCGCGAGGAGCGGTAGTTCTGCTCGAGCTTGATCACCTTGAGCTTCGGGTAGTCCTGCTGCAGCAGCTTCAGGTTCTCGACGTCGGCACCGCGCCAGGCGTAGATCGCCTGGTCGTCGTCGCCCACCGCAGTGAAGGCGCCACGCACGCCCGACAGCAGCTTGAGCAGCCGGTACTGGGCGCGGTTGGTGTCCTGGTATTCGTCCACCAGCAGGTAGCGCAGCTTGTTCTGCCAGCGCTCGCGCACCTCGGGGTGCTCGTCGAACAGGCGCACCGGCAGCGCGATCAGGTCGTCGAAATCCACCGCCTGGTAGGCACGCAGCGTGCGCTCGTACTCCTTGTACAGCTTGGCGGCGACCGAGGCGATCTCGTTGTCGGCGAGCTGCGCGGCCTCCTCGGGCGTGATCATCGCGTTCTTCCACGACGAGATCTGCCACTGCATCTGCTTGGCGATGCCTTTGTCGTTGTCGCCGGCGACGTCCGAGACGATCTGCACGGTGTCGGAGGCATCCAGAATCGAGAACTGCGGCTTGAGCCCGCAGTGCTTGGCCTCCTGGCGGATGATGCGCACGCCGAGCGCGTGGAAGGTGCACACCGTGAGCCCGCCCGGCACGCGCCCGCCCATGATGTGGGCGACGCGCTCCTGCATCTCCTTGGCGGCCTTGTTGGTGAAGGTGATGGCGGCGATGTTGGCCGCGCTGATGCCGCACGCGTTGATCAGGTGCGCGATCTTGTGCGTGATCACCCGCGTCTTGCCGCTGCCGGCGCCGGCCAGCACCAGGCAGGGGCCGTCGAGATAGCGGATCGCTTCGCGCTGGGGCGCGTTGAGGAGGGCGGACATCGTGGCAGCACTGAAAAACGAAGCCACCCGGGCGGGTGGCGGGCTGCAATTTTAGCCCATCGCCCGCGCCCGGCCGCCACCGTTACAGAACGCAGGGCACCGTCCGCCGGCACCTTTCGAGATTCGGTCTGTCGCATCCGCATGGTCCCGCATCACAGGTGACAAGCCGCGACGGGGCACGCACAATCGGCCGCGACTTCAGAAGCGCTCACCGGACAGACAAGGACACATGCCCAAGATCCGCACCACGCTGCTCGCCACCCTCTCGGTCACCCTGCTGATCGCCTCGCTCGCTCCCGCCCACGCCCAGCGCGCCGGCAATATCGGCGGCTGCGACATCCGCCGCGGCACGCTATGCACCGACATGAACCTCAACGGAGCGAACCTGGAAGGGGTGAACCTGGCTAACTCGCAGTTCACCCGCTCCGACCTCTCCGGCGCGAACCTGCGCGGCGCCACGCTCGACGAGGCCAACTTCTTCCAGGCCGAGATGGCGGGCGCGGTCATGGACGAGGCCTCGATGCTGCGCACCAACCTGCGCGGCGCGCGCCTGAGCGGCGCCAGCCTGAAGGGGACCCGGCTGCGCAACGCCATCCTGCAGAACGCCGATCTTCACGACGCCGACCTCTCCGCCGCACAGCTCGGCGGCGCCGATCTCACCAACGCACGCGCCGAACGCGCCCGCTTCGACGGAGCCGACCTGCCGCGCACCAATCTGCGCGCGGCCAAGCTCTCGGGCGCATCCTTCGTCGGCGCCAACCTCAAAGGCGCCAACTTCACCCGTGCGCAGCTCACCGACGCCGACCTCACCGGCGCCAACCTGGATCAGGCGATCTTCCTCAACGCACAGACGGACGGCTGCAAGGGCTGCCCGTGAGGGCTCACACCACTCCGGCGCCGTGCGCCTGCTGGTCGGCCCAGTAGCTCGAGCGCACCATCGGGCCGCAGGCGGCGTTCTTGAAGCCCATCTTCAGCGCCTCGGTCTCGAACATCTTGAAGGTGTCGGGATGCACGTAGCGCAGCACCGGCAGGTGGCCGCCGGAGGGCTGCAGGTACTGGCCGATGGTGAGCATCTCGACGTCGTGGGCGCGCATGTCGCGCATGACCTCGAGGATCTCGTCGTCGGTCTCGCCGAGGCCGACCATGAGGCCGGACTTGGTCGGCACCTCGGGGTGGCGGGCCTTGAACTGCCTGAGCAGCTCGAGCGAATAGGCGTAGTCCGACCCCGGGCGCGCCTGCTTGTACAGCCGCGGCACGGTCTCGAGGTTGTGGTTCATGACGTCGGGCGGCGCGGCGTCGAAGATGTCGAGGGCGATCTCCATGCGGCCGCGGAAGTCGGGCACCAGCACCTCGATGCGGGTGCTGGGCGAGGCCGCGCGCGTCTCGCGGATGCAGTCGACGAAGTGCTGGGCGCCGCCGTCGCGCAGGTCGTCGCGGTCCACCGAAGTGATCACCACGTAGTTCAGGCGCATCGCGGCGATGGTCCTGGCGAGGTCGGCGGGCTCGTCGGCGTTGAGCGGCTCGGGACGGCCGTGGCCGACGTCGCAGAACGGGCAGCGGCGGGTGCAGATGTCGCCCATGATCATGAAGGTGGCGGTGCCCTTGCCGAAGCATTCATGGATGTTCGGGCAGGAGGCTTCCTCGCACACGGTGTGCAGCTTGTGCTCGCGCAGCGTTTCCTTGATCTCGTTGAAGCGTTCGGCCTCCTGGCCGGCGCCGAGCTTGATGCGGATCCACTCGGGCTTCTTGAGGCGTTCGGCGGGGACGATCTTGATCGGGATGCGGGCGGTCTTGTCGGCGCCGCGCTGCTTGCGCGCTGGGGTTTCCATGGTCGCTGTTCTCTGTGGGTTTCCGGGTAGGAAGGGACGAGGGGGCGGGCTCGATTATGGCCCGGGAGCGGCCGCCGCGGCAGCCGGCTGCGTCTGATGGGGCGTATCGGCGCCGATGATGGGCGGCAAAAGGCGCTGCAGATGGCCCAGCAGGCGCTCGCCGACCGCCTCCACGCTGGCGTCGACGCCGAAGTCCTTCATGCGGATCGTCTTCAGGCCCTCGTAGCCGCAGGGGTTGATCCAGCCGAAGGGGGCGAGGTCGGCGTCGACGTTGATCGCCAGGCCGTGGTAGCTGCAGCCGTTCTTCACCCGCAGGCCGAGGGCGGCGATCTTGTCGCCGGCGATGTAGACGCCGGGCGCGCCATCCTTGCGCTCGGCCGCGAGGCCATGGTCGGCCAGGGTGTCGATGATCGCCTGCTCCATCAGCCACACCAGCTCGCGCACCTTGAGCCCGCGTCGGCGCAGGTCCAGCAGCAGATAGGCCACGAGCTGGCCGGGGCCGTGGTAGGTGATCTGGCCGCCGCGGTCGATGTGCATCAGCGGGATGCTGGCCGGGTTCTTCAACAGGTGCTCGGGTCTGCCTGCCTGGCCGAGCGTATATACCGGCGGGTGCTGCAGCAGCCAGATCTCGTCGGGCGTGTCGGCGCTGCGCCCGGCGGTGAACACGCGCATCGCCTCGAGCGCCGGCGCGTACTCCACCACGCCGAGGCGCTTGACGATCACAGCACCACCTTGACCATCGGGTGCGAGGTGAGCTCGCGGTAGAGCGCATCGACCTGCACCTGAGACACCGCACGGAAGGTGCAGGTCACCGCCAGGTAGTTGCCCTTGCTCGAGGGTCGCATCTCGGCGCCGGCGGGCTCGAAGTCGGGCGCGTGGCGCAGCACGACCTCGATCACCGCCTGGGCGAAGCCATCCACCCGCGCGCCCATCACCTTGATGGGAAAGTCGCAGGGATACTCGATCAGGGTCTGGCGCGTCTGCGCGCCTTGCTGCTCAGCCATTGCGCATCACCGTGTTCTTGAAGTCCTGGTACCAGGCGTGCATCTGGCGGCCCATCGGACCGGGCTTGCCATCGCCCACCGGGCGGCCGTCGAGCGTGGTGATCGCCAGCACTTCCTTGGTGGAAGAGGTCATCCACAGCTCGTCGGCGCTGCGCACCTCGGCCTCGAGCACCTCGCGCACCGCGTGCTTCATGCCGTGGCTGCGCGCAAGCTCGAGCACCACGTCATAGGTGATGCCGGGCAGCATCAGGTGGCTCTTGGGCGGCACGAGCAGCACGCCATCCTTGCACACGAAGATGCTGGAGGCCGCGCCCTCGGTGAGGAAGCTGTCGCGGAACAGCACCGTCTCCATGCAGCCCTGGTCGATCGCGTGCTGGCGCAGCAGGCAGTTGGCGAGCATCGACACCGTCTTGAGGTCGCAGCGCAGCCAGCGGATGTCGGCGGCGCTCACCGCAGCGATGCCGCTGGCACGCTGCCCGGCGCTCGGCGTGACGAGCGGCTCGCTCATCAGGAACACCGTGGGCTTCACTTCCGGCCCGGGGAAGGCGTGGTTGCGCCTGGTGTCGGCGCCGCGGGTGACCTGCAGGTACACCGACTGGTCGTCCCAGGGATTGCGGGCGACCAGCTCGAGGATGAGCGCCTTCCATTCCTCGGCAGCATGCGGGTTGGGCAGACGCATCGCGCCCAGGGTGTTGGCCAGCCGGGCGACGTGCTCGTCGAGACGGAAGGCGCGGCGCGAATACACCGGGATGACCTCGTAGGCGCCGTCGCCGAACAGAAAGCCGCGGTCCATCGGCGACACCCGCGCCTCGGCGAGCGGCAGGTAACGTCCATCGACGTAGGCGGTGACCACGCTCGAACTCATGTCGCGCCTCAGAGGCTCTTGAAGAACATCACGATCGCGTCCCACAGGCGGCCGAAGAAGCCCGCCACCGGCACGTCCTGGAGCGCGACCACCGGGTACTGGCCGAACGGCTTGCCATCGACGGTCAGCGACAGCGTGCCGACCGGCTGCCCCTTCTCGATCGGCGCCACCAGCGGCTGACGGCTCTCGAGGGTGACCTGGATCTTGTCGGCCGATTCCTTCGGCAACGACATCACGAAATCGCTGGTGAAGCCCACCGGCAGCTCGTTCAGCTTGCCCTTCCAGACGCGGAACTGCGAAAGCGCCTGGTCGGCGGCATAGAGCTTGACGGTCTCGTAGAACTGGAAGCCGAAGTTGAGCAGCTTGAGCGACTCCTGCGCGCGCACGGTATCGGAGGCGGCGCCGAGCACGACCGAGATCAGGCGGCGCTCGCCGCGCTGGGCGGTCGACACCAGGCAGTAGCCGGCGCTGCTGGTGTGGCCGGTCTTCATGCCGTCGACCGTCGGGTCCATGTACAGCAGGCGGTTGCGGTTGGGCTGCTTGATGCCGTTGTAGGTGAATTCCTTCAGCGAATACAGGTTGTAGTACTCGGGGAAGTCGCGAATGATCGCCGCGGCGAGGATCGCCAGGTCGCCGGCGCTGGTGTACAGCTGGGGGTCGGGGAGGCCGGTGGAGTTGGTGAAGTTGGTGTTCTTCATGCCCAGGCGCTGGGCCTCGCGGTTCATCAGCGCGGCGAAGGCCTCCTCGCTGCCGGCGATGGTCTCGGCGAGCGCGACGCAGGCGTCGTTGCCCGACTGCACGATCACGCCGCGGATCAGCTCGTCCACGGTGACCGGCTTGTTCGGCTCGATGAACATGCGCGAGCCTTCCATGCGCCAGGCCTTGGTCGACACCGGCACGACCTGGTCGGGCGTCAGGGTCCCGGCCTTGAGCGCGGCGAAGGTCAGGTAGGCGGTCATCAGCTTGGTGAGCGAGGCCGGCTCGATGCGGGCGTCGGGATCCTTGCCGGCCAGCACCTGGCCGGTGGCGTGGTCGACCAGCACCCACGCATTGGCAGCGAGCGCCGGGGCCGGGATGGACTGCGCCAGCGCGCTCAAGGAAAACAGTGAAACGAGTACGGCAATCAGAAAACGCATCGGGAAAACCTGGGGAGTGAAGAAGAGCGGAAGCGCCTGATTATAGGCGCCGCCTCGGGACAGGCCAAAAAACGAAAGCCTTTGTTGCAACCCGCCGCGACGGACAGCGGGTTCAGCGCACGACGACGAAGGGCTTGAGCTTGAGCAGCGTGCCCATGCGCTCGGCCGCGTTGCGCGCCGCATCGACCGACTCGTAGGGCCCGGCGTGGAGGCGGAAGCGCTCGCCGTCGGCAAAGAGCTCGAAGCGCTCGGCCAGCTTCCCGGCCTGGCCCTGCACGGTGTCGCGGAAACCCTCGGCATTGGCGTAGGAGGAGAACGCGCCCAGTTGCAGGAAGATGCCGCCGCTCGCCGAGGCGATCGGCGGCGCGAAGCCTTCGGCTGCGCCGCAGGCGGGCGAGGGGCCGCATTCGGAGGCCAGCGCGGCGGCAGTGCCGGAGGCGGCGCCGGCCGCGGCCTGGGCGACCGCTGCGGCGGGCGCCGCCTGGGCGAGAGGAGGAAGCGCACGCGCCGCGGGCTGCGGCTCGCCGGCGGCGATCACGCCTTCCTTGTCGCGCGCGGGCAAGGGCGGCACCGCGCGCGCTGCGGCCATGAGCGGCGCCTCGCTGGGGAGGATCTGCTCGACCTCGACCTGGGCGCTGCCGGCGTTGATGTAGCCGAGCTTGTGCGCGGCGGCATAGGACAGGTCGATGACCCGCCCGCGCAGGAAGGGGCCGCGGTCGTTCACCCGCACCACCACCGAGCGTCCGTTGCCGAGATGGGTGACGCGCGCGTAGCTGGGGATCGGCAGCGTCGGGTGCGCCGCGGTCATCGCATACATGTCGTAGGGCTCGCCGCTGGAAGTCGGGTTGCCGTGAAAGCGCCGGCCATACCAGCTCGCGTGGCCGCGCTGGCGGAACGGGCGCACCTCGGTGGCGGGCACGAAGCTCTGCCCCATGACGTGGTAGGGGCGGTTGGCGAAGCGGTGCAGCGGTTCGTCGCGCGGCTCGGCGTCGGGGATGGCGTCGAGGTTGTCGGGAACCGTGTCGTCCGGGCCGTCGTCCTTGTAGTAACCGCCGCCGCGCGTCACGGCCTGACGCGCGGTCTCGGGCACCGGCGCGGCGGTCGCCTCGGCATCGCGCTTGGGCGCCGAGCCGCAGGCCGACAGCAGCGCGGCGGCGCAGATCGCGGCGAGGACGAGCGCGCAGCGCCGCAGCGGCGCGCACCGGGAGCGGAAGGGATCGACGCGAGGAAACGGGTCTGCGCCCACATGGGCGGCCGGCAACGGGGCGTGCTCGGGATGCATGCTTTTCTCGGGCTTTCAGGTCTTGTCGGCGAAACGGCTGCGCTGGATGCTCATCAGGATGCCGATACCCAGACAGAGCGTGACGAGCGCGGTTCCGCCATAGCTGATGAAGGGCAGCGGCACCCCCACCACCGGCAGGATGCCGCTCACCATGCCCATGTTCACGAAGGCGTAGGTGAAGAAGATCATCGTGATCGCGCCGGCGAGCAGGCGCGCGGCGTGGGTGGGCGCGTTGGCGGCGATGTGGAAGCCGCGCAGCAGCAGCGCGATGTAGGTGGCGAGCAGGGCCAGGGCGCCGACGAGGCCGAACTCCTCGGCGAGCACGGCGAAGATGAAGTCGGTGTGGCGCTCGGGCAGGAAAGCGAGGTGGGTCTGGGTGCCGTCCATCCAGCCCTTGCCCGTCACGCCGCCGGAACCGATCGCGATCGTGGACTGGATGATGTGGAAGCCCTTGCCGAGCGGGTCGCGGGTAGGGTCGAGCAGGGTGCACACGCGCTGCTTCTGGTACTCGCGCAGCACCTGCCAGTCCACCTCGGGCTGGCACAGGGTGTCGCCGAAGGCCACGATCGAGCCCAGCCCGATCACCACCGCCACCACCAGAGGAATGATCAGCTTCCAGGACAGGCCGGCGAAATAGATGACGTACAGGCCGGACGCCGCCACCAGCAGGCTGGTGCCGAGATCGGGCTGGACGAGGATCAGCCCGACGGGCACCAGCAGCAGGACGCCGGCGACGATGAAGTCGAGGAAGCGGGTCTGGCCCTCGCGCTGCTGGAAGAACCACGCCAGCATCAGGGGCATGGCGATCTTCATCAGTTCGGAGGGCTGGATGCGCGCCACCCCGAGGTCGAGCCAGCGCTGGGCGCCCTTGGACACCTCGCCGAACAGCTCCACCGCCACCAGCAGCAGCACGCCGAGCAGATACAGCGGCACCGCGAAGGACAGCAGCCGCTGCGGCTTGAAGAAGGCGATCACCCACATGCCGGCGAGCGCGATGCCGATATGGGTGATCTGCGAATCGAGCCGCTCGGGCGAGGCGCTCTGCATGAGCACGTGCGCATAGGCCAGGAGCACCGCGAGCAGCAGCATCAGGACGGGGTCGATCGGCCGCAGGAAGCCGCGCACCAGGGCCAGCGGGTTGAAACGGCTGTCGTTCATCGCCCGCTCCTCACTGGCGTGCCGGGCGCCTGCGCGGCGACCACCGCCTGCGAACGCGGGAGCGGGGCGGGCTGAGAGGGATCGCCTTGGGCGCCGGCTGCAGCGGCGTCAGGGACGGCCTCGGTCTCGGGGCCCGCCGGCGGAGCGTCGTCGGCGCCCTCCACCGCCTCGGCGTCCTCCGCGGCGGGCGCGGCCGAGGGCTGGTTCAGCAGGTAATAGTCGATGACCTGGCGCGCGATCGGCGCCGCCGACTGCGCGCCGAAGCCGCCGTTCTCGACCAGAACGGCGAGCGCGATCCTGGGGTTCTCGGCCGGGGCGTAGGCGACGAACCAGGAGTGGTCGCGCAGGCGCTCGCGCACGTTCTTCTCCACGTAGCGCTGGCCGCGCAGCGAGAACACCTGCGCGGTGCCGGTCTTGCCGCCGACGCTATAGGGCGCGCCCTGGAAGGCGCGCCGCCCGGTGCCGCTCTTGTTCACGTCGACCATGGCGTCGAGCACCGCCTTGATGTGGGCCTGCCGCAGCGGGATCTCGCGCAGCGGCTCGGGCTCGATCGCCCGCCGCTGGCCGGTGCGCGAATCGACCACGTACTTGACCACGTGCGGGCGGAACAGCTTGCCGTCATTGACCAGCGCCGCCATCGCGTTGGCGAGCTGCAGCGGCGTGTAGGCGTTGTAGCCCTGGCCGATGCCGACCGAGATGGTCTCGCCGGCATACCAGCGCTGCTGCTCGGGCTTGCGGAAGCGACTGCGCTTCCAGTCCGGGGAGGGCAGCACGCCGGTCGCCTCGCCCGGCAGGTCGATGCCGGTGCGGTCGCCGAAGCCGAAGGGCGCCATGAAGCCGGAGATGCCCTCGATGCCGAGGTCGTTGGCGAGCTGGTAGTAATAGGTATTGCACGACACCACGATCGACTTGTGAAGATCGACCATGCCGTGGCCGCCGATCTTGTCGTCCATGAAGCGGTTGCCGCCGAAGTTGAAGTAACCGATGTCGTGGATCGCCTGACCGGCGGTGCGCTTGCCGGCCTCGAGCCCGGCGAGGGCCATGAAGGGCTTGAAGGTTGAGCCGGGCGGGTAGGTCGAATAGATCGCGCGGTGCAGCATCGGATGATCGGGCGAGTCGTTGAGCGCCTTCCAGTCCTGGGTCGAGATGCCGTCGACGAAGAGGTTGGGGTCATAGGTCGGCATCGACGCCAGCGCCAGCACGCCGCCGGTGGCCGGTTCGATCGCAACCAGCGCGCCGCGACGGTCGCCGAAGGCCCGCTCGGCGACCTTCTGCAGCTCGATGTCGAGGGTGAGCTCGAGATCGTTGCCCGGTGTCGCCGGCGTATGCGACAGGGCGCGCACCGCCCGTCCGCCGGCATTGACCTCGACCTGCTCGACCCCGGTGGTGCCGTGCAGCTCGTTCTCGTAGGACTGCTCCAGCCCGGCCTTGCCCATGTGCAGGGTGCCGCGGTAATTGGCCGCCTCGCCAGCTTCCTCGATGCGCTCGACGTCGCGTTCGTTGATGCGGCCGATGTAGCCGATCACGTGCGAGGCGGTGGTGCCCTGCGGATAGTCGCGCAGCAGGCGGGCCTTCACGTCCACGCCCGGCAGGCGATAGCGCTGCGACACCACGCGCGCAACCTCCTCGTCGCTGAGCCGGCTGCGCAAGGGCACGCTCTCGAAGTTGCGGCTCTCCTCGTAGAGCTTGCGGAAGCGGCGGCGGTCGCGCGCATCGATCGCCACCAGGGTGGCGATCTCGTCCAGCGTGGCCTCGAGGTCGCGTACCTTCGAGGGCGTGATCTCGATCGTGTAAGTGGCGTAGTTGCGCGCCAGCACGACGCCCTTGCGATCGACGATGGTGCCGCGGTGGGGGACGACCGGGAGCAGGGCGATGCGATTGTCCTCGGCACGGGTGAGGAAATAATCGTGGCGCTGCACCTGCAGGAAATGGAAGCGCGCGGCGAGCACGCCGAGGCAGACGAGCACGAACAGCACCGCGACCACCACCCGCAGGCGGAAGCGCGCGAGTTCGGCCGCCGGTGCGCGAAACTCGGTCATCGCCCGCCGGCCTCAGATCGGGCGGTTGTCATCGCGCTCGACCGGCTGCAGCTGGGGCAGCAGCAGCACGAAGGACAGCGGCAGCCACAGCAGCGCGCTGCTGAAGCTCGACAGGAAGTACGACCAGCCCGGGAACTCCGCGCCGGCGAGCAGCCGCACCGCCACCATCAGCAGCTGCGCCAGCAGCAGCAGCGGCAGCACGTGCAGCGCCTGCTGCCAGGCCGGAAACCACAACACGCGCCGCGCCAGGCTGTTGGCGAGATAGGCGAGCACGACATAGGCGAGCGCATGCTGGCCCATCGCCGCGCCGAGACCGACGTCCATCAGCAGGCCGAACACGAAGCCCACGCCCATGCCGATCACCAGCGGCTCGCGCACGCACCAGAACACCAGCACCAGCGCCACCCAGTCGGGCAGGCCCGGGGTGCGGCCGGTGGGGATGTATTCGAGGCCGAGGGCGACGAACAGGCTGAGGTAGACGAACCACTGCTTGACCGGCAGCAGGATGCGGCTGGAACGGTTGGTCGGCTGCACGACTCAGCGCCCTCCCTGTTCGTCCGCCGGCGGCGGGGGCGGCGGATAGGCCGCGCGACCCACCACCAGCACCTGCACGCTGCGCTCGATCGCGGCGAGCGGTTCGCACTCGATGCGGGCGAAGGCGTCGGTGTCACGGTTGACGCTGGTCACCGTAGCGACCGGCAGTCCGGGCACGAAGACGCCATCCAGCCCCGAGGTGACGAGCTGGTCGCCGACGCGGATGTCGACGTCGGCGAGCACGTGGCGCATCTCCAGCATGCCGCGGCCCACGCCGTAGAGCACGCCACGCACCCCATTGCGCACCACGCTGACCGGGATCGACTGGTTGCGGTCGGTGAGCAGGGTGACCTCGGACTGGACCGGATGGACGCGGGTGATCTGGCCGATCACCCCCTGCGCATCGACGACCGCGAGACCCGGCTCCACGCCTTGCTGCGCGCCGCGGTCGAGGATGACCTTGCGCGCGAAGGGGTCGGGCGCGTTGTAGAGGATGTCCGCGGCGATGCTCCTGGTCTCCACCCGGCGCGACATCTGCAGCAGCTCGCGCAGGTGGGCGTTCTCCTGCTCGAGATGCTCGAAGCGCAGCAAACGCTCGCCGGCGCCGAGCTGGTGGCGGCGCAGCTCGGCGTTCTCGAGCTGCACGTCGATCAGCGTGCCGAAATAGCGCGCGGCGTTGCTCACCACGTCCGCCGGCGTGGCCGCCGCCATCTGCAGCGGATAGGTGACCACCGAGAGCGCGTTGCGCAGCACCTCGAGGTAACGGAAGCGCAGGTCGGCCACCAGCATCACCAGGCAGAGCGCGACGAACACGAACAGGCGCGCCAGCGGCGCCGGTCCGCGCTTGAAGATCGGGGGAGGCTGATGGCCGACGAGAGACATCCGGAAAACCAGGGGCCGTCAGGTTGGAGGCGGCGCGCCCCGGCGGGATGTGCCGGGGCGGCGCGTCACTCGGAGGTGAAGATGGAAGCGAGCTTGTCCATCTTGTCGAGCGCCATGCCGCAGCCGCGCGCGACGCAGGTCAGCGGCTCCTCGGCCACCACCACCGGCAGGCCGGTCTCTTCCATCAGCAGGCGGTCGAGGTCGCGCACCAGCGCGCCGCCGCCGGTGAGCATCATGCCGCGCTCGGCGATGTCGGCGCCCAGTTCGGGCGGGGTCTGCTCGAGACCGATCTTGACCGCGGACACGATCTGGTTGAGCGGCTCGGTGAGCGCCTCGAGGATCTCGTTGGACGAGATCGTGAAGCTGCGCGGGATGCCTTCGGCGAGGTTGCGGCCCTTGACCTCCATCTCGCGCACCTCGGAGCCGGGGAAGGCGGAGCCGATCTCCTTCTTGATCTTCTCGGCGGTGGTCTCGCCGATCAGCATGCCGTAGTTGCGGCGGATGTAATTGACGATCGACTCGTCGAACTTGTCGCCGCCGACGCGGATGCTGCCCGAGTACACCATGCCGCCGAGCGAGATCACGCCGACCTCGGTGGTGCCGCCGCCGATATCGACCACCATCGAGCCGGTGGCGTCCGACACCGGCAGGCCGGCGCCGATCGCAGCTGCCATCGGCTCCTCGATCAGGAACACCTGCGAGGCACCGGCCGCCAGGGCCGCGTCGCGGATCGCACGGCGCTCGACCTGGGTCGAGCCGCAGGGCACGCAGATGATGATGCGCGGCGACGGCGACAGCAGGCGCGAGTCATGCACCTTCTTGATGAACTGCTTGATCATCTGCTCGGTGACGACGAAATCGGCGATCACGCCATCCTTCATCGGACGGATCGCGGTGATGTTGCCCGGCGTCTTGCCGAGCATCTGCTTGGCGGCATGGCCGACGGCCTGGATCGAGCGCTTTGCGTTGGGACCGCCTTCGGTGCGGATCGCCACCACGGAGGGTTCGTCCAGCACGATGCCCTTGCCGCGCACATAGATCAGGGTGTTGGCCGTGCCAAGGTCGATCGCGAGATCGTTGGAGAAGTAGGAGCGCAGGAAACCGAACATGAAGCCTTCCGAAACCGGTGAAGTGGTCGAGCCGCGAGCCGCCGCGTCTTGATCCGTGCGGCAACGCGAAAACCCCGCCCGCTACCGCTAAGCGGCGCAGCCCCGGGCGGGGCAAAGACAGTTATGATAACCTACAAACCTTTGTGGATTCAGCAGGTTTTGTTACCTCATGTCGCTGTCCAATGACCAAGTCGGGCACATTGCCCGCCTCGCGCGCATCGCGCTTTCCGACACCGAACTGGACGCCACCCGCGCCAAGCTGAACGGCATCCTCGGCCTCATCGAGCAGATGCAGGCGGTCGACACCACCGGTGTCGAGCCGATGAGTCATCCGCAGGAGCTGGCCACCCGCCTGCGCCCCGACCTCGTCACCGAGGCCGACCGCCGCGACGCCTTCCAGAGCGTCGCGCCGCAGACCGAGGCTGGCCTCTACCTGGTGCCGAAAGTCATCGAATGATCCGCTCCGCAGCCACCCCTCCCGTCGCTGCGCCCGCCCACGCCGGCCGCATCCGCCGGCCGCTTGCCGCGGCGCCCACCTGCCTGCCCGAAAAATGATCAACGCTTCCCTCCCGGAACTGCGCCGTGCGCTCGACGCCCGGCAGATCTCCGCCGTCGAACTCGCCACCCTGTTCCTCGACCGCATCGACGAACTCGACCCCGCGCTCAACGCCTTCATCACCGTCGATCGTGAAGGCGCGCTTGCCGCCGCCCGCGCCGCCGATGCGCACATCGCCGCCGGCAGCGCGGGACCGCTCACCGGCATCCCGCTCGCGCACAAGGACGTGTTCTGCACCGAAGGCGTGCTGACCACCTGCGGCTCGAAGATGCTGGCGAACTTCGTCAGCCCCTACGACGCCCACGTGGTCAGCCTGCTCAAGGCCGCCGGCGCGGTGAGCCTGGGCAAGACCAACATGGACGAGTTCGCGATGGGCTCGTCGAACGAGAGCTCGCATTTCGGCGCGGTGAAGAACCCATGGAACCTCGGGCGCGTGCCCGGCGGCTCGTCCGGCGGTTCGGCCGCGGCGGTCGCCGCGCGCCTGGCGCCGATCGCAACCGGCACCGACACCGGCGGCTCGGTGCGCCAGCCTGCGGCCTTCTGCGGCATCACCGGCATCAAGCCGACCTACGGCCTGGTGAGCCGCTACGGCATGATCGCCTACGCCTCCTCGCTCGACCAGGGCGGCGCCTTCGGTGCCAGCGCCGAGGACTGCGCGCTGCTGCTGTCCGCGATGACCGGCTTCGATGCGCGCGACTCCACCAGCCTGGAACGCCCCACCGAGGACTACGCCGCCGCGCTCGCCGCGCCGGCGGGGGCGAAGCCGCTCGCAGGCCTGCGCATCGGCCTGCCGCGCGAGTTCTTCGCCGAAGGCATGGCCGAGGACGTGCGCGCCGCCATCGACGCCGCGCTCGACCAGTACCGCACGCTCGGCGCCACCACGGTCGAGGTCTCGCTGCCCAACGCGAGCCTGGCGATCCCCGCCTATTACGTGATCGCCCCCGCGGAGTGCTCGAGCAACCTGTCCCGCTTCGACGGCGTGCGCTACGGCCACCGCGCCGCCGACTACGGCGACCTCGCCGACATGTACGCGAAGAGCCGCGCCGAGGGCTTCGGCGCCGAGGTCAAGCGCCGCATCCTGGTCGGCACCTACGTGCTCTCGCACGGCTACTACGACGCCTACTACCTGCAGGCGCAGCGCCTGCGCCGGCTGATCGCGCAGGACTTCCAGGCCGCCCTGCAGCACTGCGACCTCATCGCCGGCCCCACCACGCCGCGCACCGCGTGGGCGCTCGGCGAGATGGCGGACGACCCGGTGCAGATGTACCTGTCGGACATCTACACGATCGCGGTGAACCTCGCCGGCCTGCCCGGCCTCTCGCATCCGGCCGGCTTCGGTGCCGGCGGCCTGCCGGTGGGCCTGCAGCTGATCGGCGACTACTTCGCCGAGGCGCGCCTGCTCGACACCGCCCACCGCTTCCAGCAGGCCACCGACTGGCACGCGCGCCGGCCGGCCTGCGCCGCCTGAGTCGCGTGGGGCGCAGCACCATGCATCGCCTGAGCCGCCGGCTCGCCGTCGTGGCCGCCGCGGCCGCGCTGGCCGCGTGCGCACCGCCGAGCCTGCGCGCGCCGGGCGAGGCGCCGATCGGCGACGACGTCCTCGAGCGTCCGAGCAGCGCGGGCGGAAAGCTGCGCGCGATGCCGTGGCGGCCGCTCGACGTGCGCGCGGATTGCCGCTTTCGCGACGAAGCCGGCTACACCACCCGCATCACGCTCGACGTCGCACAGTCGAAGGTCAGGACCTTCAATGCCGACATCGACATCCCCCGCCGCGGCAGCTGCCGGATCCACGGCCCCTTCTCCCAGACACGCGAGAAGCCGAGCGTGCAGTTGCGCGCCGCCGATGGCTGCACCGTCGACATCTGGGAGCAGGGCAAGGCGGTCACCGTGGGCTTTTCGCGCTGCGCCGCACGCTGCACGCCCGGCGCCTTCGATTACCTGTGGCCGATCATCGTCGATCGGTCCAATGGCCAGTGCCACTGAGCGACCGGCCGCACGCAACACGAGAACACACCATGAGCCGATCCGATTGGGAAGTCGTCATCGGGCTGGAAGTCCACGCCCAGCTCAACACCGCCAGCAAGATCTTCTCCGGCGCCAGCACCGCCTTCGGCGCCGAGCCCAACCGCCAGGCGAGCGCGGTGGACATCGCGCTCCCCGGCGTGCTGCCGGTGCTCAACCGCGGCGCGGTCGAGCGCGCGATCCGCTTCGGCCTCGCCATCGGCGCCCACGTCGCCGACAAGAGCGTGTTCGCGCGCAAGAACTACTTCTACCCCGACCTCCCCAAGGGCTACCAGATCAGCCAGATGGACCTGCCGGTCGTGGTCGGCGGGGCGATCACGATCCGCGTCGGCGAGGGTGAGCAGGCCTACGAGAAGACCGTGCGCCTCACCCGCGCCCACCTCGAGGAGGACGCCGGCAAGAGCCTGCACGAGGACTTCCACGGCATGACCGGCATCGACCTCAACCGCGCCGGCACGCCGCTGCTCGAGATCGTCTCCGAGCCCGACATGCGCTCCTCGGCCGAAGCCGTGGCCTACGCCCGTGCGCTGCACGCGCTGGTGCGCTGGATCGACATCTGCGACGGCAACATGCAGGAAGGCTCGTTCCGCTGCGACGCCAACGTCTCTGTGCGCAAGAAGGGCGCCACCGAGTTCGGCACGCGGCGCGAGATCAAGAACCTGAACTCCTTCCGCTTCCTGCAGCAGGCGATCGACTACGAGGTTCAGTGGCAGATCGACACCATCGAGGACGGTGGGCGCATCCAGCAGGCCACCGTGCTGTTCGACCCCGACAGCGGCGAGACGCGCATGATGCGCAGCAAGGAAGACGCCCACGACTACCGCTACTTCCCCGACCCCGACCTGCTGCCGCTGGTGATCTCGCAGGAGTGGAAGGCACGCGTACAGGCGGAGATGCCCGAGCTGCCGGGGGCGATGAAGGCGCGCTTCATGGACGCGTGGGGCCTGTCGGCCTACGACGCCACCACGCTCACCGCCTCCAAGGAAGTCGCCGATTTCTATCAGGCTACGGTGTCGGCCGCCGGCGCGGCGCTCGCCAAGCCTTGCGCCAACTGGGTCATGGGCGACCTTGCCGCGCGCCTCAACAAGGCCGAACTCGACATCGGCGCATCGCCGGTGTCGCCGGCGCAGCTCGCCGGACTGGTCGCGCGCATCGCCGACAGCACCATCTCCAACGCGATTGGCAAGAAGGTGTTCGAGGCGCTGTGGAACGGCGAAGGTGCGACGGCGGACGAGGTCATCGACAAGCAGGGCCTCAGGCAGGTCACCGATAGCGGCGCGATCGAGGCCATGATCGACGAGGTGCTCGCGGCCAACCAGAAGTCGGTCGACGAGTTCCGCGCCGGCAAGGAGAAGGCCTTCAACGCGCTGGTCGGCCAGGTCATGAAGGCGAGCAAGGGCAAGGCCAGCCCGGCCCAGGTCAACGAGTTGCTGAAGAAGAAGCTCGGCGCCTGAGCCGCGGGCGCGCCGGCGCGCGAACCCGCGCGCCCGTCGCCATCCTGACCGCGGGAGGGGTGCACGCTGCGCCCTTCTCCGGCAACAGTCGGCCCGTTGCCCGGCCGCGCGCGGGCGTCCACCCGCGGTCGGATGCATCACGCACCTTTTGTAAGTGCTCACATTCTTATATTGTTGAATGGTGATCACACCGGCCATGATCCGGTACGGGAGGACGCGTGGAGACGATCGCCGGGTTCGTCGAGTGGCTCGGAGAAGACCGCGGTCTTGCGCTGGGCGGCCTGCTCATCGGCGCCGCCTTCGGCTTCTTCGCCCAGCGTTCGCAATTCTGCCTGCGCGCGGCGGTCGTCGAGGTCGCGCGCATGCGCTTCGGCCCGCGCCTGGCCGTATGGCTGCTAGCCTTCTCCTCAGCCCTCCTCCTCACCCAGTCGCTGCAGCTCGCCGGGCAGTTCGACACCAGCAACGTCCGCCAGCTCGCCAGCCAGGGCAGCCTGTCCGGCGCGGCCATCGGCGGACTGCTGTTCGGCATCGGCATGGTGCTGGCGCGCGGCTGCTCGAGCCGGCTGCTGGTGCTGGCGGCCAACGGCAACCTGCGCGCGCTGCTCTCAGGGCTGATCTTCGCCGTCACCGCGCAGGCCTCGATGACCGGCATCCTGTCGCCGTGGCGCGAGACGCTCGCCGGCCTGTGGACGATCGACGGCGGCAGCGCGCGCGACCTGCTCGCCCTCACCGGCTTCGGCCGGACCGGCGGCTTGCTGTTCGGGCTGGTCTGGCTCGCCGCCGGCATCTGGTTCGCCCATCGGCACCGCGTGAACGCCTGGGGCTGGATCGGCGGGATCGGCGCGGGGCTCATGGTCGGCGTCGCGTGGTGGTTCACCTACCGGCTGGCGGGGCTGCTGTTCGTGCCCATGCCGGTGCAGAGCCTGTCCTTCACCGGCCCGTCGGCCGACGTGCTGATGCTCGTGCTGTCGCCACCCGGGCAGGCGCTCAACTTCGATCTGGGCATGGTGCCGGGGGTGTTTCTCGGCGCCTTCCTCGCCGGGCTGCTCGCACGCGAGCTGAAGCTCGAGGGCTTCCAGGGCGGGCACGCCATGCGCCGCTACATCGCCGGCGCGCTGCTGATGGGTTTCGGCGGCATGCTGGCCGGCGGCTGCGCGGTGGGCGCGGGGGTGTCCGGGGCGGCGGTGTTCGCGCTCACCGCCTGGGTGACGCTCACCGCGATGTGGCTGGGCGCGAGCCTGACCGACTGGCTGGTGGACCGGGCGGGCGCAGCCAGCCTGCGCACGCCGGCCGTGCCCAGCGCGCCGTGACGAACGACCGCTGGCGGCGCACCCCGGGCAACGGCTGCCGCGATCGCTTCGGTATACTGCGACGCATCGCCTGACCGAGGGTCCCGCCATGTGCCAGTTGCTGGGCATGAACTGCAACGTGCCGACCGACATCTGCTTCTCGTTCGCGGGTTTTCGCGCCCGCGGCGGGCTCACCGATCATCACCGCGACGGCTGGGGGATCGCCTTCTTCGAGGGCAAGGGCGTGCGCATGTTCCTCGACCCCGCGCCGAGCGCCCACTCGCCGGTCGCCGAACTGGTCAAGCACTACCCGATCCGCTCGCTCAACGTCATCGCCCACATCCGCAAGGCCACCCAGGGCGATGTGCGCCTGGAGAACACCCACCCGTTCCAGCGCGAGCTGTGGGGGCGCTACTGGATCTTCGCCCACAACGGCAACCTCAAGCATTTCGCGCCGCCCCTGTCCGGCCGCTTCGCCCCGGTGGGCACGACCGACTCCGAGCGCGCGTTCTGCTACATCCTCGACACGCTCGCCACCCGCTTCCCGCAGGGCAACCCGCCCGCCGCCGAACTCCACGCCACGCTGCGCGAGTTGGCCTGCGAGGTCGGCAGTCTGGGCGAATTCAATTTCCTGCTGTCGGATGGCGACTGGCTGTTCGCGCATTGCTCCTCGCGGCTCGTCTACATCATCCGCAAGGCGCCGTTCGCGGTCGCGCATCTCGCCGACGAGGACCTGACGCTCGACTTCAGCCGGGTGACCACGCCGAATGACCGCGTGGCGGTGATCGCCACCACGGCGCTTACCGACAACGAGTGCTGGACCGCGATCCCGCCCGGGAACCTGCTCGCCTTCAAGGAAGGCGTGCCGGTCGCCCTCGGCGAGACGACGACGGTGGCGCAGGACTTCCCGCGCACCGCGGCGAGTGCGTAACAGTTCCTCGCCCGTGCGGCTGCAGACAGGCTAGATTCGAGGGCCGTCGCCCCGTTTTCCCGACATCGAGACCGAACATGGATTGCCCGCTATGCGCCCTGGCGCCCGAAAACGTCATCTGGGAAGACGAGCGCTGCCGCGTGATCCGCGTCGATGACCCGGCGCACCCAGGCTTCTGCCGCGTGGTGTGGGGCGAGCACGTGGCCGAGATGACCGACCTCGCGCCCGCCGACCGCAGCCACCTGCTCGCGGTCGTGATGGCCACCGAGTCCGCCCTGCGTGCGTTGCTGCACCCGGCAAAGATCAATCTCGCCAGCTTCGGCAACATGGTTCCCCATCTGCACTGGCACGTAATCCCGCGCTACCGCGACGACCGTCATTTCCCGGAGTCCGTGTGGGGCGCGCCGCAACGCGAGGGCCGCATTCACGCCGCTGCCGATCCGGTGGCGCTCGCGCGTGCCATCGACGACGCACTCAACGCCGGAATGCCGGACTGAGCCCGCACGCCATGGACTACACCCAGCCCGCCGCCTGCCTCGATCTGCTGCGCAAGCTGCATCCGATCGATTTCCGCAACACGCATGTCAGCCTGTCCCGCATCGTGCATGGGTTGCTTGCCGCGCGCCCCGCGCCCAACCAGCACCTGGAGGTGCTCGAGGCCGCGCGTGACACGCTCAACTTCGTCCAGGGCGAGATGGCGCGCGCGTACAGCGCCCATCCGCTGCCCCCGGGCCGCGACGAGGACGCCGTGCTCGCCGAGGTGGTGGGCCTGTGGCAGGCGATGGCAGAATCCTACGCGGCGATCGCCGACGCGGACGCCACCGAACGCATCCTCGAGGACCAGCGCGCCCTGCTCGCCCAGCGCCGGGTAGCCTACGCGGGGCAGGCCCTGGTCGAATACTTCCGCGCCCACCGCGAATTGCCGACCGGCCTGTGGGGCGCGCTGCACGCCAGCTACCGCGACGCTGCACGCGACGGGCTCGCCCGCATCCGCGTCGCCGATGCGCTCAACGACGTCTGGCACGCACAGAGCCCGCACGAGGCCTTCGTCGCGATCCTGCTCGTCGAGCTCGCCAACCCCTATGGCCGCAGCGAGCGCGAACTGAACTGGGTGATGCGCTGGGCCCAGCGCTTCGCGCCCTACTGCGCGCTCGAAACCGACGTGGACACACAGAAGCCCAACGTCTATGGGGTCGACATCGCCGGCGACGGCGGCCTGCGTCCGCTCGGCCTGCTACCTCGCACCCCCACCCTGATGCGGTTCGACGGCAGCAACCTCGCCACCCAGATCCAGGCCGTGCTGGCGCAGTTCAAGCGCGGCGTGAAACCCGCTTCACTCGGTCTCGGCGAGGACTGCTCGACGAGCGCCAGCGCCCGCCTGCTGCTCTCGCTCTACCGGCCGTGGGGCCTGTCCGCATCGGGGCGGCGCTTCCCGCGCCGCGCCAAGGCCGGGCAGGTCGAGCTGACCGGCGACTGGCTGGCGATCGGCTTCGCCCTCAGCGGCCGGATCTTCCAGCAGCCTGCCGGCGAGAGCCCGCGGCGCAGGTTGCAGGACGACATCTCCCTGCTCACCTTCGGCGAACGCGTCGCCAGCGCGGCACCCTCGCCCCTGCGCGAGCGCAACGAGCCGTTCGGCTTCGACGCCGAGCGCTGGGACATCCTCGACCAGTCCGTGGGCGGTTTTCGTCTCCAGTACGCCGGACGCGGCGTACGCCTCGAGCACCATCAGCTGGTCGGCATCCGCCCGCTCGACGCCGATCAGATGGTGATCGCCGATCTGAGCTGGCTGATGTACCGCGCGGACGGCGCGCTCGAGGTGGGTGTCAACGTGCTGCCGGGCGTGCCGCGCGTGGTCTCGGTTCGCCAGCTGGCCGCACCCGGCACCCGCGAGCCCTTCCACCAGGCCTTCATGCTGCCTCCCTCACCGGCCCTCAAGTCAGCCGGCGCGCTGGTGCTGCCGCCGATGTGGTTCCGCGCCGAACGCGTCATCGAGGTCCGCGACGGCGAGGCCCTGCGTCAGGTTTGCCTGCGCAAGCTGCTGCTGCGCGGCAACAATTTCGACCAGTGCAGCTTCGAGCTCGTCGACCCGACGCTCAGTCCTGCCTGACGCGCGCCACCGGGAAACGTATCGCGAACCGGCTACCCTCGCCCAGCCGGCTGTCGATGCACAGTTCGCCCTGGTGGCGGGTGACGACGTGCTTGACGATGGCGAGCCCGAGACCGGTACCGCCGGTCTCGCGCGAGCGCCCGCGGTCGACGCGATAGAAGCGCTCGGTGAGGCGCGGGATGTGGGCAGGGTCGATACCGATGCCGTCATCGCCGACCCAGTATTCACCGCCCTGTTCGTCGGCGCGCCAGCCGATCTCGATGTGCCCGCCCGCAGGGGTGTACCGCACGGCGTTGCTGGCCAGATTGGAGAACGCGCTGAGCAGCTCCTTGCGGCTGCCGCGGAGGACGCCGCCGCCTTCGAGCACCAGCCGGACTTCGTGGCGGCCCGCCGACAGCAGTTCGGTGTCCCTGAATACCTCCTCGACGAGGGCTGCGGCATCGACGGTCTCGTCCACCTGCGCCGGCGCACCGGTCTCGAGCGCGGACAGGGTGAGGAGCTCCTCGATCAGACGCTGCATGCGGTTGGACTGCTCGCTCGCCAGCGTCAGGTAGTGGATGACGTCGGCGCGGGAGAAGTCATCGAGCCCGTCGATCAGCGTCTCCAGGAAACCACCGACGACGGTCAGCGGCGTGCGCAGTTCGTGGGAGACGTTGGCCACGAAGTCGCGTCGCATGTTCTCGAGGCGCTCGAGCTGCGAGATGTCGCGCGACAGCACCATGCGGCGGTTGCCCGAAAAGGCGATCACCTGCACCTGCAGGGTACGGTCGCGCCGCCGCAGCGAACGCATGACGAGCGGTTCGGCGTAGTCGCGGGCGGCGAGGTAGGCGATGAACTCGGGCTGGCGGATGAGATTCGGCAGCGCAGTGCGCAGGTCCTTGCGGCGGTCGAGATCGAAGTGCTGCTCGGCCATCGGGTTCATCCACTCGATGACGTCGTCCTCGGCGAGATAGATGACGCCGTCGGGCATTGCCGTCGCAGCCTGCTGGAAGCGCCCGAGTTCGGCCGACAGCCGCTCCTTGACTTCGCATTCGCGCTGGAAGCGGTGGCCGAGCTCGGCGAACACGCTGCCCCACAGGCCCTCGACCTGCGGTGCGGGGGTGCCGATCGGTTGCCGCGCCCAGGAGACGAGCAGGCGCAGATTGCGTCCCAACATGATGGCGACACCGACGAAGCCGAGGAAGATCAGCGCGAGCGCGGCATCGCTCCCGCGGTAGAGTCCGGCGAGCACGGCCAGGGCGAGCACCGCCACCACGGGGATGGCAACGCCGAGGGTGAGATAGGTGAGGGGGCGCTGGATCACGCGCGGTCCGTGACGGGCAGCCAGGGTCAGGGCGCCGGCGCCGGCTGCCGAGCCTGCACCGACAGCCGGTACCCGCTGCCACGCACGGTCTGGATCAGGCCGTCGTGATGGCTCGGCTCGAGGGCACAGCGCAGGCGGCGGATGTGAACGTCCACCGTGCGTTCCTCGACGAAGACGTGATCGCCCCACACCTGGTCGAGCAACTGCGCGCGCGAATGCACCCGCTCCGGGTGGGTCATCAGGAAATGCAGCAGGCGGAACTCGGTCGGCCCCAGCGCCAGCGCCGTCTCGCCAGCGGTCACGCGATGCGTGGCCGGATCCAGGCGCAGCCCGCCGAGCTCGACCGCATCCTCGGTGGCCTGAGGCGCGCGCCGACGCAGGACCGCCTTGATGCGGGCGACCAGCTCGCGCGGACTGAAGGGCTTGGTCACGTAGTCGTCCGCTCCGATCTCCAGGGCGGTGACCTTGTCCTGCTCCTCGCCGCGCGCGGTGAGCATGATGATCGGGATCTCCCGCGTACGCTCTTCCGCCCTCAGCCGGCGGGCGAACTCGATGCCCGAGGCACCCGGCAGCATCCAGTCGAGCAGCACCAGATCTGGCAGCGCCTCGCGCACGATGCGCTGCGCGGTCTCGGCGTCGCCGGCGCGGACGACGTGGTGTCCCGCGCGGGCGAGGTTGGCTGCGATCAGTTCCTGAATCGCCGGTTCGTCTTCCACGAGCAAGATGTTCGCTGGCATGCCTGGACTCCCTTATTGCATTGGCGCGAGTGTATTGCAGCTCCTTGAAGCTTTGATGACACGTCATCGAAGCGCAACAGACCCGTGCGCGGCGTCCGCCGTGGCGCCGGGACCGCGCTCGGGCGATTCGGGTATGATTGGGGCCCCTCCAGCGCGACAGCTGCCATGGCCGGACTCGACGAGAACACCCCGCTCCCCACCGAAATTACCGTGCATCGCGCCTCGAAGCGGCTCGAGATCGCCTTCGACGACGGCAGCCGCTTCGAGCTGCCCTTCGAGTTCCTGCGCGTGTATTCGCCGTCCGCCGAAGTGCGCGGTCATGGTCCCGGGCAGGAGACGCTGCAGCAGGGCAAGCGCGACGTGGACATCGTGGATGTCTCGCCGGTCGGCAACTACGCCATCAAGCCCACCTTCTCGGACGGCCACGACAGCGGGCTCTATTCCTGGGACTACCTCTACGCGCTCGGCCGCGACCAGGAAGCGCTGTGGAACAACTACCTCGAGGCACTCGAGCGCGCCGGCGGCACCCGCGATCCGTCCAAGGTCCCGCCCCCTGCGCCCAAGGGCGGCTGCGGCCATCACCACTGAATAGATCATGAGCGACAAGACGACTCACTTCGGCTTCCAGACGGTCGACGAAGAACTCAAGCAGAAGAAGGTGGCCGAGGTGTTCTCCTCGGTCGCGCAGAAATACGACGTGATGAACGACCTCATGTCGTTGGGCCTGCACCGTCTGTGGAAGCATTTCACGATCCAGGTCTCCGGCGTCCGCGAAGGCGACCGCGTGCTCGACGTCGCCGGTGGCACGGCCGACCTGTCGCTGGCGTTCGCGCGCAAGGTCGGCCGGGCGGGCCAGGTCTGGCTGACCGACATCAACCACGCGATGCTGTCGCGCGGACGCGACCGCATGGTTGACCACGGGTTCTCGATGCCGGTCGCGCAGTGCAACGCCGAGAAGCTCCCCTTCCCCGACGACTGGTTCGACTGCGTCACCGTGGCCTTCGGCCTGCGCAACATGACCCACAAGGACGTCGCCCTGGCCGAGATGCGCCGCGTGCTGCGCCCGGGCGGCCGCCTGCTGGTGCTCGAGTTTTCCCGCGTGTGGAAGCCGCTGTCGCCGATCTACGATCTGTATTCCTTCAAGCTCCTGCCCTGGATGGGCGAGAAGGTGGCGAACGACGCTGAGAGCTACCGCTACCTCGCCGAATCCATCCGCATGCACCCGGGGCAGGAGGAATTGAAGGCGATGATGGAACAAGTCGGCCTCGCCCGGGTCGACTACTTCAACCTGAGTGCCGGCGTGGTCGCGCTGCATCGGGGCTACAAGATCTGACCCAGGAGACCCCAGAGCCATGAAGAGTTTTTTCCTTTCCCTGATCGTTGCCGTGATGTCGTTCGGCTTCGCTGCCTCCGAAGCGGAGGCCAAGCGCCTCGGCGGCGGCAGCAGCTTCGGCATGCAGCGCCAGGCGACGCCTCCGGCACAGCCACGCCAGCCCGCCGCCACCCAGCAGCAATCGCCCGCAGCGGCGGGCGCTGCCACTGCAGCGCAGCCCAAGCGCTCGTGGATGGGCCCGATCGCCGGTCTCGCCGCGGGCCTCGGTCTTGCGGCGCTGTTTTCGCACCTGGGATTGGGCGAGGGCTTCGCGAACTTCGTGATGATCCTGCTGCTCGCCGCGGCCGCGTTCTTCATCTTCCGCCTGATCTTCCGTCGTGCGGGTGGGGCGTCGGGCGCGCAGTCCGCAAACCGGCTGCAGTACGCGGGTGCTCCGGGTGCAGCGGCCCAAGCTCCCGCCCAGGCCTTCGAAGGCAACGCGCCTTTCGCGGGTGGTGCGACGGCGGCTCCGAGCGGTCTGGAGCGGGCGATCGCTTCCGGCTTCGATGTCGAAGGCTTTGCCCGCCAGGCCAAGCTCAACTTCATCCGGCTGCAGGCCGCGAACGATGCGGGCAACCTCGACGATCTGCGCGAGTTCACCACGCCTGAAGTCTTCGCCGAGCTGTGCATGCAGCTCAACGAACGCCGCGGGGCAGGGCAGCGCACCGATGTCGTCGAACTCGACGCAACGGTGATCGACGTCGTCGAGGAAGACAGCCGCTACATCGTCAGCGTGCGCTTCTCCGGACTGCTGCGCGAGGACGCGGAGGCCGCTCCGGAGGCTTTCGACGAGATCTGGCACCTGACCAAGCCGCGCGCCGGCAGTGGCGGCTGGCTGATCGCCGGCATCCAGCAGGCGCAGTAAGCAGCCTCCGGGACACGGTGCGCCGTGTCCACCGGGGATTCGGGCCTGCCGGCGTCTCGGACGGAGACGCGGCGGGCCCGATTGATTTGCACCCCGGGATTTCGCCCCATGGAGCATGCGCCGGACACAATGGCGAGGCGCGGCTGACTGCCGGTCGCACTCGCCATCACCGCTCGCATGCCCCGCTTCCCCACACACTGCCCATGCGTACTCCGAACCCCGAGTGAACCCATGATCTCCAGCCTCTTCCTCTCCGCAACCAACCACCTGCTCTCACAGGCGGGCTGGGCGCGCCAGCGTCTTCAGCCCCATGCGGGCAGGACGGCGCGGCTCGCACTGGCGCCCGTGGCCGAGATCGATTTCTCGGTCGCCGCCGACGGTCAGCTTGCGGAATGGAGCGGCGAGGAGGCGCCCGAGGTCACGCTGCGCCTGGCGGTCGCGGAGCTCCCCCGATTGCTGGTCGATGGACTCGAGACCGCGATGCGCCATGTACGCATCGAGGGCAACGCCGAGTTTGCCGAGGCCCTTGGTTTCGTTTTTCGCCACCTGCGCTGGGATGCGGAGGAGGATCTGGCGCGCGTCTTGGGCGACATCGCCGCACACCGCATCGTCGAGGGCGGCCGCAGGGCGGCTGCCGAGGGCAAGCGAACGCTCGAGCGCGCGGGCGGCAACCTGAGCGAGTACCTGACCGAGGAGTCACCGCTGCTCGTGTCGCGCAAGGCGCTTCCGGGTTTCGCCGAGGAGGTCGTGGCACTGCGGGATGCGGTAGCGCGTCTGGACAAGCGTGTGGCGAGACTGGGCAAGCCTCGCTGAGGCCTCGCTCGCGGCGCGCGCGGCGCGCCCGAACGCTCCCCACGTGGCGGGAGAAACAAAAAAGGCAGCTCGATGAGCTGCCTCTTCTTTCGGGCTGCGGCGTCGCGACGACGCGCCCCGCGCTCAGTGTCCGCGCTTGCGCAAACGTTCGATTGCAGCGAGCTGCGCCACGGCTTCCATGAGCTCAGCCTGGGCCTTGGCGT
Source organism: Thauera sp. JM12B12 (assembly GCF_039614725.1). Lineage (NCBI taxonomy): Bacteria > Pseudomonadati > Pseudomonadota > Betaproteobacteria > Rhodocyclales > Zoogloeaceae > Thauera > Thauera sp. JM12B12. Next base: position 150,321 of record NZ_CP154859.1, on the reverse strand, counting down.
AATCCAGCCGCGCGCTCTGGTTGGCCATCGCCTCTTCGGCCTTGCGCTTGGCTTCGAGCGCCTTGGCTTCGTCGAGGTCACGACCGCGGATCGCCGTGTCGGCAAGCACCGTCACCAGACCCGGCTGCACTTCCAGCAGGCCACCCGCGACGAAGATAAGCTCCTCTTCGGTCGCGTTCTGGGCACGCACGCGTACGGCACCCGGCTTGATCCGGGTCATCAGCGGCATGTGGCCGGGCAGGATGCCCAGCTCGCCCGCTTCGCCCGGCAATGCGACGAATTCTGCCAGCCCGGAGAAGATCTGCTCTTCTGCGCTGACGATGTCGACATGAACCGTCATAGCCATTGTGTTCCCCCTTGATGTCCCGCGCGCCACTCGCGTGGCACGCGGGCGACCTCGTTACTGGAGCTTCTTCGCCTTCTCGATGGCCTCGTCGATGTTGCCGACCATGTAGAAGGCCTGTTCCGGCAGGTGGTCCAGTTCGCCGCTGACGATCATCTTGAAGCCCTTGATCGTATCCTTCAGCGAGACGTACTTGCCCGGCGAGCCGGTGAACACTTCCGCAACGTGGAAGGGCTGCGACAGGAAGCGCTGGATCTTGCGCGCGCGCGCCACGGACAGCTTGTCTTCCGGCGACAGTTCGTCCATACCCAGAATCGCGATGATGTCGCGCAGTTCCTTGTACTTCTGCAGGGTCTGCTGGACCTGACGAGCCACGCCGTAGTGCTCTTCGCCCACGACCAGCGGATCGAGCTGGCGCGAGGTGGAGTCGAGCGGATCGACGGCCGGGTAGATACCCAGCGCAGCGATGTCACGCGACAGCACGACGGTGGAGTCGAGGTGCAGGAAGGTGGTGGCGGGCGACGGGTCGGTCAAGTCATCCGCCGGCACATACACGGCCTGGATCGAGGTGATCGAGCCGACCTTGGTGGAGGTGATGCGCTCCTGCAGGCGGCCCATTTCTTCCGCCAGGGTCGGCTGGTAACCCACCGCAGACGGCATACGACCCAGCAGCGCCGACACTTCGGTACCGGCCAGGGTGTAGCGGTAGATGTTATCCACGAAGAACAGGATGTCGCGACCTTCGTCACGGAAACGCTCGGCCATGGTCAGGCCGGTCAGCGCCACGCGCAGACGGTTGCCCGGGGGTTCGTTCATCTGGCCGAACACCATCGCGACCTTGTCGAGAACGTTGGAGTCCTTCATCTCGTGGTAGAAGTCGTTACCCTCACGAGTACGCTCACCCACGCCAGCGAACACCGAGAGGCCCGAGTGCTGCTTCGCGATGTTGTTGATCAGCTCCATCATGTTCACGGTCTTGCCGACGCCGGCGCCACCGAACAGACCCACCTTGCCGCCCTTGGCGAACGGGCAGATCAGGTCGATAACCTTGATGCCGGTCTCGAGCAGTTCGACCGACGGCGACAGCTCGTCGAACTTCGGGGCCTTCTGGTGAATCGCACGCAGCTCGTCGGTCTCGATCGGGCCGGCTTCGTCGATCGGGCGACCGAGCACGTCCATGATGCGGCCGAGCGTACCGTGGCCGACCGGCACCGAAATCGGCTTGCCGGTGTTGGAAACCTTCATGCCGCGGCGCAGGCCGTCGGAAGAACCCAGCGCGATGGTACGCACCACGCCATCGCCGAGCTGCTGCTGGACCTCGAAGGTCAGCCCGGCTTCGGCGAAGGAATCGGCGCTGTCCTCGAGCTTCAGGGCGTCATACACCTTGGGCATCGCTTCGCGCGGGAACTGGATGTCCACCACGGCGCCGATGCACTGAACGATCGTACCTTGACTCATCGTCATATCCTTAAATCATTAATCCGTTACACCGCGGCGGCGCCGCCGACGATTTCCGACAGCTCCTTGGTGATCGCGGCCTGACGGGTCTTGTTGTAGACCAGCTGCAGCTCGCCAATCACGTTCTTGGCATTGTCGGAAGCGGCCTTCATTGCCACCATGCGCGCGCTCTGTTCGGATGCCATGTTCTCGGCCACGGCCTGGTAGACCAGCGCCTCGACGTAACGCACCAGCAGCTCGTCGATGACGACCTGCGGATCCGGCTCGTAGAGGTAATCCCACGAGCTGTCGGGCGTGCCCAGCTTCTCGCCGGTCAGCGGCAGCAACTGTTCCAGCACCGGCTCCTGCTTCATGGTGTTCACGAAGCGGGTGTAGGCCAGGTAGACCGCGTCGATCTCGTCGTTCTGGAACGCATCGAGCATGACCTTGACCGGACCGATCAGCTTCTCCAGGTGCGGCGTGTCACCGAGCTGGGTGACATGCGAGACGACCTTGACCCCCATCCGCTGCATGAAACCGAGGCCCTTGTTGCCGATGGCGCAGGCACGGATCTCGGTCACGCCGGCGGACTCCCATTCCTTCATGGAGTTGACGGCGACGCGCTGGACGTTGGTATTGAGACCACCGCACAAACCCTTGTCGGTGGTCACCAGGATAAGCCCCACCCGCCTGACCTGGTCCTTGCGGACCAGGAACGGGTGCTTGTAGTCGGTCACATTGGCCTGGGACAGGTTCGCGGCGAGTCGGCGGATCTTCTCGGCAAAGGGACGGGCAGCGCGCATCCGGTCCTGCGCCTTGCGCATCTTGGATGCGGCCACCATCTCCATGGCCTTGGTGATCTTGCGCGTGTTTTGCACGCTCTTGATCTTGGTACGGATTTCCTTACCGCTAGCCATATTCCGTCTCCCTCGCCGGCCTTAAGCCCAGCTCTTCTTGAACTCGGCGATCGCGGCAGCCAGGGTCTTTTCGCCGTCGGCGTCGAGCTCCTTCTTGCTCAGGATCGAGGAGACCAGATCGGCCTGCTTGGTCTTGACGAACTGCAGCAGCGCGGCTTCGAACGGCAGCACACGTGCGACATCGACATCGTCGAAGTAGCCGTTGTTCACCGCGTACAGCACGATGGCCATCTCGGCAATCGACATCGGCGAGTACTGGGCCTGCTTCATCAGTTCGGTCACGCGGCGGCCGCGCTCGAGCTGCTTGCGGGTCGCATCGTCCAGGTCGGAGGCGAACTGGGCGAACGCGGCGAGTTCGCGGTACTGCGCGAGGTCGGTACGGATACCGCCGGACAGCTTCTTGACGACCTTGGTCTGCGCGGCGCCACCGACGCGGGACACCGAAATACCGGCGTTGATCGCGGGACGGATACCGGCGTTGAAGAGGTCGGTCTCGAGGAAGATCTGGCCGTCGGTAATCGAGATCACGTTGGTCGGAACGAACGCGGAAACGTCGCCGGCCTGAGTCTCGATGACCGGCAGGGCGGTCAGCGAACCGGTCTTGCCCTTGACTTCGCCGTTGGTGAACTTCTCGACGTAGTCGGCGTTCACGCGCGCGGCGCGCTCGAGCAGACGGGAGTGCAGGTAGAACACGTCGCCCGGGTAGGCTTCACGGCCCGGCGGACGGCGCAGCAGCAGCGAGACCTGGCGATAGGCCCAGGCCTGCTTGGTCAGATCGTCATAAACGATCAGCGCGTCCATGCCGCGGTCGCGGAAGTACTCGCCCATGGTGCAGCCGGCGTAGGCGGCCAGGTACTGCATGGCGGCCGATTCCGATGCGGTGGCGGCGACGACGATGGTGTATTCCATCGCGCCGTTCTCTTCCAGCTTGCGCACGACGTTGGCGACCGTCGAGGCCTTCTGGCCAATGGCCACGTACACGCAGTACATGTCCTGGCCTTTCTGGTTGATGATCGCATCAACGGCGACGGCGGTCTTGCCGGTCTGGCGGTCACCGATGATCAGCTCGCGCTGGCCGCGGCCGATCGGCACCATCGAGTCGACCGACTTCAGGCCGGTCTGCACCGGCTGCGAGACGGACTGACGGGCGATGACGCCCGGCGCGACCTTCTCGATCTTGTCGGTGAGCTTGGCGTTGATCGGGCCCTTGCCGTCGATCGGCTGTCCCAGCGCGTTCACGACGCGGCCGATCAGCTCGGGGCCGACGGGCACTTCGAGAATGCGGCCGGTGGCCTTGACGATGTCGCCTTCGGTGATGTGCTCGTATTCGCCGAGCACCACGGCGCCGACGGAGTCGCGCTCGAGGTTGAGCGCCATGCCGAAGGTGTTGCCGGGGAACTCCAGCATTTCGCCCTGCATCACGTCGGTCAGGCCGTGGATGCGGGTGATGCCGTCGGTGACGGAGACCACCGTGCCCTCGTTGCGCGACGTGGCGGCGAGCTGCAGGTTCTGGATCCGGCTCTTAATCAGGTCACTGATTTCAGAGGGGTTGAGTTGCATAGACATTTATGCTCCTAGTTCTTTAGCGCAGCGGCCATGTTCGCGAGCTTGCCGCGGACCGAGGCGTCGATGACTTCGTCGCCGACAGCGATGCGGACCCCACCGATGAGTTCGGGGGCGATGGTGACCGTCACATTCACGGCGACCTTGAAGCGGGCTTCAAGGTCGGCCTTCAGTGCGGCCAGCGCAGCATCGTCGAGCGGGAAGGCAGAGGCGATTTCCGCCTCGAGGACACCTTCGTGTTCGTTCTTGAGTGCAACGAACAGGTCACGGATCTCCGGAAGCACCTGCAGACGTTCGTTTTCCACGAGGACGCGGATGAAGTTCTGCTGTTCGGCGTTCAGATCACCGGCCACGTCCAGGGTCAGCTTGTAGAGCTGATCGACGGACAGGTTGGGATCGGTGAAGCACGCCTTCATGCTGGGATCGGCAGCCACGAGGGCGAGCCGATCCAGCGCTTCCGACCAAGGCCCCAGCGCACCTGCCCCGCGAGCCAGCTCGAAGGCGGCATCGGCATAGGGGCGCGCGATGGTGACGTTCTCGGCCATGACTTAGTGCAGTTCCTGTTTCAGGTTGGCAAGCAGTTCGGCATGCACCTGGGCGTTGATCTCACGGCGCAGGATCTTTTCCGCGCCCGCGACCGCCAGGTTTGCGACCTGGTCGCGCAGGGCTTCCTTGGCACGCTGCGTGGCCGCGCCGGCTTCGGCTTCGGCCGCTTCACGCGCGGCAGCGATGATGCGGGAAGCTTCGGCGCGGGCCTCGTCGATCAGCTGGCTCGCCTGCTTTTCAGCGGAGGTACGCACATCACCCGCGGATTCGCGGGCCTTGCGCAGTTCCTCGACGACCTTCTTCTCGGCGAGCGCCAGATCGGCCTTGGCCTTGTCCGCAGCTGCCAGCCCGTCTGCGATCTTGTTCGCACGCTCGTCCAGTGCCTTCACGATGGGCGGCCACACGAATTTCATCGTGAACCACGCCAGAATGAAGAACACAACGAGCTGGGCTATCAGAGTTGCGTTCAAATTCACGGTTCTTGGCCCTCAGGTTGGTTCAAAAAAGGATGAACTCGAACCGATCAGAGCTGGAACGGGTTGGCGAAGGCGAACATCATGGCGATACCGACACCGATCAGGAACGCGGCGTCGATCAGACCAGCCAGCAGGAACATCTTGGTCTGCAGCGCGTTCATCAGCTCGGGCTGACGGGCGGAAGCTTCGAGGTACTTGGAACCCATGATGCCGATACCGATACAAGCGCCGATGGCACCCAGACCGATGATCAGACCAGCAGCCAGAGCAACAAAACCCAGAACGTTTTCCATGACAACTCCTTAGTGGGGAAGGTGAGTTTAAAAACCAGGTACTGCTTTGTAGATGAAACCGAAACTTAGTGGCTCTCGTGCGCCTGACCGACGTACACCAGGGTCAGCATCATGAAGATGAAGGCCTGCAGGGTGATGACCAGGATGTGGAAGATCGCCCAGATGGTGCCTGCAACAACATGACCGACGAAGCCGAACACGGTGGCGGTGCCGCCGAGCAGGGCGATCAGGATGAAGACGAGTTCGCCGGCGTACATGTTGCCGAACAGTCGCATGCCGTGCGAAACGGTCTTGGCGAGGAACTCGATGATCTGCATCAGGAAGTTGACCGGATACAGCAGCGGGTGGCTACCGAAGGGCGCGGTGAAGAGCTCGTGCACCCAACCCGAAACACCCTTGATCTTGACGTTGTAGTAGAGGCAGAGCAGCAGCACGCCGATCGACAGGCCGAGCGCAGCGGAGAGGTCGGCAGTCGCGACCACACGCATGTAGGCATGGGCGGGATCGCCGCCGGCCGCGGAGTACACCCCGGTCCAGATCATCGGGATCAGATCGACGGGCACGAGGTCCATCGCGTTCATCAGGAAGATCCAGACGAAGACCGTGAGCGCGAGCGGCGCGACGAAGCGACGCGACTCGGCGCTATGCACGATGCCCTTGGCCTGATCGGCCACCATCTCCACGAGCAACTCGACGATGCCCTGGAAGCGGCCCGGCACGCCGGAGGTGGCCTTGCGCGCGGCAAGCCAGAGAATGAAGACGGTGAGCAGACCCAGCGAGATCGAGAAGAACATCGAGTCGATATTGATGACGCTCCAATCGACGATGTTTTCCTGGGGGTGCCCGGTGTTGTTGAAGTGTCCGAGGTGGTGAGTTACGTACTCGGATGCGGTGGGAGCGTTTCCAGCCATGGTCAGGTCTTCACCAAAAATGCAAATAAATTCGCTTTCAGCGCCAGTATGAGGCCCACCAGCATGCCCCCCCAGTGGAGGTCAGGATAGACGGCCCACACCAGCACCAACAATCCCACAATCGAGGCGATCTTGATGAACTCGCCCGCGACGAAAGCGGTCACACTCGCCGAACCGGTGCGGTTGGTCATCGCCGCGAGACGCAGCGCGAACATCCAGCTCGGCAACACGCATGCCACACCGGCACCTGCGGCGGAGACCGCGCCGCGCACACCGAACAGCGCGCCCGAAAGCAGCACTGCGATGAGTGTCGCGACCACCTGCAGTATGACAGCTTTAAGCATCGGGTTTATCGCGCATGCGTTCCAGGACGCTGGCGACCGCCTAAAATCCCGCGGATGGTAGGGGTTAACCGCAGCAAAGTCAAACCTCGGTTGCATTGCAGCAAGGATTTTGCCCCCGGTTCTGTGTCTTATAGAAGATGTAACATCCAACAGGCCGAAAACCAGGCCTCTCGGCGCCCGTCTCCCGACCTCCAGAACGCCCGCCAACAAAGCTCACCCGATGATCGAGACCCGCAAGGCGCACAGGCGCGAAATCTTCGGCTGGTGCATGTTCGATTTCGCGAACCAGGCCTATACGCTGCTGATCATCACGGTGATCTTCGGTGACCTTTACACGCGCATCATCGTCGGCGACGCGCCCGACTACCGCCAGGGCAACCTCCTGTGGAGCCTGGCGCTGTGCCTGAGCTACCTGCTCGTGGTAATGACCGCACCGCTGCTCGGCGCCGTCATGGACCACGCGCAGGCCAAGAAGCGCATGCTGTTCGCCAGCTACCTGGTCACCGTCGCGGCGACCGCAATGCTGTATTTCGTCGCCCCGGGGCACATCTGGCTCGGCTTCGCGCTCATCGTGGTGTCGAACACGGCTTACGCGGCCGGTGAGTCCTTCATCGCCAGCTTCCTCCCGTTCCTCGGCAAAAGCGAGGAGCTAGGCCGCATCTCGGGCCTCGGCTGGGCGCTCGGCTACGCGGGCGGCCTGGTGTCGGCCGGTTTCGTGCTGATCTTCCTCGGCGAGGTGAGCAGCGACAACTTCGAGCGCATGCGCTGGGTGGGCCCTTTCGCAGCGGCCTTCTTCCTGCTCGCGGCCATCCCCACCTTCCTGTGGCTGCGCGAGCCCCCGATCGGCAACCGCCGCCCGCTCAGGCTGACGCTGGCGGCCGCGGGCTACGGTCGGCTGCGGCAGTCGCTGCGCTCGGTAGGCGAATTCCCCGACCTCGCCCGTCTGTTCCTGTCCATCCTGTTCGCGATGGCGGGCGTGTCGGTGATCATCGCCTTCTCCTTCATATACGGTGCGCAGGTGATCGGCTGGAGCGAGGGCACGCGCAACCTGATGTTCATCGTCGTGCAGATCACCGCCCTTGCCGGCGCGCTGCTGTTCGGCAGCCTGCAGGGCCGACTTGGCGGACGACTCACCTATGCGCTGACCTTGCTGCTGTGGATCGCCGCCATCATTGCGATCTACGCCGTGCAGCCGGTCACGGCCGCACTCAACGCGACGTTCGCGCTCACCCTCACCGCCGAGCAGGTCTTCCTGTTTGCAGGCGCGCTGTCGGGACTCAGCCTGGGCTCGAGCCAGTCGGTCGGACGCGCGCTGGTGGGAATGTTCGCCCCCGCAAGCCGTGCCGCCGAGCTGTTCGGGTTCTGGGGTCTGTTCAGCAAGCTCGCGGCGATCTTCGGCCTGTTCGGGGTCGGGTTACTGCAGTGGCTGTTCGGCCTGGAGGGGGCGGTGCTGTTCTGCGCGCTGCTGTTCGCTGCCGCCCTGGTACCGCTCGCCGGTCTCGACGAGGCACGCGGCGTTCGGGCGGCCCAGCGCGACGCCTGAGTGCGCGCCGGCGGCCCTTGCGCGCCTCGACCCCGCCGGACCGCAGGACTCAGCGCAGGCGCCCGAGCAGGCCGTCGAGCTGGTCGAGGCTGCCGAAGCGGATCGTGACCTCGCCGGCGCCCTTCTTGTTGGCCTTGATCTTCACCGTGGCGCCGATCGCGTCGGCAATTTCCTCTTCCAGCCGCAGCAGGTCGCGGTCGGGCGGCGGCACGGCCTTCTTCTGCCGCGGATTGAGGATCTGCTGCACCAGACGCTCGGTGTCGCGCACCGACAGCTGGCGGGCGGCGACCTGGTTGGCGAGCTGGATCTGGCTGGCGCCGTCGAGCGGGAGCAGCGCGCGCGCGTGACCCATGTCGATGTCGCCCGCCATCAGCAGCTCCTGCACCGGCCTGGCGAGGTTGAGCAGGCGCAGCAGGTTGGAGGCCGCCGGGCGCGAGCGCCCGACCGCATCGGCCGCCTGCTGGTGGGTCATGTCGAACTCGTCGATCAGGCGCTGGATGCCGCCGGCCTCTTCGAGCGGGTTGAGATCCTCGCGCTGGATGTTCTCGATCAGCGACATCGCCAGCGCGGCGTCGTCGGGGATCTCCCGCACCAGGCAGGGCACCTCGGACAGGCCGGCGATCTGCGCCGCGCGCCAGCGGCGCTCGCCGGCGATGATCTCCCAGGCGTCCTCGGCGACCGGGCGCACCATGATCGGCTGCATCACGCCCTGGGCCTTGATCGAGGCCGCCAGCTCCTCGAGCGAACCCGGATCCATGCGTGTGCGCGGCTGGTACTTGCCCGGCTGCAGCGCGATGGTGGGCAGCGACTGCAGCTCGCCCTTGGCGGTCTCCTCTTCCTGGTTGGCGGCCAGCAGCGCATCGAGTCCGCGGCCGAGGCCCTTGAGTCTGGGTTTGTTCATGTCGGCTCCGGAGTTCAGAAGGTCTTCGCGCGCTCGATCATCTCGTGGGCGAAGGCCATGTAGGCCTGCGCACCCTTGGCGGCCTTGTCATACACCACGCCCGGAATGCCGTGGCTGGGCGCCTCGGCCAGGCGCACGTTGCGGGGCACGATGGCGCGGAACACCTTGTCGCCGAAGTGGCCCTCGAGCTGGGCCGAGACCTGTTGCTGCAAGGTCACGCGCGGGTCGAACATCACCCGCAGCAGGCCGATGATCTTGAGCTCGCGGTTGAGGTTGGCGTGCACCTTCTTGATCGTATTGACCAGGTCGGAGAGGCCCTCGAGCGCGTAGTACTCGCATTGCATCGGGATGATCACGCCATTGGCGCAGCACAGGCCGTTGAGGGTGAGCATCGACAGCGAGGGCGGGCAGTCGATGAGGACGAAGTCGTAGTCGGCGTCGAAGGGGGCGAGCGCATTGCGCAGCCGCTTCTCGCGCTGCTCGAGGTTGACCAGCTCGACCTCGGCGCCGGCGAGGTCGCGGTTGGCCGGCAGCACGTCGTAGCCGCCGGTGGGCGAGGCCACGCGCGCGCCCGCCAGGTCGACCAGGCCGACCAGCAGGTGATAGACCGAGTGCTGCAGGCCGCGCTTGTCGATGCCGCTGCCCATGGTGGCGTTGCCCTGCGGGTCGAGGTCGATCAGCAGCACGCGCTGCCCGGCCTGGTGCAGCGCGGCGGCGAGGTTGACGCAGGTGGTGGTCTTGCCCACCCCGCCCTTCTGGTTGGCGACGCAGAAAATCTTGGCCATGGTCGAATCAGGCTATTCCATTTGCAGGGATCGCGCGGGAGGCGCGAGACCCGGAGTGTACTTCAATGCGGCAGCGCAGCAGGCGCGGCATGGTCAGCTTCCTTTCACCACCGCAGGCGGTTCGTCTCCGTGGGAGCGGGCCTGCCCGCGAATTCAGCCACCGAGCACGCGAGGTTCGCGGGCAAGCCCGCTCCCACGCCCCCCCATCATCCCGCGCGGCGGATGACGAGCAGATGACGCTCGGCGCCCAGCCCCGGCACGTTCAGCGCGTGGGTCGCGGCGAGCGCCCAGCCGGCGGGCAGGGCCGCGATCTCGTCGACCGGATTCACGCCCTTCATCGCGTACAGTGCGCCGCCTTCGGCGACCAGATGCCCGGACAGCGCGACGAAGTCCGCCAGGCTGGAGAAGGCGCGCGAGATCACGCCATCGGGCACACCGCCGGGCAGCGCATCCGGCTGGACCTGCTCGACACGCTTGTTGAGGACGCTGAAATTGCCCAGCCCGAGCTCGATCCTGGCCTGCTGCTGGAAGCTCGCCTTCTTGCCCACGGTCTCGATCGACGACACCACCAGCCCCGGGCGCACGATCGCCAGCACCACGCCCGGCAAGCCACCGCCCGAGCCGATGTCGGCGAGCCGGCACACGCCAGCCAGATGCGGCAGCACCGCCAGCGAATCGAGCAGGTGGTGGGTGATCAGCTCCTGAGGGTTGCGGATCGCGGTGAGGTTGTAGACCTTGTTCCACTTCAGCAGCAGCTCGCCGAAGGCGAGCAGGCGGTCGACGGTCGCCTGCGGGAGGGCGAGGCCGAGCGCGGCCACGCCGTCGGCGAGTTGGGCCGCGTAGGGCTGCAGGCGCCCGCTCATGCAGCCGACTTCCTCGACGCGGCCACGTCGCCCGCAGCGCCCGCGCGTGCCGCCAGCTCGCGGCGCTTGAGCCACACCAGCAGCAGCGAGATCGCCGCCGGGGTCACGCCCTGGATGCGCCCGGCCTGGCCGATGGTCTCCGGCTTGTGCTGGTTGAGCTTCTGCTGCACTTCCTTGGACAGGCCGCGCACCTGCGCGTAGTCGAGCTCGGCTGGCAGGCGGGTGGCCTCGGCCTGCGCCTGCTTGGCGACCTCTTCCTGCTGGCGGTCGATGTAGCCCTGGTACTTGGCGGCGATCTCGATCTGCTCGATCACCTGCGGGTCGGTCTCGCGCGCCTCGGGCGCGCCGGGCAGGCTCATCAGCGACGCGTAGGTGGTGTCGGGCCGGCGCAGCAGCTCGAAGTAGCGCTGCTCGCGCTCGAGCGCCTTGCCCAGCACGCGCGCCTGGTCCTCGGCGGGAATCGCCTCCGGCCGCGCCCACGCCGCCTTCAGCTGCGCGCTGCCGCGCTCGATCGCCTCGCGCTTGGCGCAGAAGGCGGCCCAGCGTGCGTCATCCACCAGGCCGAGTTCGCGCCCCTTCTCGGTGAGGCGCAGGTCGGCATTGTCCTCGCGCAGGGAGAGCCGGTACTCGGCGCGCGAGGTGAACATGCGGTAGGGCTCGGACACGCCGCGGGTGATCAGGTCGTCGACCAGCACGCCCAGATAGGCCTCGTCGCGGCGCGGGCACCAGGGCTCAATGCCCTTCACCTGCAGCGCGGCATTGGCGCCGGCGAGCAGGCCCTGCGCGGCGGCCTCCTCGTAGCCGGTGGTGCCGTTGATCTGGCCGGCGAAGAACAAGCCGCCGATCGACTTCGTCTCCAGGGAAGACTTGAGGTTGCGCGGGTCGAAGTAGTCGTACTCGATCGCGTAGCCGGGGCGCAGGATGTGGGCGTTCTCCAGGCCGCGGATGCTGCGCACGATCTGCAGCTGCACGTCGAAGGGCAAGGACGTGGAGATGCCGTTGGGGTAGATCTCGTGCGTCTCCAGGCCTTCGGGCTCGAGAAAGATGTTGTGGCTGTCCTTGTCGGCGAAGCGGTGGATCTTGTCCTCGATCGACGGGCAGTAACGCGGCCCCACGCCCTCGATCACGCCGGAATACATCGGCGAGCGGTCGAGGTTGGCGCGGATCACGTCGTGGGTGCGCGCGTTGGTCTGCGTCATCCAGCACGGCAGCTGGCGCGGGTGCTGGCCGGCATGGCCAAGGAAGCTGAACACCGGCACCGGGTCGTCGCCCGGCTGCACCGTCATCACCGAGAAGTCGATGGTGCGCGCGTCCAGTCGCGGCGGCGTGCCGGTCTTCAAGCGGCCCTGCGGCAGCTTGAGTTCCTTGAGGCGCGCGCCGAGCGAGATCGCCGGCGGGTCGCCCGCGCGCCCGGCCGAATAATTCTGCAGCCCCACATGCACCAGGCCGTTGAGGAAGGTGCCCGCGGTCAGCACCACCGCCGGCGCCTCGAAGCGCAGGCCGATCTGGGTGACCACGCCGGTGACGCGGTCGCCGACCACGGTGAGGTCGTCCACCGCCTGCTGGAACAGCCACAGGTTCGGCTGGTTCTCCAGCCGGCGGCGGATCGCCGCCTTGTACAGCACGCGGTCGGCCTGGGCGCGGGTGGCGCGTACGGCCGGCCCCTTGGAGGCGTTGAGGATGCGGAACTGGATGCCGCCCTCGTCGGTGGCGGCGGCCATCGCGCCGCCGAGCGCATCGACCTCCTTGACCAGGTGACCCTTGCCGATGCCACCGATCGAGGGGTTGCAGCTCATCGCCCCCAGGGTCTCGATGTTGTGGGTGAGCAGCAGCGTGGCCGCGCCCATGCGCGCCGCGGCGAGCGCGGCCTCGGTCCCGGCGTGACCGCCGCCGACCACGATGACATCGAAACGGGTGGGGTAGAGCATGAAACGTACCGCACTGAAAGCCTGGAAGAACCGCGCATTCTACGCCCAAGCACGCGCCAAGCCTAGCGCGTACAGCCGGTGTTTCACGAAATAATCACGCCTAAACATGGACTTATCGACCTGACTGAGCTCGATGGCACATCGCCCATGGCGCAGATGCAGCATGCCGCTGGTACCGGTCGTGGTCTGATCAGTGTGCAGAAGCCCGAACGGGCTTGCGCAAGGCCCACAGCAACGGCACCACCCCCAGCGCGGTCACGACATGCTTCATCGCGTGCCCGGCAACCAGCCCGTCCGTCCACACCCACAGCTCGCGGTCGAACACCTCGAAGCCCTTCGCCACCGCATACGCGGCGAGCAGCACGCCCCACGGCAGGCGCAGCGCATCGCTGGCGGCAGGCAGGCGCGTCCACAGCAGCAGCAGGGCAAAGCCGCCGTACTGGGCGAGGCCGTAGAGCCGCAGATCGCCCGCGAACCGCCACACCGCGATCGAGGCCAGGCCGAGCAACAGCCAGCCGGCGAGCCAGCGCCCGCCCGACGCTGCGCCGAGACGTTCGGTGGCGACTGCGCCGACGGCACCGGCGAAGGCCACGGTCATCGGCAGGCGGTCCCACATCAGCGAGGCGTCGGTCGGGGCGAGGTGGTACCACGCGCTGCCGGCGCCGGTGAGCACCAGGCCGGCGAAGAAGGTCGCGAGCGCGGTGCGCTGCGCCGGCGAAGCGCCGCGGCACAGCAGCAAGCCGACGCCGCCGACCAGGGTGAATGGCAGGCTGGTGAGGACGTCCGCGGCGTTGGGCAGCACGAAGCCGCCCACTGCCAGCGCGCGCATGTCGGCCAGGCGGTGGTATTGCTGCGGCTGGGCGATCGGGGCGAGCACGGCGAGGGCGACGAACAGCGCCGCGAGCAGCAGGAGGGCGCCAAGTTCTGCGACGTCCTGACCGCGGGCCCGCGCGCGCCCGCGGTCATGTCTGCGCTTGAGCATCGTCCGCGTTTCCCGTTCGGGCCGGTGGCGGCCCTTCAAGCCGGATTCTAGCGAGACCGCGCACTGCGATCGAAGCGGGCTTCGACGGCATCGCGACGCCCCCCGAACCTCCACCACGGCAGCACCCGGCTCATCGACAGCACCTCGCCGCTCTGCATCGGCGCGTAGCCCGGGAGCTGCGCCAGGCGCTGCTGCCAGTCGGCCGTGCGCAAGAGCGCGAGCAGGGCGCGGGTAGCGGGCTGGTCGAGCGTGGTCTTGAGGCAGGCGAGGAAGTAGGCCTCCTCCACCAGCGGCACGAAGTCCAGCCCGCGGCTGCGCGCGCTGGCCTCGAGGCCGAAGCCGGCGTCGGCCTGGCCGCTCGCCACCGCGTGGGCGACCGCGGCATGCGAGGGTTCGTCGGTGTCGTAGCCGCGGATCGCCGACGGCGCGAGGCCAAGCTCGCCGAGCAGCTCGTCCACCACCACCCGGGTGCCGGTGCCGCGCGCGCGATTGACGAAGCGCACGCCCGGTCGGGCGAGATCCATCAGCCCGCGCAGCCCCAGCGGGTTGCCGCGCGCCACGATCAGGCCCTGGCTGCGGTGGGCGAAGCCGATCAGCTTGTGCAGGCCGGGGCGCAGCAGCGGCTTGTAGGTGCGCTGCGCGTGCGAGGACGCCCCGCGCGCGCCGGGCGTGGCCGGCAGGCGTACGTGGAAGCCGGCCATCGTGCACCGGCCCTCGTTGAGCGCGCGGATCGCGTCCACGCTGCCGGTGAAGCGCACGTCGAGGTGCAGCCCGCCGCCGCGCGCAGCGTCGCCGAGCGCGGCGAGCCCCTCGTCGTGGCTGGCATGGAAGGACAGCACATGCACCGACTCGTCGAAGGCGATCGCGAACGCGCGCTCGAGGTCGGCGCGCAGCGCCTCGATCTGCGGCAGCAGCCGGGCCTGCACCTGACGCTCGGCGAGCAGCAGCTTGGCGCCGAATTCCGACAGACGGGCCGCCTGGCCCTTCTCCCACAGGATCAGCGGCTGGCCGAGCGCGCCCTCCCAGCGCTTGAGCTCGCCCCACACGTGGCGGTAGGACAGCTCGAGCGCGCGCGCCGCCGCCGAGATCGAGCCGCAGTCGGCCACCGCCTGCAGCAGGTCGAGCAGCGGGTTGCGGACCAGCGCGGGCGCCGCGGCCGTGCCCAGGGTGTAGTGAAGGCTGATCCTATGCATCGCTGTTCATATTGATCGGGTCTGGCAGGGTCAATAGATTGCGCCAATCCGACCGCGGGCGGCAATCGTCACGCCCGATGGCACGGATTCGCGCGTCGCGCAGGACAAGCGACTGCCCCCTGGATGCCATCGCGGCCCCGAAGGTGCAGGCGCGGTCCTTCGCAGGCTGCACACCACCCCGCAGAAGCCGAGGAGCCCCACGATGCTGCCCCAGATCCATACGCTTGCCCGCAAGCACCTCGCCGGCCTTGCCACCGCCACCCTCCTCGCCGTGCTGCCGCTGACGGCCCAGGCGCAGGCGCCGTCGATCGTCGTCGCCTCGACCACCTCCACCGAGCAGTCCGGCCTCTTCGGCCACATCCTGCCGCAGTTCAGGCAGGCGAGCGGCATCGACGTGAAGGTGGTCGCGCTCGGCACCGGCCAGGCGCTCGATGTCGGCCGCCGCGGCGACGCCGACGTCGTGTTCGTCCATGACGCCGCCGCCGAACGGAAATTCGTCGACGAGGGCCACGGCATCGAGCACCGCAAGGTTATGTACAACGACTTCGTGCTGGTCGGCCCGAAGGACGACCCCGCCGGCACCAAGGGCAAGGACATCACCGCGGCGCTGCAGAAGCTCGCCGCCGCCAACGGCAACTTCGTTTCGCGCGGCGACAAGAGCGGCACCCACGCCGCCGAGCTGCGCTACTGGAAGGCCGCCGGGGTGGAGAACAAGGGTACCGGCTACAAGGAATGCGGCTGCGGCATGGGCCCGGCGCTGAACATGGCAGCCTCGAGCGGCGCCTACGTGCTCGCCGACCGCGGCACCTGGCTCAGCTTCAAGAACCGCGCCGACCTGGCGGTGCTGGTCGAGGGCGACAAGCGCTTGTTCAACCAGTACGGCGTGATGGTGGTCAATCCGGAACGCCACCCGCACGTGAAGACGGCGGAGGCGAGGAAGTTCGTCGAGTGGGTGGTGTCGCCCGCCGGGCAGGACGCGATCGCCGCGTACAAGATCGAGGGCGAGCAACTCTTCTTCCCGAACGCCGGGCAGTAAGCCAGGCTGCGCCCTTCAATCCCCGATTCGCGGGCAAGCCCGCTCCCACAGAAGGCTTGCCCGCGCCGTCGATTCTTCCTTGCGATCGAACCCACGCAGCTGCAAGGCTACGGTCGTCATCGCGCACACAGACGCAAGAGGTCATCAAACTCACGCAAGCGCGAGGCCGCGGGGCCGGGGCGGTGCTCGCCAACTTCAGGAGCGCCGAGGCGGAGGGCGTCGCGGGGGAAACAAGGCGACGCATGTCCGAGGCGCGCAGCGCCGAGTTTGCGTCGCCGCCCCCGCGCCGTCTTCCGCCGAGGGCAGCCCGCAGCGAAGCGAAGGGCCGCGAGTGCAGGCGGCGAGCGCCGCCCCGGCCCCGCGGCCGAATCAGAGCCGCACTAAAGCCAGATCGTGGCCGTATCGACGCCTAATCGACGCCGCATCAGCCGCCGGGTCTTAACCGGATCGGAGCCCGATCGAAGCCAGGCGGGCTGCCTCACCCGGCCCCCGCCTCAGGTCGCGATGCCGCCCGTGTCGAACACCTCCGCATGGATGCGCGCCGACTCCACACCCAGTTCATGCAGCGTCGCGATCTGCGCCTCCAGGAAGCCGACCGGCCCGCACAGGTAGTAATCGGCCCCCTCGGCCAGCACCTGGCCCGCGAGCGCGCGCAGATCGACCCGCCCCGACTGCACCGGCGCCGCAACCGGTCCTTCGTCGTGGAACAGATGCAGCTTCACCTGCGGATGGCGCTCCGCAACCTTCACCAGATGCGCACCGAAGGCGAACACGGCTGCACTGCGGCAGGCATGCACGAACTGCACCGGCCGCGACGGCGCCGCCGCCACCAGGCGATCGAGCATCGCCACCATCGGCGTGATGCCCACGCCGCCGCTGATCAGCACCACCGGGCCGTCGTGCGTCTCGTCGAGGAAGAACTCGCCGAAGGGCGGCGCCAACTCCAGCATGTCGCCCACCTTGTAGAAGTCGTGCAGGCGGTTCGACACCCGGCCGGCCGGTGCGGTCACGCTCGCCGGCTCGCGCTTCACCGAGATGCGGAAATGCATCGCCCCCGGCGCGATCGACAAGGTGTACTGGCGCAGCTGCATCACCCCCAGCTCGGGCACGAACACGCGTGCGGTGGTGTACTGGCCGGCGTTGTAGGCGGGCAGCGGGCCGCCGTCGCAGGGCACGAGGTGAAAGGACGTGATCTCCTCGCTCTCGCGCACCTTGTCGATGATGCGGAAGCTGCGCCAGCCGCTCCAGCCGCCCTCGGCGTTGCAGGCCTCGTCGTACAGCCTGGACTCGGCCTCGATGAAGACGTCGGCGAGCGCGCCATAGGCCACGCCCCAGGCGTTGACCAGCTCGTCGCTGGCGGCATCGCCCAGCACCTCGCGGATCGAGGCCAGCAGGTGCTTGCCGACGATCGGGTAGTGCTCGGCGCGGATGCCCACGCTGGCGTGCTTGTTGGCGATCAGCGTGATCACCGGCGCCAGCACCGAGGGATCGTCGATGTTCTCGGCGTAGGCCAGCACCGCCATCGCCAGCGCCACCGGCTGCTTGCCGGTCTCGTTGTGCGACTGGTTGAAGATGTTCTTCAGCTCCGGGTTGTGGCGGAACAGGCGCTGGTAGAAGTAGGTGGTCAGCGCCACGCCGTGCTCCTTGAGCACCGGGATGGTGGCCTTGACCAGTTCGCGAACGCGGGCGTCCATGTCGTCTCCTTGAAGCGTCCGCAGGCGGCGGACTTCGTGTCGGGTTGGCACACGCGCGGCTCGGGGCCACGCAGCCCCCGGATCATGGGCATCGACGCCGGCGCGGGCTATCCACTCACAACGTGACATATATCCAGTTTCTGCACAACCCGCCTCAGGCGCCGGGCAACGGCAGCGCGGTCTTGTCGATCACCCGCCGCAGCACGAAGCTCGAGTGCACCCCGGTCACGCCCGGGATGCGGGTGATGCGGTTGAGCAGCAACTCCTGGTAGGCGTCCATGTCGGCCACCACCACCTTCAGCTGATAGTCGGCGTCCTGGCCGGTGATCAGCAGGCATTCGAGCACCTCAGGAATGGCACCCACCTGGGCCTCGAAGTGGGTGAAGCGCTCGGGCGTATGGCGGTCCATCGAGATGTGGATCAGCGCCATCAGCGACAGCCCGAGCTTCCTCGCGTCGAGCAGCGCGCGGTAGCCGCGGACGAGGCCGGACTCCTCCAGCGCGCGCAGCCGGCGCAGGCAGGACGAGGGCGACAGCGCGATGCGGTCGGCGAGGTCCTGGTTGCTGATGCGGCCGTCCTGCTGGAGCAGCTCCAGGATCTGGCGGTCGTAGCGGTCGAGCTGCATGATCGGGCTCCCTTGGATGCATGATCGGCAGATCATTGCATTACTGAATTGATAAGTGAACTTTTATGCCGTAATTCGCCCGCCTTCACCACAATAACGCAATCGTCTGTCGCTACCTCCGGCGTAAACTTTCGTCCATCGAATCACGCCATGCCCACGAGGACCGCGCCATGATGTTGCCCAACCCCGCCGCCAAGTACCGCCCCTTCGCTCCGATCGCGCTCGCCGACCGCCAGTGGCCGAACAAGCTCATCGACCGCGCACCGATCTGGATGAGCACCGACCTGCGCGACGGCAACCAGGCGCTGTTCGAGCCGATGAACGTCGAGCGCAAGATGCGCATGTTCCGCACCGTGTGCGAGATCGGCTTCAAGGAGATCGAGGTCGGCTTCCCGTCCGCCTCGCAGACCGACTTCGACTTCGTGCGCCAGCTCATCGAGGGCGGCCACATCCCGCAGGACGTCACCATCCAGGTGCTCACCCAGGCGCGCGAGGACCTCATTCGCCGCACCATGGAGTCGGTGCGCGGCGCGCCGCGGGCGATCATCCACGTCTATAACGCCACCTCGCCGACCTTCCGCGAAGTGGTGTTCGGCATGGAAAAGCCGCAGGTGGTCGCGCTCGCGGTGTCGGCCGTGCGCCTGATCAAGCAGATCGGCGCGCAGATGAAGGCCGAGTGCGGCACCGAGATCCGCCTCGAATACAGCCCGGAGACCTTCTCCGCCACCGAGCTCGACTTCGCCAGGGAAGTCTGCGACGCCGTCACCGCCGAATGGGGCGCGACGCCCAACGACAAGGTCATCCTCAACCTCCCGGCCACGGTCGAGGTGTCGACGCCCAACGTCTATGCCGACCAGGTCGAGTGGATGCACCGCCATCTCGCCCGCCGCGACAGCGTGGTGCTCTCGCTCCACCCGCACAACGACCGCGGCAGCGGCGTGGCCGCCGCCGAGCTCGGCCTGATGGCCGGCGCCGACCGCGTCGAGGGCTGCCTGTTCGGCAACGGCGAACGCACCGGCAACGTCGACATCGTCA
Source organism: Thauera sp. JM12B12 (assembly GCF_039614725.1). Classification (NCBI taxonomy): domain Bacteria; kingdom Pseudomonadati; phylum Pseudomonadota; class Betaproteobacteria; order Rhodocyclales; family Zoogloeaceae; genus Thauera; species Thauera sp. JM12B12. The sequence goes on along the minus strand of NZ_CP154859.1, from coordinate 130,906 downwards.
CCCTCGCCTTGAACATGTACACCCAGGGCGTGTCCCCCGGGCTCGACTTCTCCGACATCAACGCCGTCGCGCGCACCGTCGAGTACTGCAACCAGCTGCCCATCCACCCACGCCACCCCTATGTGGGGGATCTCGTGTTCACGGCCTTCTCCGGCTCCCACCAGGACGCCATCAAGAAGGGATTCGCCGCTCAAAAGGCTGGCGCGCCGTGGAACGTACCCTACCTCCCGATCGACCCCGCCGACGTCGGCCGCAGCTACGACTCGGTGATCCGGGTCAACAGCCAGTCCGGCAAGGGCGGCATCGCCTACCTGCTCGAGACCGAGTACGGCATCGTGATGCCGCGCCGCCTGCAGGTGGAGTTCTCGCGCGAGGTGCAGCAGGTCACCGACGCCACCGGCGGCGAGATGTCGGCGGCAGCGATCTGGGACCTCTTCCGCAGCACCTACCTCGACACCGTCGAGCCGGTGCGCTACGTCGAGCACCACCTCTTCGAGCACGGTGCGGCGCAGGGCATCCGCCTCGTGGTCGAGATCGGTGGCACCCGCCACCTGCTCGTCGGCGAGGGCAACGGCCCGATCGACGCCGCCATCCACGCCTTGCGCGGCGCCGGCATCGACGTCCAGGTGCGCAGCTTCGAGGAGCGCTCGATCGCGCCGAGCGAGGACGGTGGCAACGCCCAGGCCTGCGCCTTCCTCGAGCTCACCGAAGCGGGCGGTCAGGGCGGCGACCGCTACGGCGTGGGTGTCGACGGCAACATCGTCACCGCCTCGATCCGCGCCATCGTCAGCGGCGTCAATCGCCTGCAGCCGGCGCTCGATTCGGCACCGGCGGTACGCGCGGCCTGAGAGCGGGCGTACCCAGCCAGGGCGCGCGGCCGATCCGGCCGGGAAACCGGGGTGGCGGGCGGGGCGAGCACTCGACCGTCGACGCGCCCCGCAAGGCCCGTCGGACAGGCAGAATTCCGCAGATGGATACCGTCGACGACGTTCCGGCCGCCTTTGCCCGCCGCCCGCTGTTCGAGCCGATCGCGCCCTGGCTCGCCCGCTTCACCGCGCCCGGGGTCCCCGCCCACGCGGCGCTCGACGCCCTGCTCACCGAGACCGCCGACGAGGCGCGCAGCGGCGGCGGGGCGCCGATCCGATTCGTGCCGCCCGCGGATGATCCCGCCGGCTACGAGGCGCAGATCTTCAACCGCGGCGAGGTGCCCACCCGCAGCGGCAACTGGCACGATTTCTTCAACGCGCTCGCCTGGTGCGCGTGGCCGCAAAGCAAGGCCGCCTGCAACCGCCTGCACCTGGACGAGCTGCGCGCGCGCACGGCGGCTGGCCTGGCCGGGCGCGGACGACGGCGCGATGCGCTGACCCAGTTCGACGAGTGCGGCATCGTCGTCGTGAGCAGCGACGCCGCGATCGCCGGACTGCTGGCGGCCCACGCCTGGCATGACGCGTTCTGGCTGGAGCGCAGCCGCCTGCTGCAGACCACGCGCTTCCTCGTCTTCGGCCACGGCAGCTGGGATCAGCTGCGCGCGCCCTTTTTCGGATTGTGTGCAAAAGCGCTCTACCGGGTGGTTTCGGACGAGTGGCACAATCTGGACGAACGCACCCGCCTGTCCGACACCGATGCCTGGCTGGCATCACAGCTGCGCGCGCGAATCGAGCACCTCACGCCCCGTGACTTCTCGCCCCTTCCCCTGCTGGGGATTCCCGGTGTCGTCCCCGACAGCGAGTCCGCAGACTACTACCTCGACACGCGCCAATTCCGCCCCAGGCGCGAGCACGCAGCCTGATGCCCGGCCGCGCGTGGCAGGCCTGCTCCTGGCGCTGGCGCTTATGGTCGCCCTCACGCCCGCCGCCGGCGCCCCGCCGCATCCGGCCGCGGCAGCGGCGGACGGGAACGCAAGCGTGCGCCTGTGCGTCGATCCCGACTGGGCGCCTTACGAGTGGCTGGACGAGCAGGGCCGCCATCGCGGCATCGCGGCCGACCTCACGCGGCTGATCGCCGAGCGCGCCGGCCTGCACCTGGACATCGTGCCGAGCGGCAGCTGGGACGAGAGCCTGTCCCTGGCCCGCACCGGCAGGTGCGACGCCCTGTCCTTCCTCAACACGACACCCGAGCGGGCGAGCTGGCTGAGCTTCACCCGCCCGTACTTCTTCGACCGCAACGTCATCATCACCCGCGCCGAACACCCCGACATCGTCGGCCTCGCCGCCCTGCCACCGAAGACCGCGATCGCGCTGCCGACGGCCACCTCGATCATCGAGCAGGTCGGACGCGACTTTCCCGCCCTGCGCATCCTGCCGGTGGGCTCGGAAGCCGAAGCCTTCGCCATGGTCGAGCGGCGCGAGGCCGACCTCACCCTGCGCGCGCTCACCGTCGCCGCGCATACGATCAAGACCGAGGGCTGGTTCAACCTCAGGATCGCCGGCGAGGTCCCGGCGTACGGCAACCGCATGCGCATCGGCATCGTCGGCCAGCGACCCGAGCTGCTTGCCGCCCTCGATCGCGCGATCGCCTCATTGACGCCGGAGGAGGTGGACGAGATCGTCAATCGCCACGTCGCCATCGAGGTGGCGAGCGCCCCGGACCGCATCCTCATCGCCCGAATCAGCGCCGGCTTCCTGCTGCTGCTGGTGCCCGCCTACCTGTGGATCCGCCATCTCCGCGGCGTGAACCGGCGTCTGGCCGCGCTCGGCCGACAGCTCGAGGATGACATCGCGGCACGCCAGCGCGCGGAGCAGGCGCTCAAGGAGAGCGAGGAGCGCTACCGCTCGCTCGTCGAGATGGCGCACGAGAGCATCCTCGTCGTCCAGGACGAGCGGGTGGTGTATTGCAACCCGGCCTTCTTCGAACTCGTCGGCCTCAGCGCGCATGAACTGGAGAACGTGGACGCCATCAGCGGACTCATCCACCCGGAGGACCAGCGCCGCGCCCGCGAGAACCACGACCGACGCATTGCCGGCGAAGTGGCCGAGCAGCGTTATCCGCTGCGACTCCTGCACAAGTCGGGTCGCCTGCTGTGGGCGGAGACTAGTGGCGTGCCGATCCGCTGGAACGGACGCCCGGCGACGCTGAACATCGTCAATGACATCACCGCGCGCAAGGAGGCCGAGGAGCGGATCAAGCATCTCGCCCAGCACGACGCGCTCACCGGCCTGCCCAACCGCGCCCTGCTGTTCGACCGCCTCGAGCGCGCGCTCACCGGCGCGCAGCGCAGTGGGCAGATGCTGGCGGTGCTGTTCATCGATCTGGACGGCTTCAAGCCCGTCAACGACCGCCATGGCCACGACGTCGGCGACGCCCTCCTGCAGGCGGTCGCCCTGCGCCTGCAGGACCTGGTGCGCGACTCCGACACTGCGGCGCGGATCGGCGGCGACGAGTTCGTCGTGCTGCTGCCGACGATCGCAGCCGCCGAAGACGCCGACAAGGTCGCCCACAAGCTGCGCGCTGCCCTCGCCAGCCCCTTCGACCTTCGCGGCCGCCGCATCATGATCTCGGGCAGCATCGGTGTCGCGCTCTTCCCGCGCGATGGCGACAGCCCGGCGGCCTTGATGCAGCATGCCGACGGCGCGATGTACCGGGAGAAGCAGGCCACGCAGCAGCAGCCCTGATCGCCCCCGGGCCCGGCATGCCGCGCTGGCCGTCCGTGGCGCCGCCCCCTACAATGCCTTTGTCATTGCTCAGGACCCTGCCATGCGCCCCGCCAAGCCACCGCTCCGACCCCGCATCGGGCCAGCCCTGCGCGCCCTGGCGATCGCCGCCTGCCTGCTGCCGAGTGCGGGGCTTGCGCAGGCCCCTGCCGATGCCGTCGTGCCGCCGGCGATGCTTGCCGTGCGCGACGATGGCGCACTCGACCCCGCCGCCTACTGGGTCAGCGAGAAGCTCGACGGCGTACGCGCGCTATGGGACGGGCAACGGCTGAGCTTTCGCAGCGGGCGCGAGATCGTCGCCCCAGCGTGGTTCATCGCCGCGCTCCCGGCGATGCCGCTGGACGGCGAGCTCTGGATCGACCGCGGCCGCTTCGACGCGCTCTCCGGCCTCATCCGCCGTCAGGACCCGGAGGATCCGGCATGGCGCCAGGTGCGTTACATGCTTTTCGACCTGCCGGGCGGCGAGGGTGATTTCAGCACCCGCCTGCAGCTGCTGCGCGCGACCGTCGCCACTGCCGCCGTGCCCTGGCTGCAGCTGATACCACAAGGCCGGGTGGCCGACCGCGCGGCCTTGCAGCGTCTGCTCGAGCAGACCGTGGCCGGCGGCGGCGAGGGGCTGATGCTGCACCGCGCCGACGCCCACTGGCAGCCCGGCCGCAGCGCGGCCTTGCGCAAGCTCACTCCCTGGCTCGACGCCGAGGCGCGCGTCATCGGCTACATCCCCGGCAAGGGCCGGCTGCAGGGGAAGGTCGGCGCCCTGCTGGTGGAGGCGGATGATGGCCGCCGCTTTCGCATCGGCAGCGGCCTCACCGACGCGCTCCGCGCCACGCCGCCAGCGCTTGGCACGCGCCTCACCTACCGCTACCGCGAGCTCACCCCAGCGGGCCAGCCGCGCTTCCCGCGCTATCTGCGCGAACGCGTCCTGCCCTGAGCCGACCATCGCCGCAGCCGCCGATGCGGACCACGGCAGGGCACGCGATGCTGGCCTGCGCATGCGCTGCCGGCGCCATTCCCCCTCATCCCTCCAGCTGCAGCGCCGCCAGCCGCGCGTAAAGCCCGCCCTGGCGGCGCAGGTCGGCCGGCGTGCCGATCTCGACGATGCGCCCGCCGTCCATCACCACGATCCGGTCCACCTTCTGCACGGTCGCCAGGCGGTGGGCGATGATCAGCGTGGTGCGCCCCTGCATCGCCGCCGCCAGGCCTTGCTGCACCAGGATCTCGGATTCGGCGTCGAGCGCGCTGGTGGCTTCGTCGAGCAGCAGGATCGGCGCGCCCTTGAGGATCGCGCGCGCGATCGCGATGCGCTGGCGCTGGCCGCCCGAGAGCCGGGTGCCGCGCTCGCCGAGAAAGGTCGCGTAGCCCTCGGGCAGGCGGGCGACGAACTCGTCGGCAGCCGCGGCGCGGGCGGCGGCGATCACGTCCGCGTCGCTGGCGTCGGGCCGGCCGTAGCGGATGTTGTCGAGCGCACTGGCGGAGAAGATCACCGGATCTTGCGGCACGATCGCGATCCCGGCGCGCAGCGCCCGCAGCGGCAGCGCGCGGATGTCGCGGCCGGCGATGAGGATGCTGCCCGCGTCCGCCTCGTAGTAGCGCAGCAGGAGCTGGTACAGCGTGGTCTTGCCGGCACCGGAAGGCCCCACCAGCGCCACCTTCTCCCCCGGGGCGATGCGCAGCGAGACGTCGTCGAGCGCGCGCACGGCGGGGCGCGCGGGGTAGCAGAACACGACGCCTTCGAGTTCGATGGCCGCTGCGCCGGCAGCGGCGACCGGTGCGGCCGGCGCAGCATCCCGGATCGCCGGCTCGGCATGCAGCAGCTCGAGCAGGCGCCCGGTGGCCCCGCTCGCGCGCATCACGTCGCCCCAAACCTCGGCCAGCGTGCCGGCACCGCCCGCCACCAGCGCGGCGTAGATCACGAAGGCGCCGAGCTCGCCCACCGACAGGGCGCCCGCCTGCACCTGGCGCGCGCCGATCCACAGCACGAAGATGATCGTGCCCATCACCGCGGCGATGATCAGCGCGGTGAGCAGCGCACGCACCCGGGTGCGCCGCACCGCGGTGGCGAAGCCGGTCTCGGCACGCGCAGCGAAGCGCGCCGCCTCGTTGCCCTCCTGCCCGAATGCCTGCACCGTGGGCATGGCGTTGAGGATCTCGCCGGCGAGCGCCGAGGCGTCGGCGATGCGATCCTGCGCCTCGCGCGAGAGGCTGCGCACGCGCCGGCCGATTAAGGTGATCGGCAGCGCAAGCAGCGCCATCAGCCCGAAGATGAGGCCGAACAGCTGCGCGCTGGTCACCGCCAGCATCGCCATGCCGCCGGCGAACTGGAACAGGCTGCGCAGGCCCATCGAGATCGAGCTGCCCACCACGGTCTGCACGAGCGTGGTGTCGCCGGTGAGCCGTGACAGCACCTCGCCCGTCTGCAGGGTCTCGAAGAACTGCGGCGACTGACGCAGCACGCGCGCATACACCGCGCTGCGCAGGTCGGCGGTCACGCGCTCGCCGATCCACGACACGGTGTAGTAGCGCGCCGCAACCGCCGCCGCCCAGAACACGGCGAGACCGAACAGCGCCACGAAGCGTCCGTCCAGCCCCTGCGCGCCGAACAGACCTCCACCGTCCGCCCCTGCAGGTGCGCCGCCGAAACCCGCATCGATCAGGTCGCGAAAGGCCAGCGGCACCACCAGGATCGCCGCCGAGCCCAGGCACAGCAGCACGAAGGCGAGGGCCACCCGCGCGCGGTACGGACGCAGGAAAGGCAGCAGGCCACGCAGGGTCGACAGCGGCGCGGGCGAGGAGGCGGTGTCGCGGGACATGGCAGGATTATTGCCCCATCCCCGCCCGGACGGGGGCGCGCGCTGGGCTATGCTTAGCCCACACCATCCGGCACGGAGCCCAGCATGGAGACGCCCGACACGATTCACGCCTTCTGGTTCGGTCCCGCCGACGAGGACGATGGCGCCATCATCGACCGCCAGTCCGCCCTGTGGTGGAAGAAACGCGCCGCGGTCGATGCCGCGATGCGCGAACGCTTCGCGCCTCTGGTCGGGCGGGCTGCGGCAGGCGAGCTCGACGGCTGGCTGGGTGCCGCGCGCGGACGGCTGGCGCTGATCCTGCTGACCGACCAGTTCCCGCGCAACATCTGGCGCGGCCAGGCGGCCGCCTTCGCCTTCGACGTGCTCGCCCTGCGCTGGGCGAAGGAGGCGCTGCGCCTGGGCGTGGATGGCGGCCTGCGTCCGATCGAGCGCGTGTTCCTCTACCTGCCGCTGGAGCACTCGGAGGATCTCGCCGACCAGCGCGAGGCGGTGCGCCTGTTCGATGTCCTCGCCGCGAGCGTGTCACCGACGCTGCGGCCCGCCTTCACCGGCTACCTCGACTACGCCCGCCGCCACCTGGAGATCATCGAGCGCTTTGGCCGTTTCCCGCACCGCAACGCCGCACTCGGCCGCGAGGCGCGCGCCGGGGAAGCCGAATTCCTGCGCCAGCCGGGCTCGGGCTTCTGAGGCCGTGCGCCCGCCGAGCGCGGACGACGCGCCGGAGACGGCAGGTCGCCGACCGTCCGTCAGCCACGCGGCCGCTGCCCTCCGCCCTCAGACCGGGGCGCGGTGAGCGCGGACAGCGCTGACTCGAGCGTTGCGCGCAGGCTCTCGCAGCAGCCATCGACGCGCTCGGCAAGCGCGCGGCGCCCGTCGGCGTCCAACACCGGCACCTGACTGCAGGCGGCAAACAGGGTACACGCACGCCCGACCTCGACGCGCAGCGGCTCTGCCTCCGGCGTCTGCTCCAGCCAGCGCCCGAGCGCGCTGTGCTCGAAGTCGACATCCGGCAGATCGGACACCTCGCCCGCGATGAAGGCGCGCACCGCCTTGCACCATAGCGACACCTCGGCCATCGCATAGAGCAGCAGCGCGCCGCTGCGGTCCAGCTCGCAGGCCTCGGACCAGCTCGGGTCGGGGCGCCAGGCGCGCACCCAGTCGGGCACTGCCCCGGCCGGCATCGGGCGCGCGATCCCGTAGCCCTGCGCAGTCTCGCAACCGAGCTGGAGCAGGCGGAGACCATGCACCAGCGTCTCCACGCCCTCTGCCACCACCTCGCGGCGGAAGGCCTTGGCCAGCCCGATCACGCCCTCGAGGATGGCGAGGTCGTCGGGATCCTCGAGCATGTCGCGCACGAAGGTCTGGTCGATCTTCAGCACGTTCGCGGGCAGGTGCTTGAGGTAAGCGAGCGAGGCGTAGCCGGTACCGAAGTCGTCGAGCGCGAAGCGTACGCCGAGGCGCCGGCAGCCACGGATCACCGCGGCGACGTGCTCCAGGTTGCCGAGCGCGCTCGTTTCGAGCACCTCGAGCTCGAGCCGCCCCGGACCGAGGCCAGGGTGACGGTCGAGCAGGACCTCGAGGCGCTCGACGAAGTCCTGGCGCTGCAGGTGATCGGCGGAAATGTTGACGCTGATGGGCAGGTCCAGCCCCTGTGCGCACCAGCGTTCATGCTGGGCGAGGGCGGTGGCGATGACCCATTCGCCGAGCTCCACCACCAGCGGGCTCTGCTCGACGTCGGGCAGGAAGGCGCCCGGCGGCAACAGGCCGCGCTCCGGATGCTGCCAGCGGATCAGCGCCTCGAAGCCGATCACCTCGCCGCTGCGCATGTTCACCTTGGGCTGGTAGAAGAGCACGAACTCGTCGCGCCCGATGGCCTGGCGCACGCGCGCCAGCGTCTCGTGATGACCGCGCACGCTGCGATCGAGTTCGGTATCGAAGATGCTGAAGCGGTTCTTGCCTGCCAGCTTGGCCTGGTACATGGCGAGGTCGGCCTGGCGCAGGAGCTGGTCGGCATCGACCTCGTCGGGCTGCGGGAAGATGCTCACCCCGATGCTGGCCGAAACCTCCAGGGGGATACCGTCGATGCTCACCGGGCACGAGATGACCTCGAGCAGGCGATTGACGAAGGGCACGAAGGCGCTGTGCTCGCCCAGGTCCACCAGCACGGCGGCGAACTCGTCGCCGCCGAGACGGGCGATGGTGTCGCCTTCGCGCAGGGAGGCGCGCATGCAGCCGGCGAGGTGCTGCAGCAGGCGGTCGCCGAGCTCGTGGCCATGCCGGTCATTGACCTGCTTGAAGCCGTCGAGGTCGAGATAGGCCACCGCCACCCGCTCGTCGCGCCGGCGCGCCTGCGCCAGCGCCTGCTCGAGACGGTCACCGAGCAGCGCGCGGTTGGGCAGTCCGGTGAGCGCGTCATGGCTGGCGAGGAATTCGAGCTCGGCCTCGTGGGCCTTCTGGGCCGCGATGTCGGCATAGAGCGCGACGTACTGCGCCGGCATGCCCGCATCGTCGCGCACCACGCTGATCGTGAGCAGCACCGGGTAGTGCTCGCCGTCGGGACGGCGATTCCACACCTCGCCGCTCCAGTGGCCGCGCGTGTGCAGGCTGTCCTGCATCTCGGCATAGAACTCGGCGCCGTGGCGGCCCGAGCGCAGGATGGCAACCGGACGGCCGAGCAGGTCCTCGCGCGCATACCCGCTGAGCGCGCACAGGGCGCCATTCACCTCGACGATGGTGCCCTCGGCGTCGGACACGAGGATGCCCTCGCGCGCGTGGGAGAACACGGTCTGCGCCAGCTTCAGGCCCGCCTGCGCACGCTTGTGTGCGCTGAGGTCGATGTCGACGCAGTACATCTCCGCCTGGCCGTCGGCGTTGCGCTGCATGACGTGGCTGGAGAACACCGGGATGCGGCGGCCGTCCTTGTGGCAGAGCAGGATCTCGCCCGGGGGAATCTCGATCCCGTGCTCGATCCAGTCGCGATGCAGCGCCTCGACGTCGATGCCCAGCTCGGGCGGAATCAGCACCTCGTCGAGCAGGCGTCCGAGCACCTCCTCGGCGGTGTAGCCATAGAGCTCGGTGCTCGCCTGGTTCCAGAAGATCACCCGTCGCTGCGCGTCGTAACCCTGCACCGAGATGTTCGGGATCTTCTCGAACAGCTGCCGGAAGCGGGCCTCGCTGTCACGCAGCGCGGCCTCGTTGCGGTGGCGCTCGGCGAACAGCCGTGCGTGGGCATCGTGGGCGCCCGCGGTTCCTCCCGCGGGCGCCGGCGACGAGCTCGGCGAAGTCTGTTCGGTCAGGCGCATATCCTCGGCTCTGGCAAGGACGCCTCGCGTGGACGGCACATGCGATCGCGAGCGTCGACGCGGATGCTAGTCGGATAGCCGCGGGCGGGCGCGTGCAAAAGCCACGCTCGCCCGCAATAAACCCGGAACGGGCAGCCCGGGCAGCGCAGGACAGTGGACGCACGCGCTTGGGCGCTGCACGCCCTCGCGGCAGCTAGAATGCCGCAAGGGGCGCCCTCGGCGCCTGCCCCCTTTTCGGAGCCCAGGCCCATGCACGATCTCGTCCGCTTGCCGCGTTTCCACGATGCTCGCAGCCTCGCGCTGCTCCTGGCCGCCTTCCTCGCCAGCCTGCTCCTCGCCGGCTGCGCCAGCCTGGTGCAGCGCGAGCCGGTGCGCATCAACGTGGTCGGCCTCGAGCCCCTCCCGGGCGAGGGCATGGAGATGCGCTTCAAGGTCAAGCTGCGGGTGCAGAACCCCAACGAGACCGCGATCGACTTCGACGGCCTCGCGCTCGATCTCGACCTCAACGGCCGCCCCTTCGCCAGCGGCGTCAGCGACCGCACGGGCAGCGTGCCGCGCTTCGGCGAGACGCTGATCGAGATCCCGGTGTCGGTGTCGGCGATCGCGGTGGTGCGCCAGGCGCTGGGCGTGATCGAGGGCGTGGACGGCAGCAAGGCCGAGGTGCCCTACGCGCTGCGCGGGCGGCTCGCCGGCGGCCTGCTCGGTGGCATGCGCTTCTCCGATTCGGGTACCCTGAAACTGCCCGAACCGCTCAAGACCCCGCGCTGAACGTACGCGACAGCGCACGATCAAGGAGACCGTACGATGACCCTGCCCACCGTCCACGACGCCCGCCTGCAACTCGAAGACCGCGTTGCCACCCTCACCCTGGCGCGCGACGACGTGCGCAACGCGCTCACCGGCACCGCGCTGATCGACGACATCGTCAATGTGGCCGAATGGGTCAACGCCTGCGACGAGGTCTCGGTCCTCGTCATCACCGGCGAGGGGTCGGCCTTCTCCGCCGGTGGCAACGTCAAGGACATGGCAGCGCGCGGCGGCGACTTCGCCGGCGACGTGGCCGAGGTCGCCACCCGCTACCGCCGCGGCATCCAGCGCATCCCGCTGGCGCTGCAGGCGGTGGAGGTGCCGATCATCGCCGCGGTCAACGGCCCGGCGATCGGCGCCGGCTTCGATCTGGCCAACATGGCCGACATCCGCATCGCGTCGACGAAGGCCAAGTTCGGCGAGACCTTCCTGAATCTGGGCATCATCCCGGGCGACGGCGGCGCCTGGTTCATGCAGCGCCTGATCGGCTATCAGCAGGCCTTCGAGCTCACGCTGTCCGGGCGCATCGTCGGCGCCGAGGAGGCGAGGACGCTCGGCATCGCGCTCGAGGTGGTCGAGCCCGAGCAGCTGCTGGCGCGCGCGCACGCGCTGGCCGCGCGCTTCGCCGCCCAGCCGCCGAAGGCGCTGCGCCTGACCAAGCGCCTGATGAAGATGGCGCAGCGCATGGAGCTCAAGGACTTCCTCGACCTGTGCGCCGCCTTCCAGGGCATGTGCCACAACGAGCCCGAGCACCTCGAGGCGGTGAACCGCATGCTCGCGCGCTCCTGAACCCCGGACACCCCATGAACGGCCACGCCCCCCACTTCGAAGTCGAGGACTTCGCCGAGCCGGCGGCGGCGCTGGCCCGGGTGCACGAGATCTACGCGCTCGCGGTCGACCATCTGCGCCGCGGCCTGCAGCACTACGTCGACGGCGCCGACATCGGCCGCCACGTGCGCGCCTGCTACCCGCTGCTGCGCGTGCGCACCGACACCGTGGCGCGCGCGGACTCGCGGTTGTCCTATGGCTTCGTCGCCGGCCCCGGGGTGTTCGAGACCACGCTGACCCGGCCGGAGCTGTTCGCCGACTACTACCTGGAACAATTCCGTCTGCTGGTGGAGAACCACGGTGTGGCGCTGCAGGTGGGCAGCAGCACGCAGCCGATCCCGGTGCATTTCGCCCTCCCCGAGCAGGACTATCTGGAAGGCCAGCTCGGCCCCGAGCGCCGCCGCCTGCTGCGCGACCACTTCGACCTGCCCGACCTCGGCGCCATGGACGACGGCATCGCCAACGGCACCTTCGAACCCGGCCCCGGTGAGCCGCATCCGCTGGCCCTGTTCACCGCGCCACGGGTGGATTACTCGCTGCACCGGCTGCGCCACTACACCGGCACGCGGCCGGCGCACTTCCAGAACTTCGTGTTGTTCACCAACTACCAGTTCTACATCGACGAGTTCATCCGCCTCGGCCACGAGCTGATGGCCGACACCGGCGCCGGCCACGGCTACGAGGCCTTCGTCGAGCCCGGCAATGTCATCACCCGCCGTGCCGATCTGCCGCCACAGGCCGAGGACGCCGAGGGCATGCCGCCGCCGCGCCTGCCGCAGATGCCGGCCTACCACCTAGTGCGCGGCGACCGCGCCGGAATCACGATGGTCAATATCGGCGTCGGCCCGGCCAACGCCAAGACCATCACCGACCACATCGCGGTGCTGCGCCCGCACGCCTGGATCATGCTCGGCCACTGCGCCGGCCTGCGCAACAGCCAGCACCTGGGCGACTACGTGCTTGCCCACGGCTACGTGCGCGAGGACCACGTGCTCGACGAGGAACTGCCGCCCTGGGTGCCGATCCCGCCGCTGGCCGAGGTGCAGGTGGCGCTCGAGGCCGCGGTGGCCGAGGTCACGCAGCTGTCGGGCTACGAGCTCAAGCGCCTGATGCGCACCGGCACCGTCGCCAGCACCGACAACCGCAACTGGGAGCTGCTGCCCTCGCACGGCATGTCGACCAGCCCGGAGCGCCGCTTCAGCCAGAGCCGCGCGGTGGCGCTGGACATGGAATCCGCCACCATCGCCGCCAACGGCTTCCGCTTCCGCGTGCCCTACGGCACGCTGCTATGCGTCAGCGACAAGCCGCTGCACGGCGAGATCAAGCTGCCCGGCATGGCCGACAAGTTCTACCGCGAGCGCGTCGACCAGCACCTGCGGATCGGCATCCGCGCCCTCGAGCGCCTGCGCGCACAGGGCGTCGACCGCCTGCACAGCCGCAAGCTGCGCAGCTTCGCCGAGGTGGCGTTCCAGTAGCAGCGCGACGCGCGCCCGCCGACGCGCTCAGTAACGCGCGCGGAAATGCCACTCGCCGGGCGCGATGTCGTTGTTCACCGCCCGCCGTGTCGCCTCGTCGACGCGCTCATCGTCCAGCGCGTACAGGCCGCACAGGCGCAGCGCGCGACGGACGTCGATCGTTTGGCCGAGGTATTCGTACACGACCCGTGCGCAGCACGGCATGCGTTCGCCACTGCCCGACACACCGAGCTTGAGGCCGGTGAGCCGGGTGACACGATTCTTGAACGAGGGGAAGAGAATGGTCTGCGTCATCTCGAGGCCGGTCAGCGTCTCGTAGTCGGTGAGGAAGATGCGGTCGGTCAGGAAATGCGCCAGGCCGCGGTAGATGCCGTGGTAGGCCTTCTCGCGCGGATGCTCGATCAGGCGCTCGGTGCGCTGGTAGTACACCCGGCCATCGCGCTTTTCCAGGCACACCAGGGTGCGCAGCAGCTGACCCGGGCAGGCCATCGACAGGTAGGTCTCGAAGTAGTAGCCGAGGTACTTGTCCAGCCCGTCGCTACCGATGTCCTTCAGATGCGCGAGGTGGGCCGCCTCCGGCGCTTCGCCTGCCGCGGGTGCGGCCGCCCGCGGGCGTACCTGCACCAGGCGTTCGAACTGCGCGCTCGGCATCAGGATCTCGTGCTCCTCCACGCCGAAGAAAGCGCAGAAGCGGCGCAGCGTGTGCGCCGACGGCCGGTAACGGCCGCTCAGGTAGCGGTTGAACTGCGGCCGGTTGATCTCGAGCCTACGACAGACCTCGGCCACCGAGCGGTAGTAGCTGCACAGCAGGCGCAGGTTGCGGGCGAAATCCTCGTGCATGGCGGGCTCCTCGGACGGGGGACTGGGTTGCTCACCGGCGCGGCGCGATCGCGGCACACACCAGCAGCACACAGTGCATCTGTCGCAGTATGGCGCAGTTCCAGCGTCACTCGGCAACGCTCGGAGCCAGAACGCCAAATTCCCCCGCACGCCGCGGCTTGCTGAAATGCCTCCACCCCTGCCGCCCGTGCGGGGGAAAACGACAACAGCGGCCACGCGCCGCGCAGCAAGGAGACATTTCATGACTGTCCACCCGAGTCACCTCGCGGCCCCGGCCGCAAACCTGCGGCCCTCCGCAGCCACGACCGGCGACCGCCGCCTCCGCCAAGGAGGGCGCCGCCATGCTTGAGTTGCTCAACGACCTGCTGTGGTCCAAGGTGCTGATCGTCGTGCTGATCGGCCTCGGCCTGTGGTTCACCATCGGTTCGCGCTTCGTCCAGTTCCGCTACTTCGGCCGCATGTTCCGCATCCTCGGCGCGAACCAGGCCTTCGCCCATGACAAGCACGGCCACCTGAGCTCCTTCCAGGCGCTGATGCTGTCGGTCGCCGGCCGCGTCGGCGGTGGCAACATCGCCGGCGTCGCGGTGGCGATCACCCTCGGCGGACCCGGCGCAATCTTCTGGATGTGGCTGGTGGGCCTGATCGGCATGGCCACCAGCTACTTCGAATGCACGCTCGCCCAGGCCTACAAGCGGGCCGAGCCGGACGGCACCTACCGCGGCGGCCCCGCGCACTACATCGCCCGCGGCATGGGGCCGCGCTGGAAGTGGCTGGCGGCGGTGTATTCGGTGCTGCTGCTGGTGACCTTCGGCTTCGGCTTCAGCGCGCTGCAGTCGTACTCGGTCGCCACCTCGATCAACGACGCCTTCGGCATTCCGGTCGGCGCCACCGGCATCGTCCTCGCTCTGGTCGTCGGCACGATCATCTTCGGCGGCGTCAAGCGCATCGCCAAGGCCTCCGAGGTCCTCGTGCCGGTGATGGCGGTGAGCTACATCGCGATCGCGCTGGTGGTGGTGGCGCTCAACATCGGTGAACTGCCGGGCGTGCTGGCACTGATCTTCAAGAGCGCCTTCGGCCTCGAGCCGGCGATCGGCGGCGGCATCGGCGCGGCGATCGTGATGGGCGTCAAGCGCGGCCTGTTCTCCAACGAGGCCGGCCTGGGGAGCGCGCCCAACGTCGCCGCGGTGGCCTACGTCCGCCATCCGGCCAGCCAGGGCATCGTGCAAGCCTTTTCGGTGTTCATCGACACCCTGATCGTGTGCTCCTGCACCGCCTTCATCGTGCTGCTGGGCGACGTCTACCAGCCCGGGATGAGCGCCGAGATCGGCGGCGTGGCGCTGACCCAGGCCTCGCTGGCCGGCCTCGTGGGCGAGTGGGGCAGGGTGTTCGTCAGCGTCGCGCTGATGCTGTTCGGCTTCACCACCATCATCTACAACTACTACCTCGGCGAAAACAGCCTGAGCTGGTTCAGCGCCAGCAACCGCGGGCTGGTCATGGTCTACCGCGCGATGGTGATCGCGCTGTGCGGCTGGGGCGCCACCACCGACCTCGGCACCGTGTTCGCCTTCGCCGACGTGACCATGGGCTTCCTCGCGCTCGCCAACCTGCTCGCGCTGGCCGCGTTGTTCAAGCCCGGGCTGCGCCTGATGCGCGACTATGACGCGCAGATCGAGGCCGGCGTCGCCGAGCCGGTGTTCGACGCCGCACGCTTTACCGACCTCAACATCGACACCGAGGCCTGGCGCCTGGAGGACGAGGATCGCGTGGCGATCAAGCCCGCCGCCGTCCCGGCTCCCGCCAAGGCCTGAGCGCCCGACCAACCCGGACCGGCTGGCGCAGCGCGCGCCAGCCCCCGTCACAGGAATACCTCGACATGAACACCCGCATCGAACACGACCTGCTCGGCGACATGGCGCTGCCCGCCGACACCTGGTACGGCATCCAGACCCAGCGCGCGGTCGACAACTTCGCCATCACCGGTGTGCCGATCAGCCATTTCCCCGCCCTGGTGAACGCGCTGGCGATGGTCAAGGCCGCCGCCGCACGCGCCAACCGCGACCTCGGTCTGCTCCCGGCGCACAAGGCCGAGGCCATCCTCGCCGCCTGCGCGGACATCATCGGCGGCCGCCTGCACGAGGCCTTCGTCGTCGACCTGATCCAGGGCGGCGCCGGTACCTCGACCAACATGAACGCCAACGAGGTGATCGCCAACCTCGCGCTGGAGAAGCTCGGCCAGCCCAGGGGCGCCTACGCGCACCTCCACCCCAACGACGACGTGAACATGTCGCAGTCGACCAACGACGCCTATCCGACCGCGGTCTGCGTCGGCCTGCAGTTCGCCGTCGAACCGCTGGTGGAAGCCATCGCCCGCCTAAAGCGCGCGCTCGAGGACAAGGGCAGCGAGTTCGCCGACGTGATCAAGATGGGCCGCACCCAGCTGCAGGATGCGGTGCCGATGACGCTCGGCCTGGAGTTCGAGGCCTTCGCGGTGAACCTCGGCGAGGACATCGACCGCCTGCACGAGGTCTGCGCCCTGCTGTGCGAGGTCAACCTCGGCGGCACCGCGATCGGCACCGGCATCAACACCCACCCCGACTACGCTGCGCTGGCCGTGCGCCATCTCGCCGAGATCTCGGGCAAGCCGATCGTGCCGGCGGCCAACCTCGTCGAGGCCACGTCGGACATGGGCGCCTTCGTGCTGTTCTCCGGCGTGCTCAAGCGCTTCGCGGTCAAGCTCTCCAAGCTCGCCAACGACCTGCGCCTGCTCTCCAGCGGGCCGCGCACCGGCTTCGGCGAGATCCACCTGCCGCCGATGCAGCCGGGCTCGTCGATCATGCCGGGCAAGGTCAATCCGGTGATCCCGGAGGCGGTGAACCAGACCGCCTACCAGGTGATCGGCAACGACCTCGCGGTGACGATGGCGGCCGAGGCCGGCCAGCTCCAGCTCAACGCCATGGAGCCGCTGATCGTCTACAACCTGCTGTCCTCGGTGCGCATGCTCGACGCCGCCTGCCGCATGCTGGAGGAGCGCTGCATCCGCGGCATCCGCGCCGATCGCGCGCAGTGCCGGCGCCATGTCGAGCACAGCATCGGCGTGATCACCGCGCTGGTGCCGCACATCGGCTACGCCAACGCCTCGCGCATCGCCGCCCAGGCGCTGCACAGCGGCGACACCGTGCGCGCCCTCGTGCTGGGAGAGGGCCTGCTGGGCGAGGCCGAGCTGGACGCGTTGCTGAGCCCGCAGTCGATGCTCGCTCCGCAGCGGCGCGCGGCATGAGCGGGCGCGTCCTGGTGCTGCACACCGGCGGCACCATCGGCATGGCGCGCAGCCCGGACGGCTACCGTCCGATGCCGGGCTTCGGCGCCGTGCTGCGACGCCAGCTGGCGGGCGTGTCCGGGCTGCCGGCCTTCGACCTCGTCGAGCTGCCGCAGCCGATCGACAGCGCGAACCTGCAGCCGGCGCAGTGGACGACGATCGCCGCCGAGCTGGTCGCGCGCTGGGACGACTACCGCGGCTTCGTCGTGCTGCACGGCACCGACACCATGGCGTGGACGGCGTCGGCGCTGTCCTTCATGCTGCGCGGCGCCGACCGCCCGGTAATCCTCACCGGCGCGCAGGTCCCGCTCGTCGAGCCGCGCAGCGACGCGCTCGCCAACCTGCAGGCGGCGCTGGTACTGGCCGCACGCCTGGAATGCGGCGAGATCGGACTCTTCTTCGGCCGCAGGCTGCTGCGCGGCAACCGCAGCACCAAGTCCAGCAGCACAGCCTTCGACGCCTTCAGCTCACCTAACGCGCCCGCGCTGGCCGAGGTGGGTATAGAAATCGGGATCGATGCGGGGCAGCTGCTGCCGGCGGGCGCGCGCGACTTCGCGCGCCCCGTGTTCGATCCGCGCGCGGTGGCGGTGCTGACGGTGCATCCGGGCCTCTCCGCGCGCCAGGTGGACGCGCTCACGGACGATCCCGCACTGCGCGGCCTGGTGCTGTGCAGCTACGGTGCGGGCAACCTGCCCGACGCCGAGCCGGGCCTGATCGACGCACTGGCGCGCGCCGTGGCGCGCGGGGTGGTGGTGGTGAACCGGACCCAGTGCGCACACGGGCCGGTGGTGCAGGGCGCCTATGCGACCGGCGCCGCACTCGCGCGGATCGGCGTCGTGCCTGCCGCGGACATGACGCTGGAGTCGGCCTTCGCCAAGCTGCACGTGCTGCTCGCAACCCACGCCGACCCGGCACGGGTGCGCACCCTCTTCGCCACCGCGCTGTGCGGCGAGATGTCCTGAACGGCGGCCACGCACGGCGGGGGCCGAAACGGCGGGCTGGCGAGCCGGCGCGCAGGCGCGTGCCCTCACGTAGAATGGGCGTCCCAGCCTCCGTGCACGATTCACGGTCCTCCTGGCACCGCGTCCGCCTCCTGCCCGCGAGTCGGCGCGGCCCAGCTTGGGCCGCCCCTCCTCATGGCAGACACCTCGCCGCGCGTCCTGTCGGTCATTCCGCCGATGACGCAGCTCAACACCCCCTACCCGTCCACGGCCTATCTCACCGGCTTCCTGCGCTCGCGCGGCATCGACGCGGTGCAGGACGACCTCGCGCTCAAGCTGGTGCTGCGCCTGCTCTCGCCCGCCGGCCTGGACGACATCCGCGCGCGCGCCGAGGCCCTGCCTAGGAAGCAGCGCACGCCGCTGGTGCAGGGCTTCATCGAGCACTTCGCGCGCTACCGCTGCACCGTGGGCCCCGCCATTGCCTTCCTGCAGGGCCGCGACCCGACCATCGCCCACCGCATCGCCAGCCGGACCTTCCTGCCCGAGGGCCCGCGCTTCGACACGCTGGACGCCTACATCGACCCCGACGACCCCGAGGGCGGCGACCCGCTCGCCTGGGCCTTCGGGGCGTTGGGCCTGGCCGACCGCGCACGCCACCTCGCCACGCTCTACCTCAACGAGCTCGCCGACATCCTGCGCGACGCGGTCGATGCGCGCTTCGAGTTCGTGCGTTACGCCGAGTCGCTGGCGATGAGCCAGCCGAGCTTCGAGCCGCTCGCCGCCGCGCTCGCCGCACCGCCGACGCTGGTCGATGCCACCCTGCGCGCGCTCACCCTGGAGGCGATTGACCGCCACGCCCCGCGGGTGGTGCTGGTGTCCACGCCCTTCCCCGGTTCGGTGTACGGCGCCTTCCGCATCGCGCAGGCGATCAAGGCCGCGCACCCGGAGATCGTCACCGTGCTCGGCGGCGGCTTCGTCAATACCGAGCTGCGCGAGCTCGCCGAACCGCGGGTGTTCGATTACTTCGATTATGTGACGCTCGACGACGGCGAGCGCCCGCTGCTGGCGCTGCTCGAGCACCTGCAGGGCCGGCGCGGCAAGTCGCGCCTGGTGCGCAGCTTCGCGCGCGATGCCGAGACCGGCCAGGTCCGCTACATCAATCTCGTCGAGCCCGACGTGCCCTTCTCCGAGGTCGGCACCCCCACCTGGGACGGCCTGCCGCTCGACGGCTACCTGTCGGTGCTCGACATGCTCAACCCGATGCACCGGCTGTGGTCGGACGGGCGCTGGAACAAGCTCACCGTGGCCCACGGCTGCTACTGGAAGAAGTGCAGCTTCTGCGACGTCAGCCTCGACTACATCGGCCGCTACGACGGCGCCCCGGCCGCGCTGCTGGTCGACCGCATCGAGGCCATCATCGCCGAGACCGGCCAGACGGGCTTTCACTTCGTCGACGAGGCCGCGCCGCCCAAGGCGCTGCGCGCGCTCGCCGAGGAGTTGCTGCGGCGCGGGGTGGCGATCTCGTGGTGGGGCAACATCCGCTTCGAGAAGTCCTTCACCCCCGAGCTGTGCCAGCTGCTCGCCGACAGCGGCTGCATCGCGGTGTCGGGCGGGCTGGAGGTGGCCTCCGACCGCCTGCTGAAGCTGATGAAGAAGGGCGTGTCGGTGGAGCAGGTGGCGCGCGTCACCCACGCCTTCACCGAAGCCGGCGTGCTCGTCCACGCCTACCTGATGTACGGCTTTCCGACCCAGACGGTGCATGACACCGTGGATGCGCTCGAGTACGTGCGCCAGCTCTTCGAGGCCGGCTGCATCCAGTCGGGCTTCTTCCACCGCTTCGCGTGCACCGTGCATTCGCCGGTGGGCATGAATCCGCAGGAATACGGCGTCGAGCTGGTGCCCCTGCCCAAGGTCACCTTCGCCAAGAACGACGTCGGCTTCATCGACCCCACCGGCGTCGACCACGACAGCCTGGGCAAGGCGCTCAACAAGGCGCTATACAACTATATGCATGGCATCGGGCTGGATACCGACGTGCGCAGCTGGTTCGCCGAGCGCGTGCCGCGCCCGCGCGTGCCGCGACAGTTCATTGCACGGGCCCTCGCCCACAAAAACATCGCGTCGTGATGTTCCACACGCGCACCGCAGGCGATACGGGGATAGCATGCAGCCTGGCCCACCTTCTGAATATGCCGGCGCAATGAGACCATGGAAGACGAACTCCCGAACGGCCCGGACCTGAGGCTGCTCTTCGACGAGTCGAACCGGACGCTGAGCGTGAGCCTGGCGCCCGACCCGCGCTTTCCGCGCATCGACGCGCTGTGGCTGCGCAAGCGCCTTGCCGCCGCGGGCTACGACGAACTGCAGATCCGCCCCGAGCCGATCAAGCAGCTGATCGCGCGCTACAACGCAGGCGAGGCGGTGGCGCCGATCGAGATCGCCCACTGCGTCGATGCGAGCGTGCAGATCATGATCGCGCTCGATGGCCTGAGCGCCCGCCTGACGCTCGTCCCGGCCAAGGGTGGCACCGCGGCGACCCAGGCCGAGGTGCTCGCCCAGGTCCAGGCCAAGGGCATCGTCGAAGGGGTGCTGATGGACGAGATCAGTCGCGCCGTCGCCGCCGGCAAGGCCGACGATCTCGTGATCGCGCGCGGACGCGAGCCGGTGCCGGGCGACGATGGCCGGCTGGAATATCTGCTGCCCGAGATGCGCGAGCGCGTGCCGAGCATCCGGCCCTGCGGTCGCACCGACTACCGCGATCTCGGCGAGATCCAGATCGTGCACGCGGGCGATCCGCTGATGCGCCGCCATCCGCCGACACGCGGCACCGACGGCCTCGGCGTGCTCGGCCGCATCATCCTGCCGCGCCCCGGTCGCGACGTGCGCTTCGCCGCCGGCCTGAAGGGGGTGGCGCCTGCGGCCGACGATGCGGACCTGCTCGTCGCCGCCACCGACGGCCAACCGCTGCGGGTGCGCGGGGGCATCATGGTGGAACCGATCTACACCGTGGATGCGGTCAACATGGCGACCGGCAACATCAACTTCGACGGCACCGTGCGGGTGCGCAACGACGTCCAGGCCGGCATGACCATCCGCGCCACCGGTGACATCGAGGTCGGCGGAACGGTCGAGCCGGCAACGCTGGAGGCGGGCGGCAACATCGTCGTGAAGGGCGGAGTGATGGGCGGGCTCGGTGGCAAGAGCGGCGGCAAGGACTACAGCGCCCACGCCCTGCGTTGCGGGGGCAGCTTTGCCGCCACCTACGCCCAGCAGGCCCGCATCGTCGCCGGCGACTCGATCTTCATCGACGACCTCGCGATGCAGTGCCAGCTCGAGGCGAAGAATCACATCCGCGTGGGCAACTACCGGCGCGGCCACATCATCGGCGGTCTCACCCGCGCCTGCCTGTCGATCCACGCACGCGTGATCGGGGCGCCAAACCGCATCCGCACCGAGCTCGAGATCGGCAACGATCCGGCGCTCGCGCTGGCGGTCCAGGAGAAGGCCGAGGCGCGTGACATGCGCGAGAACAAGCTGCTCGAAATCGGCAAGCTGCTCACCGTCGCCGATCGCAATCCGGGCAAGTTCGCGCCCGACATCGTGGCGCGCGCCGAGGAGGCTGCCGCGACCATGTCGGCCGAGATCGAGGCCCTGCGCGAAGAGGAAGAGGACCTGCGCTATCGCCTGACGCTGACCCAGCAGGCACGCGTCAATGCCGAGACCGCCCTCTACGAGGGCTGCGTCGTCAGCATGGGCGAACAGTCGCTGCGCATCCCGCAGGACCGCGGCGCGAGCACCGTCCGGCTCGCCGAATCCGGCCTGGGCCTGTTCCCGCTCGAGGACAGCCCCGACGCCGAAGCACCACAACGCCCCACCGGACTGGACGCCCCGCGCCGCGGGCGGTGAACGCATGCGGCCGGTGGCGGACGGCCTGCGCCACCCGCCACCGGCCGCTGCAGCGACCGTGCGCGGCTTACTTCAGCGCGGCCAGCGCGGCTGCGTAATCCGGCTCTTCCTTGATCTCCGGAACCAGCTGCGAATGCACGACCTTGTCGTTGGCGTCGATGACCACCACGGCGCGCGCGGTGATGCCGGCGAGCGGACCGGAGGTGATCGCCACGCCGTAGTCCTGGGCGAAGCCCGGGTTGCGGAAGGTCGACAGCGTGTGCACGTTCTTGAGGCCTTCGGTCTCGCAGAAGCGCTTGGCGGCGAAGGGCAAGTCGGCGGACACGACCAGCACCACGGTGTCGGCCAGGCCGCCGGCCTCGGTGTTGAACTTGCGGGTCGAGGTGGCGCACACCGGGGTGTCGAGGCTGGGCACGATGTTCAGCACCTTGCGCTTGCCGGCGAAGGCGTCGAGGCCGACGTCGGCGAGGTCGGCTGCGGTCAGCTTGAACGCGGGGGCGGCATCGCCCGCCTGCGGGAAACGGCCGGCCACGTCGATCGGGTTGCCACCGAGGGTCACTTTGCTCATGGGGTCTTCTCCTGTTGGTGAGATTGTGCCGGCTTGTACGATTTCGGCGCCGGCTGGTCCGGTCGTTAGCCTACACGAAGGCGGCGCTGACGGCAGAGGCCGCCTGAGCTATGTTGAATATCAGGCGGCGATGCCAGGGGGCCTCACATGGAACCGGTGGATCTGTTCTACAGCTATGCACACGAGGACGAAGCGTTGCGCGACGAACTCGACGGCCACCTCGCGCTGCTGCGCCGCAAGGGCGTGATCCGTCCCTGGCACGACCGCGGCATCGTTCCGGGCCAGCAGTGGGACCAGGCGATCGATAGCCAGCTCACCGGCGCCGACCTGATCCTGCTCCTGGTGAGCAAGGATTTTCTCAACTCCGACTACATCTGGGGCAAGGAGCTGGCCACCGCGATGTCCCGTGCCGAGCGCGGCGACGCCAGCGTGGTGCCTGTCCTGCTGCGCGCGGTGGACATCGAGGATGCGCCCTTCGCCCACCTGCAGGGCCTGCCCACCGACCTGCGCCCGGTCACCTCCTGGCCCAACCGCGACGAGGCGTGGACCGACGTCGCAAAGGGCATCCGGCGCACCGTCGAGGGCATCCAGCAGCGTTGGGCAGAGGCCCCGCCGCCCGTGCCGGCGGCGCCACGTTCGAGCGACTTCGGAACCGCGTCCGCGCGCGCACCGGCGCCGCAGGACACGCTCGGGGCACGGCCCGGGCGTGGTGGCGTGCGCGACCGCGCCGCCGATGCCGCGCAGGAGCTGCGCGCGGAGAAGCTACTGCGCCGCATGATCGGCGGCTTTGCCGATGAGCTCGCGGTGGCGGCCCGCGTGCGCGGCGTGAGCGCGATGGACAACGCCGACGCCGAGGGCATGGCCGAGGCGCTGATCGCGATGCCGGAGCAGAAGCGCGTGCTCTGGGTGGACGACAAGCCGGAGGGCAACCGCCACGAGATCGCCGCGCTGGCGAAGCTGCAGATCGAGGTCGTCACCGCGCGCAGCACCGAAGAAGCGCTCGCCCGCCTCGATGCCGACGCCGAAGGCTTCGACCTGATCCTGTCCGACTGGGACCGTCCGGAAGCACTCGAGGGCATGGCGAGCGCGGGGCTGAAGCTCCTGCACGCGCTGGCCGCCCGCCCGCAACGACCGCCGGTGGCGTTCTACCACGGCGCCTTCGATGCCGCGCTCCGTTCCAGGCGGCGCGAGGCCCTGCTCCAGGCCGGCGCCGTTGGCGAGGCGGTCACGCCCGGCGAACTGCTCACCCTCGTGCGGACCGCGCTCGAGTCACGTTGAGGCGCACTCGCGGCAGGCGCGGGGCGGCGCTGCGGCAGGCGGACGACCCGCGCCCCCCGGTCAGCGCATCGCGCGCAGGCGGGCGATGCGCTCCTGCGTGGAGGGGTGGGTGGAGAACAGCCCGCGCAGGCCGCCGCCCGAGAGCGGGTTCATGATCATCATCTGCGCGGTCTCGGGATGCTGCTCGGCGGTGTGCATCGGGATGCCGCGGGCGTAGGCGTCGATCTTGGCGAGCGCGGCGGCGAGCGCCTCGGGGTCGCCGGAGATCTCCGCGCCGCCGCGGTCGGCGCCGAACTCGCGGGTGCGGCTGATCGCCATCTGGATGACCATGCCGGCGAGCGGCGCGAGGATCATCATCGCGATCGATACCACCGGGTTGGGGCGGTCCTCGCCGTCACGGCCGCCGAAGAACATGCCGAAGTTGGCCAGCATCGAGATCGCACCGGCGATGGTCGCCGAGATGGTCGAGATCAGGATGTCGCGGTTCTTCACGTGCGCCAGCTCGTGCGCCATCACGCCGCGCAGCTCGCGCTCGGAAAGCATGCGCATGATGCCGGTGGTGGCGGCGACCGCGGCGTTCTCCGGGTTGCGGCCGGTGGCGAAGGCGTTGGGCTGGGCCTCGTCGATGATGTAGACCTTGGGCATCGGCAGTTCGGCGCGCTGGGCGAGCTCGCGCACCATGTTGTACAGGTAGGGCGAGGACGCGGCATCGACCTCGCGCGCCTTGTACATCTTGAGCACGGCCTTGTCCGAGAACCAGTAGGCCCAGAAATTCATCGCGCCACCGACGACGAGCGCGATCAGCATGCCCTGCTGGCCGCCGATGGCCGCGCCCATAGCGCCGAACAGGGCGACGATGCCGGCCATGAGGATGGTGGTCTTAATCCAGTTTCCGAACATTGCGGAATCCTTCCTGAAAAAATTGATTCTTGAGCTTAGTTTGGGCCCCTCGGGGACGAATACAAGGGCTGCGCACACCGGACCGGCCTCCGTGGGAGCGGGCTTGCCCGCGAATCCGGCGTTTCCGGCCGCGACTTTCGCGGGCAAGCCCGCTCCCACGGGACGGTTGCTACCGTCCGACCGAGTCAGCCCGGCATGTCGAAGCGTTCGCCGACAGAGACCGGGAATCCGCGCACGAATTCCCCCGCAGGCAGGCGCTTGCTGCCGGGGCGCTGTAACACCGTGCAACGCAGTGCGTCGCGGCCGCAGGCGACCGTGATGCCCTCGGCGTCGACCGCGAGCACGGTGCCGGGCTCGCCCACGCCCGGCACGACCTTGCCCGACCAGCATTTCACCACCGTGTCGCGCAGGACGGCGGCGGCGCCGGGAAAGGGATCGAAGGCGCGCATCGCACGCTCGAGTTCCAGCGCCGGGCGTCTCCAGTCGATGGCGGCCTCGGCGCGGCCGATCTTCGCAGCGTAGGTCACCCCCGCCTCAGGTTGCGGGACGGCGACCAGCGCGCCACGCTGAAGCGCGGCCAGCGCCTCGACGATGCATTCGCCGCCGAGCACCGCCAGGCGGTCGTGCAGGCTGGCGGTGCTATCCGTCGGCTGGATGGGGAGCGCCCGCCGAAGCAGCATCGCGCCGGTGTCCAGGCCTTCGTCCATCTGCATGATGGTGATGCCGGTCTCGGTGTCGCCGGCCTCGATCGCGCGGTGGATCGGCGCCGCGCCGCGCCAGCGCGGCAACAGCGAGGCGTGGATGTTGATGCAGCCCAGGCGCGGCAGGGCGAGCACGGCCGGCGGCAGGATGAGCCCGTAGGCGGCCACCACCAGCACGTCGGGCGCGCAGGCGGCGAGGCGCGCACGCTGCTCCTCGGTGCGCAGCTTCTCGGGCTGGTCGACCTCGAGCCCGCGCGCAAGCGCAAGCTGCTTGACCGGACTCGGCGAGAGCTTCATGCCGCGCCCGGCGGGGCGGTCGGGCTGGGTAAGCACCAGCGGCACCGGGTAGCCGGCGTCGAGCAGGGCCTGCAGCGCCTGCGCGGCGAATTCGGGCGTGCCGGCGAAGGCGACGCGCAGTGCGGCCGGGGTCTGAGCGGTACCCATCACGCGGTGATGCGCGCTTTCTTGGCCAGCTTGGCCTTGATGCGACCGAGCTTGAGCTGCGACAGGTACTCCACGAAGACCTTTCCATCGAGGTGATCGATCTCGTGCTGGACGCATACGGCGAGCAGACCATCGGCCTCGAACTCGCGGGATTCGCCTTTTTCGTTCAGGGCGCGAACTTTCACACGCTCGGCACGCGTCACCTTCTCGTAGATTCCGGGTACGGACAGACAACCCTCCTCGCACACCTGCTCACCGTCGCGCTCGATGATTTCGGGGTTGATCAGTGCCATTAGGCCGGATTTGTCCTCGCTCACGTCGATCACGACCACGCGCTGGTGAACGTTGACCTGGGTGGCGGCGAGCCCGATGCCGGGCGCTTCGTACATGGTTTCGGCCATGTCTTGCACCAGCTGCCGGATTTCGTCATTGACCTCGGCGACCGGTCGGGCGACCGTGTGAAGACGGGGATCGGGGTAGCGGAGAATGGGTAGGAGAGCCATGAATGCCTTGCTGCGTTAAGCCTTTAAGTGCAGAATTTCGAGCGGTTTCACATGCATCGGCATGTATTACGACGGGATATCGGAGCAGGTCGCGGAGGCGTCCGCGACTTTCGTCGTTGACGGCTTCGACCCCCACCAGCATGCGGCGTTCCGGGCCCGGCCCGGCCTGTTCCGCCACGAACGGAAGCGAACAATGATCCGAATTATATTCCCTCTGCTCGTCGGCTTCGCCACGCTGCTCGGCGCAAGCGCCCATGCCCAGTCCGGCGTGCGCCTCGCCGACAACGCGCCCGACAGCTACACGGTGGTGCGCGGCGACACGCTGTGGGACATCTCCGGCCGCTTCCTGCAGGAACCCTGGCGCTGGCCCGAAGTCTGGCGACTGAACCGCGACCAGATCCGCAACCCGCACCTCATCTATCCCGGCCAGGTCATCCTGCTCGATCGCAGCGGTCCGTGGCTGTCCGTGGGTCGCCGCGTCGGCGGCGGCACGCAGTCGGACCGGCTGCAGCCGAAGGTCTACACCGAGCAGCTCGAGAGCGCCGTGCCGAGCATCCCCTTGCAGGTGATCGAACCCTTCCTCAATCGCCCGCTGGTGGTCGACCAGCCGCGGCTGGACGGGTCGGCCACCATCATCGCCACCGAGACCAGCCGCGTGCTGACCGGTTCGGGCGACACGGTGTTCGCCAAGAACGTCGATCCCGACACCGATGTGTGGCACATCTACCGCCCCGCGCGTCCGCTCGAGGATCCGGTCACGCGGGAGACCATCGCCTGGGAAGCCGCCTATCTCGGCACCGCCCGCGTCACCGAGCGCGGCGAACCGACCACGCTGGAGATCGTATCCGCGGTGGAGGAAATCGGCGTCGGTGACCTGATGATGCCGAGCGAGCGCCCGAGCGTGTTCTCCTATGCCCCCCATGCGCCCGAACAGGCGGTCGAGGGCCGCGTCATCAGCATCCATCGTGGCGTGAGCGAGACCGGCCGCCTCCACGTGGTGGCGCTCAGCGTCGGCGAGCGCGATGGCCTGGAGCGCGGCCATGTGCTGTCGCTGTTCCGCAACCGCGGCACCGCCGAGTACCGCGGCGAGGGCGGCAAGGAGACCTACCAGTTGCCGGAAAAGCGCTACGGCGTCGTGTTCGTCTTCCGCGTCTTCGAGCGCGTCTCGTACGCACTGGTGATGGAATCCGACGGTCCGGTGACGATCGCCGACGCGGTCCGCAAGCCCTGATCGGCGCCGCC
The DNA here is from genome assembly GCF_039614725.1 of Thauera sp. JM12B12. Lineage (NCBI taxonomy): Bacteria > Pseudomonadati > Pseudomonadota > Betaproteobacteria > Rhodocyclales > Zoogloeaceae > Thauera > Thauera sp. JM12B12. Next base: position 103,395 of record NZ_CP154859.1, on the reverse strand, counting down.
CGGCTCACCTCTTGTCCACCGCAAGCCCGAACGCGGCCGCCGACGAACTCGCCGACTGGCTGCGCCTGAGCGCGGTCCCGGGCCTCGGTGCCGAGCGCCAGCGCAGCCTGCTCGCCGCCTTCGGGCTGCCGCGCCACGTCTTCGCTGCCGGCCGCAGCGCGCTGGCCGGCGTGGTCGGCCGCGAACTGGCCGATGCAGTGCTGTCGGCACGGCAGGACGACGCCATCGCGCGCACGCTGGCCTGGGCTGCCGAACCGGGCAGCCACATCCTGACGCTCGCCGACGAAGCCTACCCGCGCAGCCTGCTCGACATCGCCGACCCACCCATCCTGCTTTACGTGAAGGGCGACCCAGCGCTGCTGCAGCGCCCGGCGATCGCGCTCGTCGGCGCGCGCTCGGCGACCGCCCAGGGCGAGGTCAATGCCGCCGCCTTCGCGCGCAGCCTGGCCGAAGCCGGTCTCACCATCGTCAGCGGGCTGGCGCTGGGCATCGATGCTGCAGCCCATCGCGGCGCGCTCGCCGGCGGCGCGGCGGCCGGCGGTACGGTCGCGGTGATCGGCACCGGCATCGACCGCATCTACCCTGCGCGCAACGCCGCCCTGGCCCGCGACATCGCCAGCGCGGGCGCGATCGTCAGCGAGTTCCCGCTCGGCACCCCGCCGCTGCAGCACAACTTTCCGCGCCGCAACCGCATCATCGCCGGACTCGCCCAGGGCGTGCTGGTGGTCGAGGCGGCGCTGGGCAGCGGCTCGCTGATCACCGCCCGCCTCGCCACCGAGAGCGGGCGCGAGGTGTTCGCGATTCCAGGCTCGATCCATTCGCCCCTTGCGCGCGGCTGCCACCGCCTGATCCGCGAGGGCGCCAAGCTGGTCGAGACCGCCGAGGACGTGATCGAGGAACTGCGCGGCCGGCTCGGCTGGCCCGCGCCCACCCCGCAACCGAAACCCCAGGGCCGACGGACGACGCGAACCGTGGCCACGCCCCCGGCGTCGGTTGCACAGGCGCATCTGGCACTCGATGACGAGACCGCGCAGGTGCTCGCGCTGATCGGGCACGACCCGGTGGACATCGACACGCTCGCCGCCCGCTCCGGCTTGACGGTCGATGCCCTCTACGCCATCCTGCTGCCACTCGAGCTGGACGGACACCTTGCGCGCATGCCGGGCGGACGCTTCCAGCGCACCTGAATCGGCCCCTTCGCCGCCACCGCATACAACAGACGCACACACGACCGCGACGCCGCGCTCACGCCCCCGGGCGAAGGCCGCCGTTGCCGGCCGAAGCGGGCCTACCGGGCGCCCCCGGATCCCCTGCCCCCGCCGAATCGACAAGAGGCCGTTTTGTTCGACATCCTCGTATACCTCTTCGAAAGCTACATCCACGCCGACGCCTGCCCGGAACCCGACCAGCTCACCCGCAAGCTGTCGGCCGCCGGCTTCGAGGAGGAGGAAATCTCCGAAGCGCTGGAGTGGCTCTCGGGCCTGCGCCGGGTGGCGCGCGACATTCATCCGGGCATCGCGCCCAGCGCGGGCTCGGTGCGCATCTACGCCGACGACGAGCACGCGCGGCTCGACGCCCGCTGCCGCGGCTTCCTGAGCCTGCTCGAGAGCGCCGGGGTGCTCAGCCCCGCGCACCGCGAGCTGATCATCGAGCGCGCGATGGCACTCACCGACTTCAGCATCACGCTCAACCGCCTCAAGGTCATCGTGCTGATGGTGCTGTGGCAGCAGGAGGAGCCGATCGACACGCTGATGGTCGACGAGCTCCTCACCGAAGAGGACGACTGGGGCTACGAACCGATCGTGCATTGAACGGTCAATCCGCCCGTCTTGCACGCGCAAGCCTGCCGTCCGTATCATCCGCCGCTTCCGAACCCCCGCGCCGCCATCGGCGCGAATGCCGTCTACAGCCCGAGCATGAGCAAGCAACTGATCATCGCGGAAAAGCCTTCCGTCGCGCAGGACATCGCCCGTGCGCTGGGCGGCTTCACCAAGGAGAAGGACTACTTCGAGTCCGACGACTATGTGCTGTCGTCGGCCGTCGGCCACCTTCTCGAGCTCGCCGTGCCCGAGGAATTCGAGGTCAAGCGCGGCAAATGGACCTTCGCCCACCTGCCGGTGATCCCGCCCCACTTCGCGGTCAGGCCGATCGAGAAGACCGAGGACCGGCTCAAGCTGCTCACCCGGCTGATCAAGCGCAAGGACGTCACCGGCCTCATCAACGCCTGTGACGCGGGCCGCGAAGGCGAGCTGATCTTCAACTTCATCGCCCAGCACGCCGGCAGCAAGAAGCCGATGCAGCGCCTGTGGCTGCAGTCGATGACCGCGCAGGCGATCCGCGACGGCTTCGCCCACCTGCGCGCCGCGCAGGAGGTCGAGGGCCTGCGCAACGCGGCGATCTGCCGCGCCGAATCAGACTGGCTGATCGGCATCAACGGCACGCGCGCGATGACCGCGTTCAACTCCAAGACCGGCGGCTTCCACCTCACCACGGTGGGCCGCGTGCAGACGCCGACGCTGGCGATGGTGGTCGAGCGCGAGGACAAGATCCGCAAGTTCAAGTCGCGCGACTACTGGGAGCTCGAGGCGCGTTTCGGCTGCGCCGCCGGCGAGTACCCGGGGCGCTGGTTCGACGAGAAGTTCAAGCGCCCCGAGGGCGACGAGCACGCCACCGCCTTCCGCCTGTGGGACAAGGCCCAGGCCGAGGCCATCCGCGCCAAGTGCGCGGGCAAGCCGGGCGTCGTCAGCGAGGAAGCCAAGCCCTCCACCCAGCTGTCGCCGCTGCTGTTCGACCTCACCAGCCTGCAGCGCGAAGCCAACGGCCGCTTCGGCTTCTCCGCCCGCGTCACCCTGCAGCTGGCGCAGGCGCTTTACGAGAAGCACAAGGTGCTGACCTACCCGCGTACCGACGCGCGCGCGCTGCCCGAGGACTACCTCGGCACGGTGAGCGAGGTCATGCGCACCCTGCCCGACCAGTACGCACCCTTCGCCAACGAGATCGCCAAGCAGGGCTGGGTGAAGCCCAACAAGCGCATCTTCAACAACGCCAAGATCTCCGACCACTTCGCCATCATCCCCACCGGGGCGCTGCCGAAGAGCCTGTCGGACGCCGAATGGAAGATCTACGACCTGGTCACCAAGCGCTTCCTGGCGGTGTTCTACCCGGCGGCCGAGTACCAGATCACCACCCGCGTCACCCGCGTCGAGGGCGAGGCCTTCAAGACCGAGGGCAAGGTGCTGGTGAATCCGGGCTGGCTGGCGGTGTACGGCAAGGAAGCGGCCAGCGACGAGAAGGATGGAAAGCCTGGGGACGCCAAGGAAGGCGGCGGCCCGCAGCTGGTGGCGGTGAAGCAGGGCGAGACGGTGTCCACCGAGGACATCGCGGTGAAGGCGCTGCAGACCAAGCCGCCGGCGCGCTTCAACGAAGCCACGCTGCTCTCCGCCATGGAAGGCGCCGGCAAGATGGTCGACGACGAGGAGCTGCGCGCGGCGATGGCCGAGCGCGGCCTCGGCACCCCGGCGACACGCGCGCAGATCATCGAAGGCCTGATCAGCGAGCAGTACATCCACCGCGAGGGCCGCGAGCTGATCCCGAGCGCGAAGGCCTTCTCGCTGATCACGCTGCTGAAGGGCCTGGGCGTCACCGCGCTGACCTCGCCGGAACTGACCGGCGGCTGGGAATACAAGCTCGCGCAGATGGAGCACGGCAAGCTCAGCCGCGAAGCCTTCATGAACGAGATCGCCGAGATGACGCGCGAGGTCGTCGAGCGCGCCAAGCGCTACGAGTCCGACACCGTGCCCGGCGAGTTCGTCACCCTGCAGACGCCGTGCCCGAAGTGCGGCGGCGTGGTGAAGGAGAACTACAAGAAGTTCGCCTGCCAGGCCTGCGACTGGAGCACCTGGAAGATCGTCGCCGGCCGCCAGTTCGAGTACGACGAGATCGAGACCCTGCTGCGCGAGGGCAAGGTCGGGCCGCTGCTCGGCTTCCGCAACAAGATGGGGCGTCTGTTCAACGCCGACATCGTGTTGAACGAGGACAAGCAGCCCACTTTCGACTTCGGCCAGCCCAAGGAAGGCGAGGAAGCCGAGGCGGTGGATTTCTCCGCGCAAGAGAGCATCGGTGCCTGCCCCAAATGCGCCAGCCGCGTGTTCGAGCACGGCATGGCCTATGTGTGCGAGAAGTCCGTCGGCCCGGGCAAGAGCTGCGATTTCCGCTCCGGCAAGGTCATCCTGCAGCAGCCGATCGAGCGCGAGCAGATGGCCAAGCTGCTGACCGAGGGCAAGACCGACTTGCTCAAGGGCTTCGTGTCGGCACGCACGCGGCGCAAGTTTTCCGCCTTCCTGGTGCGCGGCAAGGACGGGAAGGTCGGCTTCGAGTTCGAGGCCAAGGCGCCGAAGGCGGGTGCCAAGACCGCAGTCGCGGCCGCGCAGGAGGGCGAGGCCCCCGCGCAGAAACGCACCGCATCACGCAAGAAGACCGGCTGAGCGCCCCGCCGACGGGGGCATGACCGCGGCTGCGCCCCCGACGGCGCTCACCCTCACGCGCATGCCCTTCCCACGCCTGCGCCGCCCCCACGCCTGCGCCGCCCCCGCGGCTGAGCGCGGCCCTGCGCGCCCGAGCGACACTGCCCCGGGCCCGGTCTTGGACCCCTCAGGCCCAATCCGCTCGCGGCGCAAGGCACGCTCGCCGATAGCCCGTCTCGATCCTCGAATAGCAGCTTCTTATTGATCTGTCCTGGCGGACGAAAAGTTTGCAGATCCTTTGATCTGCATCAGATTTCGCCGGCACGCGAGCAATACCCCTCTGCTAGCATGGTCTCCAAAGTATTCGCATATTCGCACACACCGAAACGTGGAAATGCACCGGTTCGGAGCCCCCGAATCCCTGCGAGTGCAGTGGACCGATTCATCGCAAGAGGGGTATCGACATGAAGGCACACACACTCACCCTGGCTGCACTGGCCGCCGGCCTGCTCGGGTTCTCCGCCCTCGCCCAGGCCTACGACGCCGACTGGAAACGCGGCCGGATCTACTACCGCAGCGTGTGCACCGCCTGCCATGCGGCGCAGACGGGCGGCTCGATCGCCCCCAGCACGATGACCATCGCCGAATGGAAGGCCTACGTCGAGGCGGACAAGCATGCCCAGGGCAAGGACACGCTGAGCCAGTACGTCGGCAAGGACTACCGCGCCAGCATCCGCGCCCAGAACAAGGCCGCGGACAAGTTCGCCGACGTGCCGGACGCCGAGCTGCTCGAGGATGTGAAGGCCTTCGTGATCAAGGGCGCGAAGGACGGCGACGCGCCGGCGAGCTGCAGCTGAAGAATTCGAACGGCGGAGCCGACGGCCACCGCCGCAGCAGATGACAAGAAGACGATCAAGAAGGGGCAAGTCACATGAAGAAGCATCTACTCGCCAGCGCCGTCGTGGCCGCGCTGGCGCTCATCCAGGCCGGGCCGCTCGCAACGGATGCTGCGGCCGCCGAGAAGGCCACCGAGAACGCCGCCGAAGTCGCCAGGGCCGACTGGTACCACACCCTGGTCGATGCGGCCTTCGTCGCCCAGCACGCGGTGCTGCCCAAGCCCGAGGGCGTGCTGATCATCGACGCGCGTCCAAGCACGCGCAAATACGACCCGGGCCACATTCCCACCGCGATCAACATCCCGGACACCCAGTTCGACAAGCACATCGACAGGCTGCCGCAGGACAAGAACACGCTGTTGATCTTCTACTGCGACGGCGTCGAGTGCATGCTCAGCCACAAGTCCGCATTCAAGGCCGAGAAGCTCGGCTACACCCAGGTCCGCGTCTACCCCGCCGGCTATCCCGACTGGCTTGCCAGTGGCCACATCGGCGCGATCTCGGTGCCCTACCTGAAGAAGCTGATGGACGAAGGCGCGCCGATGACCCTGATCGACTCGCGGCCGAAGGAGCGCAAGTACGACAAGGGCCACATCCCGGGTGCGATCAGCCTGCCCGACAGCCAGTTCGACAAGCTCGTCGACCGCCTGCCGGCCGACAAGGCAAGCCCGCTCTACTTCTATTGCGAGGGGCTCAGCTGCAAGCTGAGCTCGGATTCGGCCGCACGCGCGGTGAAGCTGGGCTACACCAACGTCAAGGTCGTGCCCGAAGGCTATCCCGAGTGGGTGCGCCTGTATGGCGCGGGCGAGGGCGCGCACGCCGCAGCGGCCCCGACGGCGCCGTCGATCGGGGCCGGCAAGGAAAGCGGCTCGATCGCCGTAGCCTCGCTGGAGACGATCCTCAAGGAAGCGCCCGGCAGCGTGCACCTGATCGACGTGCGCGATCCGAACGAATTCGCCACAGGCTCCTTCCCTGGCGCAATCAACGAGCCCGTGAGCAAGCTCGAGGACCGCATCGACGCGCTGCCCATCGACAAGCCGATCGTCTTCTTCTGCGGCGCGGGCGGGCGCAGCGGCGAGGCCCACGACATGGCCAAGCTCTACAAGCCGGCGCTCGTGACCTACTTCGTCAATGCCGACATCAAGTGGAAGTCCGACGGCAGCTACACCATCACCGAGAAGTGAGCGCAACCGGCCAAGGCCCGCTCGCGATCCCGTCGCACGGGCCTCCACCGGAACTTACCGGGAGAACGAGGACATGAATCGCATGCCAGTTATCGCCCCCGCAGGGCGCCGCGCGATGTTCGCCGCCCTGCTCGCACTGTTGTGCGTCGGGGCACCGCTGCCCGGCACGCCCGCGGCCCACGCCAAGGGCGCGAGCACCGCCGACCACAGCAAGTTCAAGGCGCTCCAGCAGAGCTTCGCCTCCGGCCCCGAGGTCACCAGGGCCTGTCTGTCCTGCCACACGGAGGCGGCCAGCCAGGTGCATCGCACCAAGCACTGGACCTGGGAGTTCCTCAACCCCACGACCGAGCAGCGCCTGGGCAAGAAGAACGTCATCAACAACTTCTGCATCTCGGTGCCGTCGAACTACGCCTTCTGCAGCAGCTGCCACGTCGGCTACGGCTGGAAGGACAACAACTTCGACTTCGGCGCGCAGGAGAACGTCGACTGCCTGGTCTGCCACGACACCACCGGCAGCTATCGCAAGCTGCCGGGCCTGGCCGGCCACCCGACCTACAAGGACATCGAGAATCCTCCCGGATCGGGCCGCATTGCCAAGGCGCCCGACCTGACGCGGATCGCCCAAAGCATCGGCAAGAGCAGCCGCGACACCTGTGGCGCCTGCCACTTCTTCGGCGGCGGCGGCGACGGCGTCAAGCATGGCGACATGGACTCGTCGCTGGCCGCGCCGGATCGCGAGGTCGATGTCCACATGGACGCCACCGGGCTCGATTTCACCTGCGCCACCTGCCACAAGACGTCCAGCCACGACGTGCCGGGCAGCCGCTACAACCCGGTCGCCAAGGACACCGGCGACGCGCACATCCCGGGCAAGGACGACACGTCCTCGCCGGCGACGTGCCAGAGCTGCCACGGCCAGGCACCGCACAAGAAGGGCGAGCACGTCGCCAAGCTCAACGATCACACCGACGTCGTGGCCTGCCAGACCTGCCACATCCCCACCATCGCGCGCGGTGGTGTGGCGACGAAGATGCGCTGGGACTGGTCGACCGCCGGCCGGATGGATGCCAACGGCAAGCCGATGGTGGTGAAGGACGACAAGGGCCACGTGATCTACGACTCGAAGAAGGGCGACTTCGTCCTCGGCGAGAACGTCGTGCCCGAGTACCGCTGGTTCAACGGCGACGTCACCTACACCCTGCTCGGCGACAAGGTGGACAAGAGCCAGGGCGTGACCCGGATCAACACGCTGGGCGGCAGCGCCGACGACGGCCGCTCGCTGATCTGGCCGATGAAGGTGTTCCGCGGCCGCCAGCCCTACGACGCCGGGAACCAGACCCTGGTCACCCCGCACACCGCGGGCAACGACGACACCGCGTACTGGAAGAACTTCGGCTGGGAGAAGGCGATCGCCAGCGGCATGGAGGCATCGGGCGCACCGTTCTCGGGCAGATACGACTTCATCGACACCGAGATGTCGTGGCCGATCACGCACATGGTGGCGCCCAAGGAGAACGCAGTGGGCTGCAACGAATGCCATGCCCGCGGCGGGCGCCTCGAGGCCATCGAGGGCATCTACATTCCCGGACGCGACCGCAACCCGCGGCTGAACACCCTGGGCTGGCTGGCCGCCGCCGCGGTGCTGGCCGGCGTGCTGGTGCACGGGCTGATCCGCATCCTGCGCCGCAAGCACTGAACCGAAGGGGAGAACGTCATGGCACGCATCTACATCTTTGCCCGCTTCGAGCGCTTCTGGCACTGGGCGCAGGCGCTGCTGATCATCGGCCTGCTCATCACCGGCTTCGAGATCCACGGCAGCTACACCCTGCTCGGTTTCGAAGGCGCCCACACGGTGCACACCACCGCCGCCTGGGCACTGATCACCTTGTGGGTGTTCGCGATCTTCTGGCACTTCACCACCGGTGAATGGCGCCAGTACGTCCCGACCTTCCGCAACATCGACAAGGTGATCCGTCACTATGCGTGGGGGATCTTCCAGGGCGAACCGCATCCCTTCAAGGTCACCCGCGCGCGCAAGCACAACCCGATGCAGGCGCAGGCCTACCTGGCGGTGAAAGTCCTGATCAACCCGCTGATCTGGCTCTCGGGCCTGGCCTACCTGTTCTACAACGAGCTCGTGGCCGCAGGCTTCGCCGCCGACCTCGGCACCATCGCCTTGCTGCACAACGCCGGCGCCTTCATGATGCTGTTGTTCCTGATCGCCCACGTCTACCTGATCACCACCGGCCACACGGTGGGCGCCCACCTCAAGGCGATGATCACCGGCTGGGAAGAGGTCGACGACGAACCCGCCCGCTGAGGCGCCGCCCGGCGCGGTCGCTTGACCGGCAGCGGTCGCGCCTTCCTCATTCGACACCCCTCGACAACGACAACGCGGCGGGCGCCCGGCCGGGCCCGCCGCAACACCCCCGACCCCGATGAACGACCGCTCCGAAGCCATCGCCCCCGCCTTCGGCGACCCTGCCACGCCGGCGGGGCTGTCCGCACCCGGCATTCCCGCCTATCTGCAGAAGATCTACTGGTGGGCCTACCTGCATCCCAAGGCCGTGCGCGTGTTCGAGCGCGAATGGCTGGTGAACCTCATCCTGTGGGGCAACTTCAGGCGCCTGCGCGACGCGGCGCTCGACGAGTTCGGCGAGCGCATCGAGCAGCACGTGCTGCAGATCGCCTGCGTGTATGGCGACTTCACCCAGCGCATCGCCGCCCGCCTCCACGGCAAGGGCCGGCTCGACGTCGTCGACGTCGCCCCGATCCAGCTCGCCAACCTGCGCCGCAAGCTCGGCACGAACTCCCCCGTGCGGCTGCACCGCCAGGATTCGAGCGCGCTCGACTTCCCCACCGCGAGCGTCGATGCGAGCCTGCTGTTCTTCCTTCTTCACGAGCAGCCCGAGGCGGTGCGCCGGGCCACACTGGCCGAAGCCCTGCGCGTCACGCGTCCGGGCGGCAAGGTGGTGATCGTCGACTACCACCGGCCGCGGCGCTGGCACCCGCTGCGGCTGCCGATGCATGCGGTCCTGCGTACGCTCGAGCCTTTCGCGCTCGACCTGTGGCGGCACGAGATCGCCGACTACCTGCCGCCAGGGCTCGATCGCGGCGCGATCGCCAAGCGCACCGCGTTCGGCGGGCTCTACCAGACGCTGGTGATCCAGCTCTGACCCAAACGAAAAACGGACCCGCAGGTCCGTTTCTCGTTGGTCGCCCCAGGGCGCGCGCTCAGGCCTCGAGCAGGCTGCGCAGCATCCAGGCCGTCTTCTCGTGCACCTGCATGCGCTGCGTCAGCAGATCCAGCGTAGGCTCGTCGCTCGCCTTGTCGGCGATCGGCGCGATGCTGCGCGCGGTCTTGACCACCGCTTCCTGGCCCTGGACCAGGAGGCGGATCATCTCCTGGGCGTTCGGCACGCCCTCCGGCTCGCTCATGCTGGTGAGCTTCTGGAATTCCTTGTAGGTACCCGGAGCCGGGAAGCCGAGCGCGCGGATACGCTCCGCGATCTCATCCACCGCCAGCGCGAGTTCGTTGTACTGGGTCTCGAACATCGTGTGCAGGGTGTTGAACATCGGACCGGTGACGTTCCAGTGGAAGTTGTGCGTGGTGAGGTACAGCGTATAGCTGTCGGCCAGCAGGCGGGACAGGCCTTCCGCGATCTTCGCGCGATCCTTCTTGTTGATGCCGATATCGATATCCATGCCGACTCTCCTTGTGGAAGCAATTCGTTGGGCGCCTTTCGACGCCGGCTGCAGTCACATGCTAGACAAATTTCGACGATTGATCCAATTGATCGATGGAATTCCCTTGATCCGGCAGGGCTATCACGGACGCCCGCGTCCGACCGGCCTCACGCCGGGCAGGGCGCTGTCGAGGATCGCCGTCCGCAGCACGTCGATCGCCCCGCTGCGCGGATAGGTGACCCGCCAGGCGAGCGCCACGCGGCGCGAGGGTTCGGGCGCGGAGAACGGGCGAACCGCAACGAGCTGATTCTGGTTCGACAGCTCGTCGGCCGCCGAACTCGGCAGCACGGTGACGCCGAGCCCGGTGGCGACCATGTGACGGATGGTCTCGAGCGAGCTGCCCTCGAGCGTGCGTTGCAGCCCGCCGATGTTGCGGCAGCTCGGGCACACCTCGAGTACCTGCTCGCGGAAGCAGTTGCCGGCGCCCAGCAGGAGCAGCTGATCATCGGCGAGGTGCTCGGCGGCGATCGCCTGCTCGGCCGTCCACGGGTGATCGGCCGGCAGCAGCACGCGGAAGGGCTCGTCATACACCGGCTGGGCGACGACGCCAGCCTCCTCGAAGGGCAGGCTGATGACGATGACGTCGAGCTCGCCACGCTTGAGCGACTCGGCCAGGCGGGCGGTGAAGTTCTCCTGGATGATCAACGGCATCCTGGGCGCGAGCTGGTGCACGCGCGGGATGAGGCGCGGCAGCAGGTAGGGCCCGATGGTGTAGATCACGCCCACGCGCAGCGGGCCGGCAAGCGGGTCCTTGCCGGCGGCGGCGATTTCCTGGATCTGGCCAGCCTCCATCAGCACCTTCTCGGCCTGGGCCACGATGCGTCGTCCGGTCTCGGTGATCTTGACCTCGGAGGCGCTGCGCTCGAAGAGCTGGATGCCGAGCTCCTCCTCGACCTTCTTCACCGCGACCGAGAGCGTGGGCTGGGAGACGTGGCATTTTTCGGCTGCGCGGCCGAAGTGCCGCTCGTGGGCGAGGGCGACGAGATAGCGCAGGTCGGTAAGTGTCATGACGAAAGTGGAGAACTCGTTCCGGGCACCCGAACCGGGCAGCGACGCTGGAATATTACCTCTTACGCCGGACCGGTGCTCAGCGCCGGTCCGGCGGCGCGTCGGTATACTTCGGCACTCGCACGGGTCCCCTCCTTCGCATCGATGACGCTCCCCGCACGCCAACGCCTCACGCCGCTCATTGCCCTGATGGCGCTCTGCCTCGCGCTGCCGCTGCGGGCCGAAGACCGTTTCTTCCAGCCCCTGCCGGTCGTGCTCAGCGCCTCGCGACTGCCGCAGCCCTTGCAGGACACGCCGGGCGCGGTCACGGTGATCGACGCCGACCTTATCGCTGCAAGCGGCTATCGCCACCTCGCCCGCCTGTTCCGCCTGGTGCCGGGCATGCAGGTCGCGCAGGAGCGGGGCCACCAGCAGTGGGTCACCTACCACGGGCTCGGCGCCGACTATCCCAACCAGATGCAGGTGCTGGTGGACGGACGCTCGGTCTATTCGCCGCACTACTCCGGCGGCGCCAACTGGAGCGCGCTGCCGGTGACGCTCGCCGACATCGAGCGCATCGAGATCGTCCGCGGTTCGAACTCGGCAAGCTACGGCTCGAACGCCTTTCTCGGCGTGGTCAACATCGTCACCCGCCACACCGCCGCGGAAACCGGCAGTTCGCTGCGGACGCGGATCGGCAGCGCCGGAATTGCAGACCTGGAGGCGCGCACGCTCGTCCATGCGGGCGTGCTGGGCCTGCGCCTGAGCGTACAGGAGCAGCGCGATGACGGCTGGCCAGGCCTGCGCGACGACCAGCACCTGCGCCGTGTCGGCCTGCGCGGCGACGTCGATCTCGGCGCCACCGATGCAATCGAATTCGCCGCCGGCTACACCGAGGGCCGGCTCGGCGAGGGCTATCCGGACACCCTCTTCGACGGCAGCGGCGAGCGCGATCTCGAGCAGCGCGACCACAGCGTTCACATCGCATGGCGCCACGTCCCCTCCGCGGACGAAGAATGGTCGCTATCCTGGTACCGCAACCGCGAGCACACCACCGATGCCTGGCGGGTAGACTCGCAGGCGAACTGTTCCCCCGGCGCCCCCGGGATCGGCCCCTTGTGCGCCAGGCTGCTCGCCAGCCCACGGCTGTTCGGCGACGTGAACAACAACCGCAGCAGCCTGCGCGACAACATCGCGCTCCAGCACCGCTTCACCGCGGCCGAAGGCCTGCGCGTGCTGTGGGGCAGCGAGTGGCGCTACGACCGTATCGAATCCGACTTCCTGTTCCAGGACGGCCGCCGGCCCTCGCAACATGAGTGGCGGCTGTTCAGCAACGCCGAGTGGCGCAGCGCGCCCAGCTGGCTGTGGAACGTCGGTGCCATGGCCGAGCACCTCGAGCACGACCGCCTGCGCTTCGCTCCGCGCGTCTTCCTGAACTGGCAGCCCCGCGACGACATGACCTGGCGCATCGGCTATTCCCGCGCCTGGCGCCAGCCCACCCTCTACGAGCGCTGGGCCAACGTACGCGTGTCGGTCGACGGCCTCGGCGTGGTCAATCAGCGCCACACCCCGAATGCGAGCCTCCGCCCGCAGCAGATCGACGCCTGGGAGATCGGCTACCTCGGCGCGACGCCCTGGGGCGGCCTGCTCGACGTTCGCGTGTTCGACGAGCGTATCCGCGACTACATCCGGCGCACCCCGATCGCACTTACCGCGCCCTTCGAGCGCAGCGCGACGCTGCAGGCATTCGAGGGCGAGCGGCCCTACCTGATCCATGAGGTCATGGGCGCCACGCAGTGGGCAAACATGCCCGGCACGATCCGCCTCACCGGCCTCGAGTACCAGCTCAGCCTCGAGCCGCGCGCGGGGACCACGCTGCTGTTCAGCCACACCCTCATCGACCGCCGCGCAGACGCGCCGGCAGTGCGGCGCAGCGTGGCGCCGCACGCCGCCACGCTGACCTGGCTGCAGGACATCGGTGCCTGGCAGTCGACCCTGAGCCTGCTGCGAATGGGGCCGCTGGAGGCGGGCACCGGCTACGTGCCGGGCCTGCGCCACACCGTTCCCGCCTACACCAGCCTCGACTGGAGCCTTGGCCGCCGCCTGCACGCAGGCAGCCAGGTGGTCGACATGCGCCTGACCGCCATCAACCTGCTCGGCGACCACCAGGAGCTCGCCCACAAGCCATTGCAGGCCATGCCCCAGCACCGCGGGCGCACACCCAACAGGACTGGGCGCCAGGTCTTCCTGACCGTGGACCTGCCGTTCTGAGCCCGCGCGCGCCGGAGATGCCGGCCCGACACTTGATCAGCGTCGGGCACGCCCCAAACTTGCAAACAGTTGTGAACAAGGGAACAGACGAAACGAATCGGCGTCCACTGCCCGTCGTCGGCATTGAACCAACCACGGAATCGACCATGCGCAAGCACCTACTCGCGACCACGCTCGCCCTCTCCATCGTCGCCGCGCTACCCGGCACGGCGCTCGTCCCGTCCGCACATGCCCAGGCCGCGCCGGCCGCCTCCATGGTGTCACCGAACCGCTACGGCCTGCCCGACTTCGGCGACCTCGTCGAGCAGGTCGGCCCGGCCGTGGTCAACATCCGGGTGGTGCAGCGCGCCGCGCAGGGCACGGCGGGCGAGAACCCCTTCGCCAACGATCCGTTCTACGACTTCCTGCGCCGCTTCGGCGTACCGATGCCGGGCTTCCCCGGCCAGCCGGGCATGGGCCCGCGCGCGCGCCAGGGCATCGGCTCGGGCTTCATCGTCAGCCCGGACGGCTACGTGCTCACCAATGCCCACGTCGTGGCCGGCGAGGACGGGGATGCGGGCTTGTCCGAAGTGACCGTCACCCTGATCGACAAGCGCGAATTCAAGGCCACCGTGGTCGGCATCGATCGCCGCACCGACGTCGCCCTGCTCAAGCTCGACGCCAAGGGCCTGCCGGCGGTGAAGATCGGCAATGCCGACAGCGCCCGCGTCGGCGAATGGGTGGTGGCGATGGGCTCGCCCTTCGGCTTCGACAACACCGTCACCGCCGGCATCATCTCGGCCAAGGCGCGCCGCCTGCCGGACGAGACCTACGTGCCCTTCATCCAGACCGACGTCGCGATCAACCCGGGCAACTCGGGCGGACCGCTGTTCAACCTCGCCGGCGAGGTCATCGGCATCAACTCGCAGATCTACTCGCGCTCGGGCGGCTTCATGGGGATCTCGTTCGCGATCCCGATCGACGTCGCGATGAACATCAAGGACCAGCTCGTCGAACATGGCCGCGTGCAGCGCGGCCGGCTGGGCATCGCCATCCAGGGCGTCGACAAGGACCTCGCGCAGTCCTTCGGCCTCCCGGACGCGCGTGGCGCGCTGGTGGCGAGCGTGGAGCCGGGCAGCGCGGCCGACAAGGCCGGCCTGCAGGCGGGCGACGTCGTGCTCAGCGTCGACGGCCGGCGCATCAACGACTCGGCCGAGCTGCCGCGCGTGATCGGCGAGAAGCGCCCGGGCACGCGCGTGAAGCTCGAGGTCTGGCGCGAGGGCCGCAGCCGCGACGTCACCGCCACCCTCGACGAATTGCGCAACGAGACGATCGCCGGCGGCCCGCCCGCGCCGACCCAGGTCGAGCGCATCGGCGAGAAGCTCGGCCTGAGCGCGCGCGCACTGACCGCACAGGAAGCCGCCGAACTCAATCTGCGCGGCGGCATCGTGGTCGAGGGCGCCGACGGTGCGGCTGCGCGCGCCGGCCTGCAGCGCGGCGACGTGATCCTCGCGTTCAACAACCAGCCGGTGACCAGCATCGCCGAACTGCGCGCCCTGCTCGAGCGCGCCGGCCCGCGCTTCGCACTCCTCATTCAGCGCGGCGAAGCGCGCATCTTCGTTCCGGTGCGCATCGAATAAGCAGCGCCGGCGGCGAAATGCAGGAAGGGCGGGGCCTTCGTCGGGCGCCGCCCTTCTCGTTGCGCGCGGCGCCGACCCGCGCCGCCACCCATCGGACCCGGCTCAGCAGCGGAAGCGCGACACCGAATCCTGCAGGCGCGAGGCCAGCTCGCCGAGCTCGCGCGCCGCGCTGACCGTGTGCTCGAGGGCATCGTTGTTGCTGCGCGCCATGCCGGCGATCTCGCCGATGCGGCGCGTGACCGACTCGCTGGCCGTGCGCTGTTCGCGGCTCGCGTCGGCGATCCGGTCCAGGCCCTCGCCGACCTCGACCACCAGCGCGTTGGCCTGCGACAGCACCTGCATGACCGCCGCCGCCATCTCGCGACTCGACTCGAGGTGGCCGAGCCCGTCGTCGATGGCGCCCCGCACCGAACCCGAGCGGCGGCTGACGTCGCGGGTGATCTCGTCGATCTCGCCCGCCGAGCGTGCCGACTTCTCCGCCAGCTTGCGCACCTCGTCGGCCACCACCGCGAAGCCGCGGCCCTGCTCACCCGCCCGAGCCGCCTCGATCGCGGCGTTGAGTGCGAGCAGGTTGGTCTGCTCGGCGATCTCGCGCACCTCGCTGGTCATGCGCGAGATCGCCTGCGTGGAGTCGACAAAGGCGGTGACCGCCTCCGCCATCTGGCGTACCGCCGACTCCGCCTCGCCGACCTCGCCGACCAGGCGCTCCAGGCTGCGCTGGCCTTCCTGCGAGCGTTGCAGGCTGTCGTGCGAGCGCGTGCGCACGGCCTCGGTGCGCCCGGCCACCGCCGCGATGTTGTCCATCATCGCGTCGACCGTATTGGCGGCGCTCACCGAGCTGTCGTTCTGCCGGTGCGAACTCTCCGCCACCGCGGCAGCCTTGTCGACGACGCGGTGGGCCGCGCCGGTGACGGCCGAGGCGGAGTCGCCGACCTGACGCACCAGGCCGCCGATCGTCGCCATCATGTCGTTGAAGGTGCCCGCCGTGCGTCCGATCTCGTCGGCCCCCCGCACCGGCAGGCGGCGGGTGAGGTCGCCCCCGCCCTGCGCGATCTGCGCCATGCCCTCGTTGAGCTGGGCAAGCGGGCGGGTGACGAAGCGGCTGATGAAAAGGTAGATGAAGACGATCAGCGGAATCGAGACCAGGGCGGCGAACACCATGCTCTCGTTGCGGAAGCTGCGCACCGCGGCGTTCGCCTTGTCGAGCGAGATGCGCATCGACACCGCGCCGAGCGGTGTTCCCGCCGGCACCTGGTGGCAGGCGATGCAGTCCTTGCCGAGCCAGTCGCTGGATGCGAGCGAGGGGATGACCACGCGCAGATGCTCGCCATGCTCGGCGCTGTGCTCGACACGCAGCGTGCTGCGGCCCTCGGCGAGGGCGAGATGCTCGTCCGCATCGCCCCCCACCGTCGCCACGCCGCCGTCGCCGAACACCTTGCTGACCGCCTCGCCGCGGATGACCTTCAGGTCCTGGACGACGGTGAGCTCCTTGATCTGGTCGAGGAAGACATCGCGCTGGGCGACCGTGCCGGTGATCATCATCCCGGTGAGGCCAGCCATCGTCATCTCATTGACCGTGCCCGCGAAGTCCTTCGCCTGGTCGATCGCCATGTCGCGATTCACCCGGGTTTCCCAGGCGATCATGCTGCCGAAGGCGATGAGCATCATCAGCCAGATCACGCCGGTCAGACGCAGCCATATCGGTGTATCGGAAAATCGGATCATTTGTCTTCTCGCAGTTCTGAACGGCGTTCCGCGGCGCCCTGGCGCACACGCCCTCTGTCTCGCTTACGACCAAAAACGCCGCGGCTTGAGCGCAGATCGCCACCGCCAGCACGCGATCTGACGAGGGCATATCGACCGAATCTGAATTAAGCTTGCGCCGGGCAGGCACGCACATCCGTGCGGCGCCACGGGAACCAAGGCAGCCGCGCAGGGTCTGCGGTGTTCCCTGCAAGCTCGTCCCTTCCCCCCACTGCTGATTCAGGAGGTCTCAGATGAAAAAAGCGATCGCACTCGGCATCCTCTCCCTTTCCCTCGCCACGGCAGCCTCGGCCCAGGTCAAGCCGGAGGACCAGATCAAGTTCCGCCAGGCCGGCTACAGCTTCATGAGCTGGAACATGGGCAAGATCAAGGCCAACCTCGAGGGCGAGTTCAATGCCCAGCAAGTCCAGGCCGCCGCCAACGCCATCGCCGGCATCGCCGGCTCGGGCATGGGCGCGCTCTACGGCCCGGGCACCGAGAAGGACATCGGCGACGTCAAGACCCGCGTCAAGCCCGAGTTCTTCCAGGAAATGCCGAACGTCGGCAAGCTCGCCACCGACTTCAACAACGCCGCCGCCAACCTCGCCAAGGTCGCTGCCACCGGCGACAAGGCCGCCGTGCAGAAGGCGTTCGGCGACACCGGCGCGACCTGCAAGGCCTGTCACGACAAGTACCGCATGGAGTGATGCGGCTGCGCCGGCCGCGAGGCTGGCGAACGCAGATGCGAAAAAGCCACCGCATGCAGCGGTGGCTTTTTCGTTTTCGGGCGCCGGCACGTCACCAGGCTGCGGGCGGAGGCGGGGGCGGAGGCTCGATGAAGCTGCCGGTGACGAAGTAGAGCACCGCCGCGGTGATCACCAGCGCGATCACGAGGGCCGCCGCGCCGCCGCCCTCTGCGGGTCGGGCGTCGGCTTCGTCGACCTCCTTCATGCCGGTGATCATCGGCCGCACCAGGTTGTCCTTCTTCACCAGCGCGTAGAACAGTACCGCCGACACGTGCAGGCCCACCAGCACGATGATCGGCCAGTAGTTCTGCCGGTGCAGGCCGGACATCCAGTCGCTGGTGTCGCTGCTCACCAGCGCGCGCAGCGGGCCGGAGAACGCGATCTCGTCGTTGGAGAACAGGCCGGTCACGGCCTGGTAGAGCATCACGCCCAGTAGCGCGAGCACCGACAGCGCGCCGAGCGGATTGTGGCCCAGGCCGCTCCAGTGCCCGCGCAGGTGCGCCCACAGATGCGCAGGACCGGGCACGAAGTCGGCGAAGCGGGCATAGGTCGAGCCGACCACGCCCCACACCAGGCGGAAGGCGAGCAGGCCGGTGATGGCGATGCCCACCCGGCCATGCCATTCGATGAGGCTGCCGCCGATCTGGGCGGTGATGTAGGCGGCCACGACCAGCACGGCGAGCAACCAGTGGAACAGACGGGTGGGCAGATCCCAGACCCGGACCCTGCGTGTGTTCATTGTTTTCTTCCCTTCATCCATGTTGGTTCGGTGGACGACCGCCGCCGCAACGACCCGTGGGCGCAACTGTCCGTGGGAGCGGGCTTGCCCGCGAAAGCGGCGCTTGATTACCCGCCATTCGCGGGCAAGCCCGCTCCCACAAAAATTCATGACCGGGACATCATGCCATGGTTCCGCTGCAGTGCATCATGCGCGCCTGCGCTGTGCCAGGAACTCGCGCAGATGGCGACCGGTGTGCGATTCCGCCGTCGCCATCGCCACCTCCGGTGGACCTTCGGCCACCACGCTGCCGCCGCCGTCGCCGCCCTCGGGGCCGAGGTCGATCAGCCAGTCGGCCTCGGCCATGACGTCGAGGTCGTGCTCGATCACGAGCACGGTGTGGCCGGCGTCGGTGAGGCGGTGCAGCACGTGGATCAGCTTGTCGACGTCGGCCATGTGCAGGCCGACGGTGGGCTCGTCGAGCACGTACAGGCTGTGCTTGTCGGCCGGCAGCGGCACGCCGCCGGTGTCCTCCGCGTCGCCCGGACGGCGGCGCACCTTGGCGAGCTCGGTGACGAGCTTGATGCGCTGCGCCTCGCCGCCCGACAGCGTCGGGCTGGGCTGGCCGAGGGTCAGGTAGCCGAGGCCGACGTCCTGCAGCAGCTGCAGCGGGTGGGCGATCGCCGGATGCGCGGAGAAGAACTCCACCGCCTCGTCCACCGGCATCGCCAGCACCTCGGCCACCGTCCTGTCCTTCCAGCGCACCGACAGCGTCTCGGGGTTGAAGCGCGCGCCGCCGCAGGCCTCGCAGGGCGTCTTCACGTCGGGCAGGAAGCTCATCTCGACGGTGGTCTGGCCGGCGCCGTCGCACACCGGGCAGCGACCGGCGCCGGTGTTGAAGGAGAAGCGCGAGGCGTTCCAGCCGCGGGTGCGGGCGTCGAAGGTGTCGGCGAAGAGCCTGCGGATCGCGTCCCAGAAGCCGACGTAGGTTGCCGGGCAGGAGCGCGGCGTCTTGCCGATCGGGGTCTGGTCGACTTCCAGCACGCGGCCGACCTGCTGCCAGCCGTGGAGGCCCTTGCAGCCGACCAGGGCCTGGTCGACTTCCTCCGGCTGCGCCTGGCCGCGGCGGCGGGCGCGGGTGGCCTCGGGGTCGCCGAGGCGCGCGCGCAGGTTGGCGTGGATCACGTCGCGCGCGAGGCTGGACTTGCCCGAGCCGGACACGCCGGTGACCACCGTCAGGCGCGCGAGCGGGATGCGCACGTCGACGTCGCGCAGGTTGTGCAGGCTGGCGCCCTCGATGCGGATCGCCGCGTGATCGTCCGGGACCGCGCGGCGCGGGCGCAGCGGGTGCTGCAGCGGGTGGCGGAAGCATGCGCCGGTGGCGGATTCGGGCGCGGCGAGCAGGTCGTCGATGCGCCCTTCGGCCACCACCCGACCGCCGCGCACGCCGGCACCGGGGCCGAGGTCGATGACGTGGTCGGCGCGGCGGATGGTGTCCTCGTCGTGCTCGACCACCAGCAAGGTGTTGCCGCGGTCGCGTAGCGCCTCCAGGGTGTCGAGCAGCAGGCGGTTGTCGCGCGGATGCAGGCCGATCGTCGGCTCGTCGAGGATGTAGCACACGCCGCGCAGGTTGGAGCCGAGCTGCGCCGCCAGCCGGATGCGCTGCGCCTCGCCGCCCGACAGCGTGGGCGCGGCGCGATCCAGCGCCAGGTAGCCAAGACCGACGTGCTGCAGGAAGGCGAGCCGCCCGCGGATCTCGCTGACGAGATCGCGCGCGATGTCGGTTTCCCGCTCGTTCAGCGCCAGATCGGCGAAGAAGCTCGCCGCCTTGTCCACCGGCTGCGCCGCGAGCTGGTGCAGGCCGAGCTCGCGGAAGCGCACCGCGCGCGCCACCGGGTTCAGGCGCGCACCGTCGCAGGCCGGGCAGGGCTCGTCGCTGACGATGACCTCCTCCGCATCGCCGAGGTCGAGCGCGTCCGGGTCCTCGATGCGCGCTGCGGTCTTCAGGCCGGTGCCGTAGCACTTGGGGCACCAGCCGTGCTTGGCGTTGTACGAGAACAAGCGCGGGTCCGGCTCGGGGAAGCCGGTGCCGCAGCTCGGGCAGGCGCGCAGCGTGGAGAAGGTAATTTCAATGGTAATTTCAATGGGGTCAGACCCCATTGAAATCCGCAGCACCTTGATCACGCCCTTGCCGATCTCCAGCGCCTGGCGCACGAATTCGCGCAGCGTGGCCTCGTGCTCGGGCTGCACCATCACCATGCCGGTGGGCAGCTCGATGTTGTGCTCCTTGTAGCGGTCCAGGCGCGGCCATTTATGGGTGGGCAGGTATTCCCCATCGACGCGCAGCTGCGCATGGCCCTTGGCGCGTGCCCACTTGGCGAGGTCGGTGTACAGACCCTTGCGGTTGATCACCAGCGGCGCGAGGACTTCGATGGACTGGCCGCGCAGCTCGCGCTGGATCTGCGCGACGATGGCTTCGAAGCTCTGCGGCGTCACGGGCACGTCGCAGTCGGGGCAGAACTGCGTGCCCAGCTTCACGTACATCAGGCGCAGGAAGGGGTGGATCTCGGTCAGCGTCGCCACCGTGCTCTTGCGCCCGCCGCGGCTGGTGCGCTGCTCGATCGCCACCGTGGGCGGAATGCCGAACAGGCCGTCCACGTCGGGCCGGCTGGCCGGCTGCACGAACTGGCGGGCGTAGGCGTTGAGCGATTCCAGGTAGCGGCGCTGGCCCTCGCCGAAGACGATGTCGAAGGCCAGCGTGGATTTGCCCGAGCCGGACAGGCCGGTGATCACGGTGAATTGGTCACGCGGAATCTGCAGGCTGACGTTCTTCAGGTTGTGCTCGCGGGCATGGCGGATCTCGATGACGGATCCAGCGATCGCCGGGGCAGCGACCGCCCGGTATTCCACCCGCGGCTCGGCAGCAACGAGCGCCGTGGGAGCGGGCTTGCCCGCGAACGCCCCGAGCGCTGCAGATTCGCGGGCAAGCCCGCTCCCACGGTGCGTCAGCTCACCAGCTTGCACGGAGGAAACAGAGGCCAGACCCTGATCATCTCCTGAAGGAAATCGGGGGCTGGCCCCTGTGTCCCGTTCGCCGCTTTCCCGGGTGCGGGCGAGCGACTCGGCGTAATCGCGCAACGCCCTGCCAGTGTGCGAACCGTCGTGCGCGCGCACCACCTCCGGCGGACCTTCGACGACGATCGCGCCGCCGCCGTCACCCCCCTCGGGGCCGAGGTCGATGATCCAGTCGGACGCGGCGATCACGTCCAGGTTGTGCTCGATCACGATCAGCGAATGCCCGGCCTGCAGCAGCTTGTCGAAGGCGCCGAGCAGCTTGGCGACGTCCTCGAAGTGCAGGCCGGTGGTGGGTTCGTCGAAGAGGAAGAGGAGGCCAGGCTCAGGCGGCTCGGCCTGGAGGGCGGCCCCAGCTGAAGCCCCCTTGCCAGCCCGAGCCCCAGGGCCACCCGGTTTCTCCCCAGCTTTGCTCCCAAACTTATCCACAGCACTGGCTTTGCGTACAGGCTTCTTCTGCGCCGCCTCGGCGAGGTGGCCGGCGAGCTTCAGGCGCTGCGCCTCGCCGCCCGACAGCGTCGGCACCGGCTGGCCGAGGCGCAGGTAGTCGAGGCCGACGTCGGCGAGCGGCGCGAGCGCGGCGAGCACCTTGGGATGTTCGCGGAAGACGTCCAGCGCCTCATGCACGGTAAGCTCGAGCACGTCCGCCACCGAACGTCCATCCCATTGAAGTTCAAGGATTTCCGGGCGATAGCGCTTGCCTTCGCAGTCGGGGCAGCGCAGCCAGACGTCGGACAGGAACTGCATCTCGACGTGCTCGAAACCCGAGCCGGTGCAGGTCGGGCAGCGACCGGTGCCGGCGTTGAAGCTGAAGGTGCCGGGGGTGTAGCCGCGCTGCTTCGCCTCCGGCAGGGCGGCGAACAGGTTGCGGATCGGGTCCCAGGCGCCGACGTAGCTCACCGGGTTGGAGCGCGAGCTCTTGCCGATCGGTGACTGGTCAACCATCACCACGCCGCGCAAGTTATCCACATTTTCCAGCCGATCGAACACGCCCGGCGATTCGGTCGCTTCGCCGAAATGCTTGGCGAGCGCCGGGTACAGCACATCCTGGATCAGCGTCGATTTGCCCGAGCCGGACACGCCGGTCAGACAGGTCAGGCGCTGCAGCGGAAAGCCGACGCTGAGGTCGCGCAGGTTGTGCTGACGCGCGCCGACCAGCTTCAGCCGCAGCGTGGCGTCATCCACCGGCCGCGGCGGACGATCGACGTCGATGCGCTTCTTCCCCGCCAGCCAGGGGCCGGTCACCGAATCCGGATTCGCCGCGATCTCGCCCGGCGTGCCGCGCGCGACGATGTTGCCGCCGCGCTCGCCCGGACCGGGGCCGATCTCGAGCAGCTCGTCGGCGGCGACCATCACCTGCGGGTCGTGCTCCACCACGACCAGCGTGTTGCCGGCATCGCGCAGCCGCGTCATCACGCCGAGGATGCGGCCGATGTCGCGCGGATGCAGGCCGATCGAAGGCTCGTCGAGCACGAACAGCGTGTTCACCAGCGAGGTGCCGAGCGCGGTGGTCAGGTTGATGCGCTGCACCTCGCCGCCCGACAGCGTGCGCGACTGGCGGTCCAGCGTCAGGTAGCCGAGGCCGACGTCGGCGAGGTAGGTGAGCCGGCTGCGGATCTCGCCCAGCACCAGCTCGGTGGCCTCGTCCGCCGCGCCGGGCAATGCGAGCGCGGCGATGGCCTCGCGGATGCGGTCGACCGGCAGGGCCATCAGCTCGTGGATCGCCAACCCTCGCTCCGCAGGATGCGGGTTCCCAATGGAGGCAGTGCTTGCGGGCGCGGGACCTGGATCAATGGGGTCTGACCCCATTGATCCGTCCACCGGTGTTTCAACGGCTTCGGTTCTCAGCGGCAGGCGCCAGAGCAGGGCGTCGGGCTTCAAGCGCGCCCCGTGGCAGGCCGGGCACTCCGTGTAGCTGCGGTAGCGCGACAGCAGCACGCGGATGTGCATCTTGTAGGCCTTGCTCTCCAGCCAGTCGAAGAAGTGGCGCACGCCGTACCAGTAGCGCGGCCAGGAGCTGTCCCAGTTCTTCCACTTCGGGTCGCCCTCGAACAGCCAGTGGCGATGCTCCGGCGGCAGATCGCGCACCGGGATGTCCATCGCCACGCCGTACTTCTTCGCCATCTTCGCCAGGTCTTCCTGGCACTCGCGATAGCTCTCGGTCTGCCAGGGCTTCACCGCGCCTTCGGCCAGCGTCTTCGACTCATCGGGGATGACCAGGCCGAAATCGACCCCGATCACCCGCCCGAAGCCGCGGCAGGTCTCGCAGGCGCCGATCGGCGAGTTGAACGAGAACAGGCCGGGTGTCGCCTCGGAATAATGGATGTCGCAGTCCGCGCAATGCAGGCCGGACGAATAGCGCCACACCGCCTCGCCCGGCGTCTTCTGAGCCCTCACGCCCTCGCCCGACGCATACACCGACAGCCGGCCATGGCCGCGCGCCAGCGCCGTCTCCAGCGCCTCGGCCAGGCGCGCGTCCTCGGCGTTCGACGCGCGGAAGCGGTCCTGCACCACCTGCAGCACGTCGTTGCCCTCGGCGCCGCCCGCGGCGATGCGTTCCTGGATGCGGGTGTAACCCTGCGCATTGAGCAGGCCGGTCACCTCCGCCTCGCTGAAGTTGGCCGGCACCGTCACCGGAAAGCACACCACCAGCCGCGGGTCGCCCGCGGCCACCGCGCGCGCGCGCAGGTCGGCGGCGATGCTGACCGCCGAATCGCGCCGCACCGGCGCACCGCAATGCCGGCAGTGCAGGTGCGCGGCGCGCGCGTACAGCAGCTTGAAGTGGTCGGCGAGCTCGGTCATCGTGCCCACCGTCGAGCGCGAGGTGCGCACCGGGTTGGTCTGGTCGATCGCGATCGCCGGCGGCACGCCCTCGATCCGATCCACCTGCGGCTTGTCCATGCGGTCGAGGAACTGGCGCGCGTAAGGCGAGAAGGTCTCGACGTAACGCCGCTGGCCCTCGGCATACAGCGTGTCGAACACCAGCGAGGACTTGCCCGAGCCGGACACGCCGGTCACCACCGTCAGGCGGTTCAGCGGCAGGTCAAGCGAGAGGTTGCGCAGGTTGTTCTGGCGCGCACCGCGGATGCGGATGGCGTCTGTGGTCGAGGCGGGGGCGTCGACCGGGGTGTAGCGGGGTTCGGAGGCGGACATGGAGGCGGGGCGGAAGCGTGAGGCCGACATTCTAGGCGGCGATGCGGCTCGGACCGGAGAGCGGGGGTGAAAGGTTCCCGCCCGCTTTGCATCGGCTGGAGGAAATGAGAGAATAGTTTCGATTTATATAATTATGTATACAGAATGATATGGTGATGAATCCTGTCGCCTCGCCCCCGACGGAGGCCCCGCTGCACGATCCGAGCGATCTGCAGCGGCGCAGCATCGCGCATGTCTGGCACCCCTGCACCCAGATGCAGCGCCTGACTGCCGTGCCGCCCCTGCCCATCGCCCGCGGCCAGGGCCCGTGGCTGTACGACACCGCCGGACAGCGCTACTTCGATGCCAACAGCTCGTGGTGGGTCAACCTGTTCGGCCACGCCGATGCCGGCATCAACGCGGCGCTGCGCGCGCAGCTCGACACCTTGCCGCACGTGATGCTCGCCGGCTGCACGCATGCGCCCGCGGTGGAGCTGGCCGAGCGCCTGAGCGCCCTGACCGGCGGCGTGCTGGGCCATGCCTTCTATGCCAGCGATGGTGCCTCGGCGGTCGAGATCGCGCTGAAGATGAGCTTCCACGCCTGGCGCAACCAGGGGCGCCCGGCAAAGCGCGAGTTCGTCTGCGTCGAGCACGGCTACCACGGCGAGACGCTCGGCGCACTCGCGGTCACCGATGTCGCGGTCTTCCGCGACGCCTACGATCCCCTGCTGATGCGCGCCCACCGGGTGCGCTCGCCCGATGCCCGCCAGGCACGCGCCGGCGAGACCGCGGCCGAGGTCGCGGCGCGCGCGCTCGAGGACGTGCGCCGCCTGTTCGAGGACCGCCACGAACACATCGCCGCCTTCATCGTCGAGCCGCTGGTGCAGTGCGCGGCCGGCATGGCGATGCACGACGCCACCTACGTGCGCGGCCTGCGCGCCCTGTGCGACACTTACGAGATACACCTGATCGCGGACGAGATCGCCGTCGGCTGCGGTCGCAGCGGCAGCTTCTTCGCCTTCGAGCAGGCTGCGGCCAACGGCGAGGCGCCGATCTGGCCGGACTTCATCTGCCTGTCGAAGGGCATCAGCGGCGGTTACCTGCCGCTGTCGCTGGTACTGAGCCGCGACGCCATCTACCGCGTGTTCCTCGACGACGAAGTGGCGCGCGGCTTCCTCCACTCGCACTCCTACACCGGCAACGCGCTCGCCTGTCGCGCGGCGCTGGCGGTGCTGGACCGCTTCGAGCAGGACGACGTGCTCGCCGGCAACCGCGTCCGCGCCGCCGCACTGAGCACCGCGCTCGCGCCGCTGGCAGAGGACGTTCGCCTCGAGCACCTGCGCCAGCGCGGCATGATCTGGGCCATCGACGTGCGCGAGGCCTTCGCCGGCGAGCGTTTCGCCGAGCGCTTCCACCTCGCCGGCCGGCGCCACGAGCTGCTGATCCGCCCGATCGGCCGCAGCGTCTATCTGATGCCGCCCTACGTCGTCGACGACGAACTCGCGCACTGGCTCGCCGAGCGGCTCAGGGCGACCCTCGACGCAGTGCTGGAAACCCCCACCACGCCACGGAGCCCCGATGCTGCTGCAGCACCTGACCCGGCAACGGCTTGAGCGCGAGGCGTCGGCGCGCGTACGCCGACGTCGGGTCGCGGACACGCCCTGCGGACCGCGGCAGCTGATCGGAGGCGATGAAGGCAGCGCGCATGCCGTGCTGAACTTCGCCAGCAACGACTACCTCGGTCTGGCCAACCACCCCACCGTGGTCGCCGCCCTGGCCGAGGGCGCGCGGCGCTGGGGCGCAGGCAGCGGCGCCTCGCACCTGGTGAGCGGCCACAGCCGCGCCCATGCCGTGCTCGAAGGCGAACTCGCCAGCCTGCTGGCGCCCTGGGTGCCCGACGCACACGCGCTGCTGTTCTGCAGCGGCTACATGGCCAACCTGGCCCTGCTCACCACGCTCGGCGGCGGGGAGGCCGCGATCTTCGCCGACAAGCTCAACCATGCCTCGCTGATCGACGCCGGTCTGCTCGCCGACGGGCGCATGCGCCGCTACCCGCATGGGCGCCTCGACCTGCTCGAGGCCATGCTCAACGAGTGCAGCCAGCCGCTGCGCCTGATCGTCACCGACGCGGTGTTCAGCATGGACGGCGATCTCGCCGACCTGCCGGCCCTGCTTGCGCTGGCCGAACGCCACGACGCCTGGCTGATCATCGACGACGCCCACGGCTTCGGCGTGTTGGGCACGCACGGGGCGGGCACGCTGGCGCACTACGACCTGCGCAGCGAGCGCCTGATCTACATGGGCACGCTCGGCAAGGCTGCGGGCGTGGCCGGAGCCTTCGTCGCCGCCCATCCGGCGGTGATCGACGCCCTGGTGCAGGGCGGGCGCAGCTACATCTACACGACCGCGATGCCGCCTGCGCTGGCGCATGCGCTGAGTGCCAGCCTGGCGCTGATGACGGGCGAGGAAGGCGCGGCACGGCGGCGACAGCTTGCCACGCTGATCGCTGCGCTGCGCGACCGCCTGTCCGGGTTGATCGCCCGCGATCCGGCCAGCGGCTGGCAACTGGGCATTTCCGCCACGCCCATCCAGCCGCTGATCGTCGGCGACAACACCGCCGCACTGGCGCTGGCTGCAACGCTCGAGGCGGCAGGCCTGTGGGTGCCTGCGATCCGCCCGCCCACCGTGCCAGTCAATACGGCACGGCTGCGCATCACGCTCAGCGCGGCGCACACGCTGGACGACGTCGAACGCCTGATCGACGCTCTTGCCGCATGCCAGCCTGGGGGAAACCACCATGCGTAAGCGCCTCATCCTGCTGCCTGGCTGGGGCTTGGGCGACGCGCCGCTGGTGCCGCTGACCGAAACCCTGCGCGCGCGCGATCCCATGCTGCAGGTGGATATCGCACCCCTGCCCGAACGGGCCAGTGGCGACGCGCGGGATTGGCTGCAGGAACTGGACGAGCGCCTTCCGTCACAGACCTGGCTGGGCGGCTGGTCGCTCGGTGGCATGCTCGCCAGCGAACTGGCGGCGCTGCGCGGCGAACGCTGCCGCGGCCTGCTGACCCTGGCCAGCAACCCGCGTTTCGTGGCGAGCGCCGACTGGCCGCACGGGATGGGCGAGGCGAGCTTCAACGCCTTCGTCGAGGGCTGCCGCAGCAACCCCGCCGCCACCCTCAAGCGCTTCTGCCTGCTCTGCGCGCAGGGTTCCGTGGACGCCCGCGGCCTGGCGCGCCAACTGCAGGCCGCGGCACCACACGGCGCGCCACGGATACTGCTGGCCGGGCTGCAGGTGCTCGGTGGTCTGGATGGGCGCCGCGCGCTGCAAGGCTTCGCCGGTCCGCAGTTGCACCTGTTTGCCGGCGCCGACGCCCTGGTGCCGGCCGAAGTGGCGGGCGACCTGCTGGCGCTTCGGCAGAACACCGGGATCGGGCTGATCGAGGACGTCGGCCACGCCTTCCCGCTGGAACAGCCCGGCGAGCTCGCGGCGGCGATCCTGGCCTTCATCGACGGAGACGGCGATGCCTGAGCACCTGCCTGCCGTACCTGAAAAGCGTCGGGTGGCCGCCTCCTTCTCCCGCTCGGCGGGCAGCTACGATGCGGTCGCCTCGCTGCAGCGCCAGGTTGGCGCACAGCTGCTGGCGCGCCTTCCGCATCTGACCGCCCCCCGCTGGCTCGATCTGGGCTGTGGCACCGGACACTTCACCCGGCTACTGGCGGAGCGCTTCGGCGCCGATGCGGGCGCGGCCCTGGATCTGGCCGAAGGCATGCTCCGCCATGCCCGTCCGCGGGGCGGTGCGCGCCATTTCATCGTCGGCGACGCCGAGGCCCTGCCGCTGCGCGACGCCAGCCTTGACCTGATCTATTCCAGCCTCGCCGTGCAGTGGTGCGGCGACTTCGCCGCCGTGCTGGGCGAGGCACAGCGGGTGCTGCGGCCAGGCGGGGTGCTGGCCTTCAGCAGCCTGTGCGCGGGCACCCTGGGCGAACTGCACGACAGCTGGCGGGCGGTGGACGGCTTCACCCACGTCAACCGCTTCCGCGCATTCCGCGACTACGAGACCTTGTGCGCGGAAAGCGGGCTCGACGTGAGCACGCTTGAACGCCGGGCGCAGACGCTGCACTTTCCCGACCTGCGTGCGCTGACCCGTTCGCTCAAGGATCTCGGTGCGCACAACCTCAACCCCGGTCGTCCGGGCGGACTCACCGGCCCGGCGCGGATCCGCGCCCTGGCTGCCGCATACGAGGGCTTGCGCACGACCGAGGGTTTGCCGGCCACCTATCAGGTGGTGTACGCCGTTCTGAACAAGCGCCTGTAAGGGCGCGCGATAATGGATGAAGCAACCATGAGCCGAGCCCCGCGCCATCGCCCAGGTTTTGACGCTTTCACAGAATTTCCGGAGACGCCGTAATGGTCCGTGGCTGTTTCATCACCGGCACCGACACCGAGATTGGCAAGACCACCGTCGCCGCCGCCATCGTCAGCCTGCTGGGCAAGACCGGACTGCGCGTCGCCGGGCTGAAGCCGGTCGCTGCCGGCATGAGCGTGATCGATGGCGAACGCATCAACGAGGACGTCCATGCACTGCGCGCAGCGAGCAATGTGCCACTCGGCATCGACGAGATCGCGCCGTTCCAGTTCGAGGCCGCCTGCGCACCGCACGTCGCCGCGGCGCTGGAAGGCCGCGGCATCGACCGCGGCCGTATCCTGGCGACCATCGAGGCGGCGGCGGCGCGTTGCGACCGGGTGGTGGTCGAAGGCGTGGGCGGTTTCCGCGTGCCTTTCGACGCCGCCGGCGACTGGGACAGTGCCGACCTGGCGCGCGACCTGGGCCTGCCGGTGCTGCTGGTCGTCGGCCTGCGCCTGGGCGCGATCAATCACGCGCTGCTCACTGCCGAAGCCGTGCGTGCGCGCGGACTGCGGCTGTGCGGCTGGGTCGCCAACACCGTCGACCCGGCGATGCTCCAGGCCTCCGCAACGATCGATGCCCTCACCGCCGGGCTGGGCAATGCACCCTGCCTGGGCCTCGTGCCACGGCTGCCGCAACCCACGCCCGAGGCCATCGCCCCCTATCTCAACGTGCCGGCGCTGCACGTGTTGTTCGATTCCAGTTCCGCCCTCAAGGAGACCGCATGACCACGCTTGCCACCCTGTCGCCCGAAGCCCTGCGCCGCACCGCCAACCCGTCCGCCACCCCGGCCAAGCCCGCTGCGTGGCGGGTCGAGGACGTCGAGGCCCTGTTCGCGCTGCCCTTCATGGAGCTCGTGTTCCGGGCCCGCCAGGTGCATCGCGAGCACTTCGACCCCAACGCCATCCAGCTGTCCACCCTGCTCTCGATCAAGACCGGCGGGTGCGCCGAGGACTGCGGCTACTGCTCGCAGTCGGCGCATTTCGACACCGGCCTGAAGGCCGAGAAGCTGATGCCGGTCGATGAGGTGATCGAGGCCGCCAGGGCCGCCAAGGCGCAGGGCGCCAGCCGCTTCTGCATGGGCGCGGCCTGGCGCTCGCCGAAGGCGCGCGACATGGAACGCGTGACGACGATGGTGCGCGAGGTGAAGGCGCTCGGCCTCGAGACCTGCATGACCCTGGGCATGCTCGACGCCGACCAGGCCAGTTCCCTGAAGGACGCCGGCCTCGACTACTACAACCACAACCTCGACACCGCGCCCGAGTACTACGGCAAGGTCATCGGCACCCGCACCTATCAGGACCGCCTCGACACCCTGGACAACGTGCGCGCGGCCGGCATCAACGTATGCAGCGGCGGCATCGTCGGCATGGGCGAGAGCCGCGCCCATCGCGCCGGCCTCATCGCCCAGCTCGCCAACCTCGAGCCGCCGCCGGAGTCGGTGCCAATCAACAACCTCGTGCCAATCCCGGGCACGCCGCTGGCCGACGTCGATCCGATCGACCCGTTCGAGTTCGTGCGCACCATCGCGGTGGCGCGCATCACCATGCCGCGCAGCTACGTGCGGCTGTCGGCCGGTCGCGAACAGATGGACGAGGCCCTGCAGGCGCTGTGCCTGATGGCCGGGGCCAACTCGATCTTCTACGGCGACCACCTGCTCACCACCAGCAACCCCAAGACCGGCCGCGACCGCAGCCTGCTGGAGCGGCTCGACCTGCGCATCGAGGGCCAGGACACGGCATGAAAACGACGCCCTGGGCGGCCTGTCAGCGCTGCGCGTGCTGACGGCAGCCGCGGCGCAGGCACACGCCGCCTGAGCGGCCCGCGCGGGTCACTTCCTGCCGTGAATTGACATGTCGATTGAGCTGATCACCGTCAGCACCCTTGACCGCCCGACGACCTTGTTTAACGCGTCGCTCAGCCGCGGTTTGCAAGGGCGGTGAAGTCCTGTCTTTCCATCAGCCACGACACCCCGAAACCGGCGACCAGGCCCCAGAACGCGGCGCCGATGTTGAACAGGCCGATGTCGGCGACGGTGACGACCAGGCTGACCAGCGCACCGAGGGTGAATCTGCCGCCGCCGAAGGACGCCACGAAGGCGCCCTGCAGCACGCGCAGCATGGCCAGACCGCCGAGCACCATGACGTATTCCCTGGGCGCCGCCAGCATCAGCCCGGTGAAGGTAGGCGCCATCAGACCGAACAGCACGCCGAACAGGCCGAAGGTGAGCGCTGCGGTGTATTGGCGACCGTGCTCTCCCGACGAGGTCAGCAGCGCGTTGGTCGGCCCGGTCAGACAGGAGCTCACCGCGCCGACCATCGCACTGAAGAAGGCACCGATGCCGGACACGAAGGCCACCGTATTCACCGGTGCCGCGTGTCTGGCGTTGTCGAGCACCGCGACACCCTGGCCGTTCTGCACCACCAGCACGGTGATCGCCAACGGCACGACGAGTTCGACCAGCGCCGCGACCGACCACACCGGCGCCTGCAGCAGCGGCTGGGCGAAGGCGAAGCCGACGAGCGCGCCGGCGTCGATACGGCCGAGAAGCGCGATCACGAGGGCACCGACGAGCAGCGCGCCGATCACCGGCGGCATGCGCCTCGCCCACACCGGACTGGCCGACAGCAACAGGAAGGCGATGATCATCGGTGCGGCGATCGCCGCGTCGCTGTCGAGCGCACGCACGATGTCGAGCCCGAAGCGCAGGAACACCCCGGCCACCATGCCCATCACGATCGGCATCGGCAGCGCGGACATCACCCGTCGCACCCAGCCGCTGGCGCCGAGCACCACGACCAGCAGGCTGGTGGCGTAGAACGCGCCGATGATCTCGGCAAAGCTCAGGTGCTGCAGGGCAGGGCCGACCAGCACGGTGCCGGGGATGGTCCATGCGAAGCCGAGCGGCATCCGGTAGCGCCAGCTCATCGCCAGCGTGATCAGCCCGTTGATGAAGAACACGCCGAACACCCAGGACGCGAGCTCGGCCTCGCTCAGGCCGCCACGCGTCCCCACCGAGAGGATGATCGCGACCGGACCGGTGGCGGAGAAGATGAAGCCGATCAGGCCGTTCGCGAAATAGGTGAGGCCGTAGTCGTCGCGGACACGGCGCAGCCCGGGGGCCGCGCCGCGCGGACGTTCGAGATGGGCGAGCATGGCGGATCGATCCAGGAGGGCAGGGATGGACAACGGACGCCGATGATCGCTGTTTGCGCTCGACCGATAAAGATCGTTTTCCTGAGCTCGCTATTTAACTAGAACGAACAATCCGCGGTGGGCGACGTCAGCCGTTCGGGCCACCAGGGCGATGGCAGCCCATCCGTCCCGCAGCATCGTGACCGATCTGGCCGACGGCCGCGCTCACTTGCCGGCGGATTCACCGCCGCCCTCGACCGGCGCCGGCACGCGGTCCTCGATGGGCGCTGCATCCTGCGCGGGGGGCTGGGAGGCCGACTCCGGCCGGCTGCGCACGCTGTCGAGCGCCTCCTTGCCGACCTCGCGCAAGCGCTGCGCGGCATCACGGGTGGCTTCGGCGATGCGGTGGGCGGCCTGCTCGGCGGCCTCCTTGGCGTCGCGCACGCCTTGCGGCTCGCCATCGCCGCCGCGATCCTCGGTCGGCACCGCCGTGCGGTCCTCGACCGGCGCCGCCTCCGCGGCTTCGCCGGACGGCCGTGCGGCAACACGCTCTGCAGCCTTCTCGGTGACGCCGAGGACGGCGGCCTCGACCGCCGCGCTGCCGGCTTCCCCCAGCTTGCGTGCAGCCTCGCCCGCCTTCTGCATGGCCTCGCGAGCGGCATCGGCCGCCTCGCGCCGGGCCTCCGCAGCCTCGTCACCGGCCGCTTGGGGCGCCGGCGCGGACTTCTCGGAGGCAGGTTCAGGCGCACAGGCGCCAAGCAGGAACGCGCTGGCGAGCGCGAGCAGGGCACGGGGGGCGTTCATCACGAGCGGCATCGAAGGCGGCAGCAGACAGGATGGGGGGCTGATCGACAGGGTACGCAATCCGGCGGCGAAGAAAAACCGCAAACTGCACACTGCAACATCCGGAAAAGCAAAAGGGCCCGGTCGGGCCCTTTCGGTCGAACGCGAGACGCGCGCTTACTTGACGCGGTTCTTGTACTCGTCGGTGCGGGTGTCGATCTCGATCTTGTCGCCGATCTCGACGAAGGCCGGCACCGGGAGCTCGAAGCCGGTATTGATCTTGGCCGGCTTCATGACCTTGCCAGAGGTGTCGCCCTTGACGGCGGGCTCGGTGTAGACGACCTCGCGCACCACGCTGTTGGGCAGTTCGACCGAGATCGCCTTGCCGTTGTAGAACACCACCTCGCACTGCATGCCGTCCTCGAGGTACTTGAGCGCGTCGGTCATGTTCTCGGCCTCGACCTCGTACTGCTCGTAGTCGGCGTCCATGAACACGTACATCGGGTCGGCGAAGTAGGAGTAGGTGACTTCCTTGTGGTCCAGGACCACGACCTCGAACTTGTCGTCGGCCTTGTAAACCGACTCCGACGGCGCGCCGGTGAGCAGGTTCTTGAACTTCATCTTGACCACGGCGGCGTTGCGGCCGGACTTGTTGTATTCGGCCTTCTGCACCACCAGCGGGTCGCTGCCGACCATGATGACGTTGCCCGAGCGGAGTTCCTGAGCGGTTTTCATGCTGTTTCCTGAATTGATCGACGCGGCGCGCGGCCGCATGTCCTTGAAAAAATTAGCGCGCGATTCTACCCCGGGCCGCCAGCAGAGTGCGAACAGAATTTTGTCAAGCGGCTCGCCAGATCGGGCTGCGCGGCTTGCCCGTCGCACCAGGCGCGGGCATGCGCGGCGAGCTCGGGAAGGGCGTCGGCAAACGCCGGCCAGGCCTGCGCCGGCGTGGCGTCAGCGGCCGCGCATCCGTTCCACGCGCGCCAGAAATGCGCCTGCGCCGCGGCGGCGTCCGTGGACAAGCCGGCGAGGTAGCGCGCGAGGAAGGCCTCGAGCTTGTCGTGGTGGGCGGCGTCGGCCTGAGGATAGATCTGCCAGACGAAGGGGCGCGCCGCCCATTGCGCGCGCACGAAGGAATCCTCGCCGCGCACGAAGTTGAGATCGCAGGCCCACAGCAAGGCGTCGTAGCCATCCTGGTCGGTGAACGGCAACACGCGCACGCTGAGCGCGCCGCGGTCGATGCGGGCGCCGGGCACGAGCTCCGGGACACCGAGCGCCGCGGCCAAGTCGCCCACCAACCGTGACTCCGGCACGAGCGCCACCACCGGCCGCGACATGCGCTGCCAGGCCTCGAGCAGGCCGCGCAGCGCCGGCTGTGCATAGGCGAACAAGGACACCCGCAGCACCTCCGGTACGACCGGAATGTCACGCTCGGCCAGCCACGCCGCACGACCATGCGGATCGGCGAGGAAGCGATCGCGGCGCATGAGCAGCGCAGATTCGCGCAACAGCCCGCCGGTGGTGACGTCGAAGCCCGGGAAGAAGAAGTGCTTGACCAACGGCAGGCGCGGATGCGGCGACGCCAGTCCGTGGCAACCGGCCACCCAGTCTTCCGCCGACAGGTACTCGAGGTTGATCCACGCCGGCGTGGGCCGCAACGCGGCCATGGCCTCGAGCTGGGTCGCAGGCAGCTCGCAGGCAAAGGCCTCGACCACGATCTCGCCCGGAATCAGCGGCACGAACGCCGACGTCCAGCGGCGCAACTCCACACCCTCGACCCACACGGCGCCCTGGCGATCGCAGTCCGCCGCCGGCGGACAGATGCGGACGAGCACCGCCCAGTCATCGACCCAGAGCCTGACCCCGTTCGCGCCGCGACGTGCCAGATCCCGCGCCAGCCGCCAGCAGACGCCGATATCCCCAAAATTATCCACAACCTGGCAGAAGATTTCCCAGCGCGGCCGGCTGGCGGGACCTGAGGCAAGCATGGGGATGAACAATCCTGGGTAGAGAAGGCGGAGAGCATGTGGACAAAGGCCCGGAATCGGCAAGGCCGAAATTCGATGAACAAAGCACGAACAGCCGCTCCCTGCCCTTATCAACGCGGTTGTCAGCAGGCGAATGTCTTGCCTGCCAAGGGCGGAAGGGACTTATCCACAGATTCCGGGGCACTGTTTACTTCTTTATCCTTTAAATCAATAGAAAAACAGAAGAACAAAGCTCCACCCTGCGCATACGCGCCGTTTCGCTTGCCGCGGGCTTGCCGCCAGCGGCAATATGCCGGCATCACCCGCGGCCAACGGAGCCGCAGTCACGGCATGGCACCGGCCTCCGCGCTGCCGACCAGGGAGTTCATCAATGGCACGACGACACACCTTTCCCCTTCTCCTGAGCCTGCTCGCCCCCTGCGCGCTGGCGGCCCAAGCCACCGTCAGCACGGTGAGTCCGGATGCGGCCCAGGAAGACGGCATGCTCGATACCAGCCGCACCTATGTGCGCGGCTTCTCGGTGTGGCTCGGGGAAACGGTGAATGACTGGTTCGGCGATCGCCCCTTCGAGGACGGCGGTCGCGTGACCCACGGCCGGCTCGGCCTGCGCAACCTCTGGCGTCAGGACGAGGGGTGGGATACCAACGTGCGTTTTCGCGCGCGCTTCGATCTGCCCAACCTGCGCGACAGGGCTTATCTCTTCATCGGCCGGCAGAACGAGCGCGAGCTCCTGACCGACCAGTCGGAAGCCTTCACCCGCGAGCAGCTGCTGCTCGAGGAGCGTCGGCGGGAGGATCAGACCGGCTTCGCCGGATTGGGCGTGGCCCTGCGCAAGAACCTCGACTTCCGCGTCGGCGTGCGTGGCGGGCTCAAGTTCTACACCCAGGCGCGCTATCGCAAGCAGTGGGAGCTCAACGCGCAGGATCGCATCGAATTCCGCGAGACCATTTTCTGGAACAACAAGGACAAGTTCGGCTCGACCACGGCGCTCGACTATGCGCACGCATTCACGCCCACGCTGGCCTTGCAATGGCAGAACGCGACCACGATTTCGGAGAAGACCGACGATTTCGCCTGGGGCAGCAGCCTGGGCCTGTTCAAGCGCTTCGGTGACGACCGGGTGCTGTCAGGAGAGATGCTCGTCACCGGCGAGACCGGAGCGAAGGAGAGCGTCGATGAGTACGGCGTGCGCGTGAAATGGACCCAGCCGGTCTATCGCGACTGGCTGATCGGCGAATTCATCGTTGGTCACTACTGGCCGCAGCGCGAGGATCGCGAACGCGAGCGCTCGTGGGCACTCGGCGCGAACCTCGAGATGCGCTTCTGAGCGAAGAACCCGAGGGCGGAACGCCACGCTCGTGGCGTCAGCCCTCGGGTACGACCGTCAGGCAGCAGGCGGGGGGAAATCGGCGAGGCGGGCAAGGTCGTCCGCCTCCAGCCAGCGCCATTGTCCCGGCAACAGCTCCGCCGGGAGCTCGAGCCCGCCGACGCGACTGCGGTGCAACGCCTCGACGCGATTGCCGGCCGCGCCGACCATGCGCTTCACCTGGTGGTACTTGCCTTCGCAGATCGTCAGTCGCAGCGTGGTCGGGCTCGTGAGCACGCAGGCCGCAGCAGCGATCGGCACCGGCTCGTCATGGAGTTCGACGCCGGCCACCAGCCTGTCGGCGAAGTCCTGCTCCACCGCGTGCTTGAGCGTGACCTCGTAGACCTTGGGCGTGCGCTTCTTGCCCGAGCTCCAGTGGTGAATGAACTGGCCGTCATCGGAGAGCAGCAGCAGACCGGTGGTGTCCTGATCGAGCCGGCCGACGCACTGCACCCCGCGCGCGAGCAGCTGAGGCGGGAGCAGGGTGAAGACCGAGGGATGGAAGGTCGGCTTCTGCGAGCATTCGTAGCCGGCAGGCTTGTGCAGCACGACGTAGGCCTGGGCACGGAACTGCCAGGCCTGCTCGGCGACGCTGAAGGCGAGCCCGGGCGAACCATCCCGGCTGCCGGGGTCGAAATCCGCATTGGGGTCGTCACAGGGCTCGCCGGCGACGCTGACGTAACCGGCACGGATGAGGGCGCGGCATTCCTTGCGGCTGCCGAAGCCCTGGGCATGGAGGAGGCGTTCGAGTTGCATGGGGCGCATGTTATCCCGGCCGGTATCGCGAGCGGGTAAACTGCCGCCCTGCCCGTTCAGGAGAAAGCCTTGAAATTCGAACACCTGATCGAGGTCAATGATCTCGCCAACCCGCTGCTGACCCCGCTCACACGTGAAGAGCTGTGGTTCGGCCTGCTCTGCCGCGCCGAGGATGCGCGCGCCTTCCTCCCCGGCCTGGAGGCCTGCCGGATCGTCGAACGCACCGCGGACGGCCTGGTCCGCGACCTGCACTTCGGCCATGCGGTGATCCGCGACCGGGTGAGCTTCGAGACCTTGCGCTGGATCCGCTTCGAATCCGAGGCCAACGAGGAGCATGCTGGCGGCAGCCTGACGATCACGATCGAGGAGCCCGAGCCCGGCGCGCTCTTCCTGCGCTTCGCCTATCACACCTCGCTGCCGGAGCAGGGCGAGGATGCGCGCTACGCCGAATTCGTGCGCTCGGCGTACCACCAGTCCGACCTCGACACCGTGCGCGTGATCCGCATGATCGCCGCATCCGGCGGGCTGGCGCAGTAAGGCCCTTCGCGCCCCGAAACCGCGTGTCAACCTGAACGGCGGGAGCGGGCTCGCCCGCGAACGGCAATTGCCGAAGCGCTGCCTTCGCGGGCAAGCCCGCCCTCACGATTCCGGTCCCGAGCACACGCTCATCTCCAATCACACCCCAAGGAAACCCCCGTACATGTGGTTCAAGAATCTGCAGATCTACCGCCTGCCCGCCAACTGGGACATGAGTGCCGAGCGCCTCGAGGAACAGCTCGCGAAGAAGCCCTTCCATCCCTGTGGCAGCCAGGACATGGAGAGCCGCGGCTGGCTGTCGCCGCTCGGCAACGAGGTGCTGGTGCATGCGGTGGGCGGCCAGTGGCTGGTCTGCCTCGGCTTCGAGCATCGTCTGCTGCCCTCCGCGGTGGTCAAGCAGGAAGCCGACGAGCGCGCCGAGGAGCTGGCCGAGCAGCAGGGCTACAAGCTCGGCCGCAAGCAGCTCAAGGAGCTGCGCGAGCAGGTCACGCAGGAGCTGCTGCCGCGCGCCTTCACCCGCCGCCGTCGCATGTTCGCCTGGATCGACCCGGTCAATGGCTGGCTGGTGGTCGATGCCGCCAGCCAGAGCAAGGCCGAGGACATGCTCGAGCAGCTGCGCCACACGCTCGACAGCTTCCCGCTCACCCTGCTGCGCACCGAGCGCTCGCCGATGTCGGCGATGGCCGACTGGCTGGCTGGCGGCGAGGCCCCGGACGGCTTCACCATCGACCAGGACTGCGAGCTGCGCTCGGTGGCCGAGGACAAGGCTGCGGTGCGCTACGCGCGCCATCCGCTCGAGGGTGACGACGTCAAGGGCCACCTGGAGGCCGGCAAGTTGCCGACCCGGCTGGCGCTGACCTTCGACGACCGCATCAGCTTCGTGCTCACCGAGAAGCTCGAGATCAAGCGCCTCGACTTCCTCGACGTCGTGCGCGACCAGGTCGGCGAGGCCGACAAGGACGACGCCGAGGCGCTGTTCAATGCCGAATTCGCGCTGATGACGGGCGAGCTCGCACACCTGCTGCCGGCGGTGGTGGTGGCGCTCGGCGGCGAGTTGAGCGCGGATGCGGTCGTCCCCGCCGGCGTCACTGCCGAACTGCCGCGCCTGCAGGCCGACAAGCCGGTTGCGCAGCCGGTTGCCGCGGACGATCCGCCGTTCTGAGACTCCCGGCGCCCGATACGTCTCGTACGGGCAGCCGGGCTGCACGACCCCGCGCGACGCAGGTCGCGTTCATTGCGGTCGGGAGAAGTGCTGCATGGCGTGGCCGTTCGAGGCGAGTCGGTGGGTGCTTCTTGGTGTACACAGAATTTAAAGATTTAAAAGATCATAAAGATCATGTACGGCGCAATTCGGTGGACAAGTCAATTTAAAACATACAAATCAGCAACTTGAAACGATGAAAACCCGGTGCGCGAGTGCCGTGTCGGACACGTACGGTTTGTGGATGAAAAATGCCGCATGGCCGTATTGCCAACTTATCCACAATCGCTCATCCCCTCCGGTCACAGCTTTCCCACCGCCCGATAAACAACGCACAGGATCCGATCAATGCTTGCGAACCCGCTTGCAGTCGAGCTGCGCTAAAGTCTGGCCATGAACGACGCGATGATCCTCGAATGGTGGCATTGGGAGATCGCCGGCCTTGCGCTGGTGCTGCTCGAGCTCGCCCTGCCGTCCTTCTTCGTCATCTGGTTCGGGCTCGGCGCGATGCTCACCGGCCTCGTGCTGTTCGCCGTGCCGGATCTGGTGCTGTCGAAGCAGATCGCGGCCTGGATCATCGCCTCGATGGCGATGACCGTGCTGTGGTTCAGCGTGGCGCGACGCTCCCGCTTCAGGACCCTGATCGGCACCGCGGCCGGCGAGGTGATCGGCGAGGTCGGGCTGCTGGTGAGCGCAGTCGCCCCGTTCGAGCGTGGCAAGGTGCGCTTCCAGCGTCCGGTGCTGGGGGCCGAGGAGTGGGCGTGCGTGGCCGAGACTGCGATTGCCGCAGGCGAGCGAGTCAGGGTGCTGAGCGTGGAAGGCAGCTACGTCAAGGTGACGAAGGCCTGAGCGAAGGAAACGAAGGCAAGGAAATGATCATGTCGGAAGGACTCGCGATCGCGATCGCGGTGCTGGTGTTCGTGGTGATCACGATCGCCAAGGGTGTGCGTCTGGTGGCGCAGGGCGAGGAATGGGTGGTCGAGCGCCTGGGCAAGTACCACGCCACGCTGCGTCCGGGGCTCAACATCCTCATCCCCTACCTCGACCGCGTCGCCTACAAGCTGGTGACCAAGGACATCATCCTCGACGTGCAGGAGCAGGAGGTCATCACCCGCGACAACGCGGTCATCCTCACCAATGCGATCGCCTTCGTGAAGGTCACCGACCCGGTCAAGGCGGTGTATGGCGTGACCGATTTCTCCGAGGCGATCCGCAACCTGATCATGACCACGCTGCGCTCGATCGTCGGCGAGATGGAACTCGACGAGGCGCTGTCCTCGCGCGACAAGATCAAGGCGCGGCTGCGCGAGAGCATCGCCGACGAAGCCGTGGATTGGGGGCTGACGGTGAAGTCGGTCGAGATCCAGGACATCAAGCCGTCCGAATCCATGCAGCGCGCGATGGAGATGCAGGCCGCCGCCGAGCGCGAGCGCAAGGCCGCGGTGACCAAGGCCGAGGGTGCCAAGCAGGCCGCGATCCTCGAGGCCGAGGCGCGGCTCGAGTCCGCCAAGCGCGACGCCAATGCCCAGGTCATGCTGGCGGAGGCTTCGGCCGAATCCATCCGCCGCGTATCGGCGAGCATCGGCGACCAGGGTGGGCCGATGATGTACCTGCTCGGCGAGAAGTACATCGGCGCGCTCGAGAAGCTCGGCGAATCCGGCAGCGCCAAGATCGTGGTGATGCCCGCCGACCTGCAGGACACCCTGCGCGGCCTCGTCGGCCGCCTCGGCGCGCGCGGCTGAATCCGCCCCACCCAGGGGCTTCCGACCGATTTCCCGGATCCGTACCCGAAAG
This sequence comes from Thauera sp. JM12B12, assembly GCF_039614725.1. Taxonomy (NCBI): domain Bacteria; kingdom Pseudomonadati; phylum Pseudomonadota; class Betaproteobacteria; order Rhodocyclales; family Zoogloeaceae; genus Thauera; species Thauera sp. JM12B12. Next base: position 62,851 of record NZ_CP154859.1, on the reverse strand, counting down.
ACAAAGGAAGACAAACGATGCTGAAGCGATACTCTTGCATGCGCGGCCTGATCGCCGCCGCCGCGCTCGCCACCGCCTCCACGGGTGCGCTGGCGCAGAACTTCATGAAGGACAAGGCCGAGGTCGAGAAGCTGCTCACCGGTGCCACCTTCATCGGCGTGTATCTGCGCACCGAATCTGCCTACACGCTCAAGTTCGGCACCGACGGCACGCTCACCGACACCACGGGTGCCAAGGCGCGTTGGTGGGTGGATGAGCAGGCGCGCTACTGCCGCGAATGGCTCGACGGCAAGCTCAAGGGCAACACCGGCTGCATGGACGTGGAATTCGAGGACGGCCAGGTGGCCTTGTACTCGGAGGGCAAGAAGGTGGTCGAGGGAATCGTCACCGGCAACTGAGCCTCTCGTCGCGCCCTGCACGCGGCCGCACGGCCAGGGCGCCCGAGTGCCGTCGTCGGGGATACCCCATGCGACTGTTGATCCTCTACTCCACCATCGACGGCCACACGCTGGAGATCTGCGAACGCATCGCCGGGATCGTGCGCGCGGCGGGGCATGCAGCGGTGCTGGCCGAGGTCGGCTCCGTGTCCGCCGCGCAGCTCGACGCCTGCGACCGCGTCGTCATCGGCGCGAGCATCCGCTACGGGCACCACTGTCCGGCGGTGAAGGCCTTCATCGACCGTCACCAGGCCGCGCTCGAGGCGCGGCCGAACGCCTTCTTCTCGGTCAATGCGGTCGGCCGCAAGCCGCACAAGCGCCAGGCCGACACCAACCCCTACGTGCGCAAGTTCCTCGCTCAGATCCGCTGGCGGCCGCACCAGGTGGCGATCTTCGGCGGCAAGATCGAATACCCGCGCTACGGCTTCTTCGACCGCAACATGATCCGCCTGATCATGTGGATCACCGGCGGCCCCACCGACCCGCGCTCGGTCACCGACTTCACCGACTGGACGCAGGTCGAGGCCTTCGCGCGCCGCCTCATCGCCTGAGGCGGCACGCCGTCGCAGGGATCAGCCCAGCACTTCCCCGTGCTCGCGCGTGGCGTGGAAGGTCACCTTGGGCCACTTCTCTGCGGTCACTTCCAGGTTGTAGCGGCTGGTGGCCAGATACACCGGGTTGCCGTCGATGTCCTTGCCCAGGCGCAGCGCCTGCTCGCGCTCGAAGTTGCGGCGCGTCACGTCGTCGGGGAAGGTGAGCCAGCGCGCGGTGTGGATGTCGGCGGGCTCGAAGATCGCATCGACCTTGTACTCGTCCTTCAGGCGCTGGGCGACGATCTCGAACTGCAGCACGCCGACCGCGCCGAGCAGCATCTGGCCGCCCTCGAGCTCGAAGACCTGGATCGCCCCTTCTTCGCCCAGCTCCTGAAGCCCCTTCTGCAGCTGCTTGGACTTGAGCGGGTCGCGCAGGCGGGCGGCGCGGAACATCTCGGGCGAGAAATAGGGGATGCCCTTGAAGCCGAGGGTCTCGCCTTCGGTCAGGGTGTCGCCGATCTGCAGCTGGCCGTGGTTGTGGATGCCGACGATGTCGCCGGCCACGCCGTCCTCCATGATCACGCGCTCGTTGGCCATGAAGGTGAGCACATTGGCGAGCTTCATGTCGCGCCCGGCGCGCACGTGCTTCACTTTCATGCCGGCGCTGTAGCGGCCCGAGCAGATGCGGAAGAAGGCGATGCGGTCGCGGTGCTTCGGGTCCATGTTGGCCTGGATCTTGAACACGAAGCCGGTGAAGGCCGGCTCGGCCGGCTGCACCATGCGCGCGCCGGCGTCGCGGGCCTGCGGCGGCGGCGCCCAGTCGATCAGCGACTGCAGGATCTCCTGCACGCCGAAGTTGTTGATACCCGAGCCGAAGAACACCGGGCTCTGCTTGCCGGCGAGGAAATCGTCGAGGTCGAAGGGCGGCGAGGCGCCGTCGATCAGCTCGACGTCCTCGCGCAGCTGGCCGACTTCCATCGGGAAGCGCTTGTCGAGCTCGGGGTTGTCCAGGCCCTTGATGATCTCGCCGTCGCTGCGCCGCTCCTCGCCCGGGGTGAAGGTCAGCACCTGGTGCTGCAGCAGGTGATACACGCCGCGGAAGGCCTTGCCCATGCCCAGCGGCCAGGTCACCGGCGCGCAGGTGATCTTGAGCACGTCCTCGATCTCGGCGAGCAGCTCGAAGGGCTCGCGCACCTCGCGGTCGAGCTTGTTCACGAAGGTGATGATCGGCGTATTGCGCAGACGGCAGACGTTGAGCAGCTTGATGGTCTGCGCTTCCACACCCTTGGCGGCGTCGATCACCATCACCGCGGCGTCGACCGCGGTGAGCACGCGGTAGGTGTCTTCCGAGAAGTCCTCGTGGCCCGGGGTGTCGAGCAGGTTGATGGTGTGCCCCTGGTACTCGAACTGCATCACCGAGCTGGTCACCGAGATGCCGCGCTGCTTTTCCACCTCCATCCAGTCCGAGGTGGCGTGGCGCGCCGATTTGCGCGCCTTCACCGTGCCGGCGAGCTGGATCGCGCCGCCGAACAGCAGCAGCTTCTCGGTCAGCGTGGTCTTGCCCGCGTCGGGGTGGGAGATGATGGCGAAGGTGCGGCGCTTTTCGACGTCGCGCAGGAGTTCGGGCGGAAACGGCGTGGAGGACAAGGGAGGACGGCCTGGTGGGATGAAGGGGGCCTCGGCAGCGTCGCTGCCGCAGCCGGAGCGCCGAATTCTACCAAGTGCCGGGCGGATCAGGCTTTTTCGAGGGACGGATCGCGTCCGGCGCTCCTAGAATGAGGGCCTGTCCCCACTGGAGTCCGTCGTCCCGTGTCCGATCGTCCCGCCCGCATCATGCAGTTCCTCCCCGCCTGGGCCGAACCCTGGCTGGAGTTCATCGAGCTCGGCCTGCAGATCGTCCTGATCGTCCTCGGCGCCTGGGTGCTGAACCTGCTCTTCCGGCGCCTGATCCGCCGTCTCGCCGCCAGCTACAGCCTGCCCGCCGAGCTCGTGATGGGCGCGCGCCGCGTGGTCGGGCTGCTCATCTACGCCGGTGCGATCCTGATGATCCTCGACCGCTTCGGGGTGTCGGGCACCGTGCTGTGGACCGCCTTCACCGGTTTCGCCGCCGTGGCCGCGGTGGCCTTCTTCGCGGCCTGGAGCGTGCTGTCGAACATCTTCTGCACGCTGCTGATCTTCACCTCCCGGCCGTTTCGCCTGCACGACCACGTCGAGGTCCTCGAGAGCGGCGACAAGCCTGGCCTCAAGGGGAAGGTGGTGGACATCAACCTGATCTACACCACCTTGCAGGAGGAGGCCGAGAACCAGGTGCTGCAGGTGCCCAACAGCCTCTTCTTCCAGCGCGTGGTGCGGCGCTGGCGGCCCTGATCGGCACGCGGCGACGAAAAACGGGGCATGTCCGCCGCGACCGGCGTCGATGCCCCGAACGAGGAGAAACGAGGGACCGCCCGGGCGGTCGCGACTTACTTCTGCTTGCCGATCTGGTCGCCGATGACGCCACCGATCGCGGCGCCGCCGACCGTGCCAAGGATGCCGCCGTCGGTGATCACGGCGCCGGCCACGCCGCCCACGGCGGCGCCGGTCGCCGCGCTCTTTTCACGCGACGACATGTTGTCCCAGGTCGCACATCCGGTGGCGGAGAGCGCGATGAGCAGGGCGGGGATCAGGGTACGGGCTTTCATGATGGCCTCCTTGTGATTGTCTGCGCGCTGGACGCATGATGGCGCGCGCGGTCGGGTATGGCTGCAGTATGAGCGCCGGCGTGCGGCAGCGATCCCGCGGCGAGGTTTCGAATTGTTTCTCATCCGCGTTCCCATGCGGCACCGCATCACGCCGTCGATGCCTGTGGCGGCGCGAACGGCGGCGCGCTTTCGGGCACCTGCGGGGCGCGCTCGGGCGATCACATCCGGATGCAGCTTTCAGTCGCCCAGCATGTCCTCCGGTCGCACCCAGGCGTCGAACTCGTCCGCTGTGGTGAAGCCGAGCGCGAGCGCCGCGGCGCGCAGGGTGGTGCCCTCGGCATGCGCCTTCTTGGCGATCTGCGCCGCCTTGTCATAGCCGATGTGGGGGTTCAGCGCGGTCACCAGCATCAGGCTGCGGGCGAGATGTTCGCCCATGCGCGCCGCGTCGGGTGCCATTCCCGCCACGCAGTGGCGCTGGAAGTTGCGGCAGCCGTCGGTCAGCAGCCGGATCGACTGCAGCAGGTTGTATGCGATCACCGGCTTGAAGACGTTGAGCTGCAGATGACCCTGGCTGGCGGCGAAGCCGATCGTGGCGTCGTTGCCCATCACCTGGCAGGCGAGCATCGACAGTGCCTCGCACTGGGTCGGATTGACCTTGCCCGGCATGATCGAGCTGCCCGGCTCGTTGGCGGGCAGCTTCACTTCGGCGAGACCGGTGCGGGGGCCCGAGCCGAGCAGTCGGAGATCGTTGGCGAGCTTCATCAGCGCCACTGCCAGGGTCTTCAGCGCCCCCGACAGGGCCACCAGCGGCTCGTGACCGGCCAGCGCAGCGAACTTGTCGGGTGCGCTGGCCAGCGGCAGGCCGGTGAAGCCGGCCAGTTCGGCGGCGACCGCCGTCCCGAAACCGCGTGGGGCGTTCAGCCCGGTGCCGACCGCGGTGCCACCCTGGGCGAGCTCGCACACCGCCGGCAGCGTCGCGCGGATCGCGTGTGCGGCGGTGTTGAGCTGGGTCACGAAGGCCGACAGCTCCTGGCCAAAGGTCATCGGGGTGGCGTCCATCAGGTGGGTGCGGCCGGTCTTGACCAGCCCGGCGTGACGCTCGGCCTGGATCGCGAGGCCGTTCGACAGCTCGGTGACCGCCGGCAGCAGCGCATCGTGGACCGCGCGTGCGGCGGCGATGTGCATCGCGCTCGGAAAGCAGTCGTTCGAGCTCTGGCCGCGATTGACGTGGTCGTTCGGATGCACGGGTGCCTTGCCGCCCCTTCCCTGCCCGGCCAGTTCGTTGGCACGCCCGGCGATCACCTCGTTGACGTTCATGTTGGTCTGCGTGCCGCTGCCGGTCTGCCACACCACGAGCGGAAACTGGTCGTCGAGGTCGCCGGCGAGCACCTCGTCGGCGGCCCGTTCGATCAGCTGGGCGAGGTCGTCGGGCAAGGCGCCGCTGCGCGCATGCACCCGCGCGGCCGCCTTCTTGATCAGCGCGAGGGCGTGGACCACGGCAAGCGGCATGCGCTCGCTGCCGATGGCGAAGTTCTCGAGCGAGCGCTGCGTCTGCGCCCCCCAATAGACCTCGGCTGCGACCTCGACCGGGCCGAGGCTGTCGGTTTCGATGCGGGTCATGGCGAATCCCTCCACAGGAAAGTGGCTAAAGTCCAGCGCGTCGCTGTCCCCGGGCTGCTCTCGTCGGGCGATTCTGCACCCGTACTTGTCCTGCCGCACGTCGCGCGGCAGCATGTGGGCAGATCCCCGCCTGTTCACGGCGCGCGACGCCTGGCGTCCCCGCCTCCTCTGCCCCCGGGCCACCGCCATGTTCCTGCTCGACGCCTCGCTCGCCCAATCCATCGTAGATCGTGCGATGCAGATCCTGCAGGCCAACGTCAACGTGATGGACGAAAGCGGCCTGATCATCGCCAGCGGCGAGCGCACGCGCATCGGCGCACGCCACGAGGGCGCGCTGCTGGTACTGGCCCAGGGCCGCGCGGTGGAGATCGACGAGGCGCTCGCCAGCCGCCTGCAGGACGCGCGCCCGGGCGTCAACCTGCCGCTGCGCGCCGAAGGGCGGGTGGTCGGTGTCGTGGGCCTGAGCGGTGCGCCGGAGCAGATCCGCCAGCACGCCGAACTGGTCCGCATGGCGGCCGAGACCATGCTCGAGCAGGCGCGCCTGATGCAGGTGCTTGCGCACGACGCGCGCTTGCGCGAGGAGCTGGTGCTGCAGCTGATCGGCATGGCGTCCGCGACCTTCACGCGCGACGACACCGCTGCCGAGTGGGCGCGCCGCCTGCGCGTGGACCTTGCCCAGCCGCGGGTGGCGCTGCTGATCGAGATCGGCGGCGCGACGGCCGCTGCGGACGCGGTGCTGGCCGCGCAGCAAGGCCTCAAGCGCCTGCTCGCCGCGTCCGAACCCGAGCTGCTGTGGGCGGCGGTATCGTTGGGCGAGCTGGCCGTGCTGCTGCCGCTGCCTGCCGCCGCCGACGCGATGGCGCGCGTGCGCGCCCGCGTCGAAGCCCTGCAGGCGCGACTGTCCGCCGACGGCGTGGGTTTGCGCTGTGCGCTGGGCGGCGCCTTCGGCGGTCGCGAGGGGCTGGTGCGCTCGTGGCAGTCCGCGCGCGCCACCCTGCGTGTCGGCCGCCGCCGCCAGCCCGCAGCGACGCTGCATTGCTACACCGGACTCACCCTCGCCGTGCTGCTCTCCGGGCTGGCCGAAGGGTGGCGGGCGGACGAACTGCAGCGCCCGCTGCAGCGGCTCGCCGCCCACGATCGCGACGGCCAGCTCCGGCGCACCCTCGCCGCCTGGTTCGCGCACGGCATGAAGACGGCGGCCAGTGCCGAGGCCCTGCACGTGCATCGCAACACCCTCGACTACCGCCTGCGGCGCATCGCCGAGCTGACCGGTCTCGATCTGGGCCGTCTCGACGACTGCCTGCTGCTTTTCATCGGCCTGGAGCTGGACGACGCAGAGGATTAGCGTTTTAAACAAAAATTGCAATGTAGATACGCTATTTTTTGTTCAATTGAACGAGTACAGCCAGGCGGGCCCGGGCTAAGCTTCATTGCGCCTCATGCAGGCCGCCGCCCATCCGACAACGACACCGCCTGGAGACACCCCCGATGAAGATCGTCATTGCCCCCGATTCCTACAAGGAGAGCCTGTCCGCACTGGAAGTCGCGCAGGCAGTGCAAGCCGGGTTCAGCCAGGTCTTCCCGGACGCGACCTACGTGCTCGTACCGGTGGCCGATGGCGGCGAGGGTACGGTGGATGCGATGGTGGCGGCGACCGCCGGACGGCGGGAGCGCGTCGCCGTGAGCGGCCCGCTGGGCATGCCAGTCGAGGCCTTCTACGGCCTCACCGGCGACGGCGCCACCGCGGTGATCGAGATGGCCGCCGCCAGCGGCCTGATGCTGGTCCCGGCGGCGCAGCGCAATCCGCTCGTCACCACCTCGCGCGGCACCGGCGAGTTGATCCGCGCCGCCCTCGACGCGGGCGCGCGCCGCTTCATCCTCGGCATCGGCGGCAGCGCCACCAACGATGGCGGAGCGGGCATGGTGCAGGCCCTCGGCGCCCGCCTGCTCGATGCGCGGGGACAGGACATCGGACCGGGTGGCGGCGCGCTCGCCGGACTCGAGCGCATCGACGTCTCCACGCTCGATCCGCGCCTCGCCGAATGCCGCATCGAGGTCGCCTGCGACGTGGACAATCCGCTCACCGGCGCTCGCGGCGCCTCCGCCGTGTTCGGTCCGCAGAAGGGCGCCACGCCCGCGATGGTGCAGACCCTGGACGCCAGCCTCGCCCGCTTCGCACGCATCATCGAGCGTGACCTGGGCGTCGCGGTGGACCAGGTGCCGGGCGCCGGCGCGGCCGGCGGCATGGGGGCGGCGATGCTGGCCTTCTTCGGCGCGACGCTCAAGCCCGGCATCGAGATCGTCACCGCCGCGGTCGAGCTCGACGCCCATGTGCGCGACGCCGACCTGGTCATCACCGGCGAGGGCCGCATCGATTTCCAGACCGTCCATGGCAAGACGCCGATCGGCGTGGCCCGCGTCGCCAAGCGCCACGGCAAGCCGGTGATCGGCATCGCCGGCTCGCTCGGCGCCAAGGTCGGCGTGGTGCACGAGCACGGCATCGACGCGGTGTTCAGCGTGCTCAACACGCCATGCACGCTGGAAGAGGCCTTGCGCGACGCGGCGGCGAACGTGGAACTCACCGCGCGCAACGTCGCGGCGGTGCTGCGCATGGGCTTCGCCCGCGGCTGAGGGCGCCGGACACTGGGTCGCGCCGGCAGAGCGTCCTTTGGGGCGCGCGCGCTGCCGACCCGGCCGCTTCGTACTGCTACGACTGCACGGACTCCCCCGGCACGGGCATCATGCGGGTTCGCTCCGGCGCCAACGCGCCGGCCGACCCCTCCCGGCGCGGCCACGGCGCGCCCGCATGAACGGCTCAATGGACATCATCTTCGGCATCATCCTGCCGGTCTTCGGCACGCTCGGCCTCGGCTACGTCGCGGCACGCTTCGGCGTCTTCGACGAGGCGGCCAACCGCGGGCTGTCGCTGTTCGTGTTCAATTTCGCGCTGCCGCTGATGCTGTTCCGCGCCATCGCGCAGGCCGAGCTGCCGGCCGCGATGCCATGGGGCTACCTGCTGTCCTACTACATCGGCGCCTTCGGCGTGTATGCGCTCACCATGATCGGCACGCGCGTCCTGTTCGGCCGCCGGCTCGAGGAGCAGGCGGTGCTGGGACTCGGCGGCGCCTTCTCCAATACCGGCATGCTCGGCATTCCGCTGGTGATGACGGCCTACGGCGCCGATGCCGCACTGCCGCTGTTCGTGATGATCGCCTGCCACAGCCTGCTGATGCTGCCGCCCACCACCGCGCTGATCGAGGCCGCCCGGGGTGCGCGCGAGGGGCTGGGTCCGATGCTGGCGAAGCTGACCCGGAGCGTGCTCGGCACGCCGATCATCTGGGGGCTGTCCGGCGGCCTGGCCTTCGCGCTCCTCGGCGTGGCGCTGCCGGGCCCGCTCGACGCCGTCGCCAGGGGGCTGGGCAGCGCGGCGACGCCATGCGCGCTGTTCGCGCTCGGCGCCTCGCTGACGCGCTACAGCCTCGGCGGCAACCTGCGCGAGCCTGCGCTGCTGGTGGCGGGCAAGACCGTGCTGCATCCCTTGATCGTGTGGTTGCTCGCGACCCAGGTCTTCGAGGTCCCGCCGCTGTGGGTGGCGACCGGCGTGCTGCTTGCGGCGCTGCCGGCGGGCATCACGCCCTACCTGTTCGCGCAGCGCCATGGGGTGTGCCAGTCCACGGTGGCCTCTGCGGTGTTCCTGTCCACGCTGGTCTCGGTGGCGACCTTGTCGGCACTGCTGTTCGTGTTGCGCCCCTGAGCGCGGGCCTCGCCCGCCCGTGTTGTGTCGTCGCGACGACCGCGAATTCGCTCACACCCCCTGAATGCAGGCGCGCAGTAGGATGTGAGGCGATTCCTGATGCGGGTGCGGGCGGCGTGCGCCTGCGCTCGTCCACCACGACGCGGAGCGATGGGTGTCCTCTCCTGCAGTGCAGCCCCCCGCCATCCAATGGCCGCTGAACGCGATTCGACTCGCCATCGTCGTGGTGAGCCTGGTTGCGCTCGTGTTCGGATGGGCGGACATGCTCCGCAACGCCGGCCAGGCCGAGGTGGTGGCCCTGGAGCGCGCGCGCCTGCAGGCCCGCGCGCAGGCGCGCACGGTCGGTGAGCTCGTCCAGGCCACGCTCAACGGTTTCGATCTCGCCCTCAAGTCGGTGCGCACCGTCGTCGGCGACGGTCCCGATGCGATCGACCGCCAGGCGCAGCTTGCGCTGCAGGGCCTGGCTTCCGATTTCGTGCTGCAGATCTTCGTGATCGACCGCGAGGGCTACCTGAGCTATTCGTCGCTGGGCCCCTCGCCGCGCAATTTCCTCGGCGACCGAGACTACTTCCGCCAGCTGTCTACCGCCAGCGTCGACGTCCTGGTGGTCAGCGAACCGGTGCTCGGGCGGCTCACCGGGCGCTGGAGCATTCAGGTGGCCCGGGCGATCCAGCGCGATGGCGCATTCGAAGGCGTGGTGTCGATGGCCCTGTCGGTCGATGGCTGGACGTCACAGCTGATGCGCCTCGATCCGGGACCGCGCGACACCCTCAGCCTGCTGGGGCGCCAGGGCGAGTTGCTGGTGCGAACGCTCGATGGCGCAGCGCACTACGGCAAGGGCCTGCGGGTGCAGCGATCGTTCCTGTCCGAGCGCGAGGTCGAGGAGGGCGACTACATGGGTGAGAGCCGGGCCGACGGCCAGACGCGCATTTTTGGCTGGCGCCGCCTGTCCTCGGGCTTGTTCATGGTGTCGGGACTGATGCTGGAGGACGTGCTCGCGCCGGTGCGGCAGGCGCGCGAGCGCGCAATGGTCCGCGGCATGGCGCTGAGTGCCGTGTTCGTGGCCGTCATCGCCGCCTTGCTCGTTGCGCTCGGGCGCTACGGGCAGGCCATGCGCCGCCTGGCTTCGGTCGAGATCTGGCAGCGCGCGAACTTCGACCTGGTCACCGGACTGCCGAATCGTGCCCTGCTGCTCGACCGCCTGGAGCGCATGCTCGAGCATGCGCGCCGGCAGGATGCCGAGGTGGTCGTGCTGTTCATCGATCTCGACCTGTTCAAGCCCGTCAATGACCGCTTCGGGCATGAGTTCGGCGATCGCCTGCTGGTCGAGGTCGCGCACCGCCTGGAGCAGCTGTTTCGCAGCGAAGATACCGTCGCTCGTCTCGGCGGCGACGAGTTCGTGGTGCTGATGCCCGCAGCCCGGGGCACGGCGCTTGCCGGGCAGGCGGCGGAGAAGGTGGTCGAGCGGCTGTCCGAGCCGTTCGAGATCGACGGCCAGGCGGTGAGCATTTCCGCCAGCGTGGGCGTGGCGCTGTTCCCGCAGGATGCGGACAGCCCCGCCGCCCTGATCGCCGGCGCGGACGCGGCGATGTACCGCGCCAAGCATGCCGGGCGCGCGACCTGGCGATTCTGAGCGCGTGTCTCACCGTTCGCCGACGCGGCGGCATTCGAGCGCGACGACTTCCTGCACGTTGCCGGTCGCGGCGTAGAACAGCGAGGCGAGCGCACGTTCATTGAGCCAGCGCTCGTGCAGGGCGAGCGAGCCGCGCAGGCCTTCGAGCTGCACCGCGTCGGGGGCGGGGGCCGCGAAGTCGAGCAGGCGCAGGTCCCCTTCGGCATCGGTCAGCGCAGCGAACCGCAGCGTAGCGGCGAGGTCGGGCGAGGCGTCGCTCTCGCCGGCGGGGAAGCGCCGGGTCTCCGGCTGACCGGGGATACGCCAGATGAAGTCGGGGGTGACGAGCTCGAAGCGGGTCACGTGCACGCCGTCCGCGCCCAGGCCGAGGACGAGACGGGTCTGGTCGATGTCGTCGAGCTGGCCGCATACGATCAGGCGGGGGGCGGTCGCGAGCGCAGCGGGATCGGGCGGGGGGCTTCCGGCACTGCAGCCGCCGGCGAAAGCGAGGCTGGCCAGCACGCAGAGCGCACGCGCGGTGCTCAGCGCCGGCGGGTGCCGGCGCGCAGGGGTCGTTCGCATCGCTTCCATCCGGGGGCTGCACACGCGGGCATTATCCGCGAACTTCACCGTGCGCCGCTGCGTCGTGGCGGATGGCTTGCAATGGCGCATTCCATGGGCTTAAGTTGAGTTGGACCCGGCTTCGACACTGGAGAACCCCATGCTGATCACGCGCGACCTGCTCACCCGGATGGGCGCCTCCGCGGCCAACGCCGACCGCTATCTCGACACCCTGAACGCGGCGATGGCGGTGCATGGCATCGACTCGGAGCTGCGCATCGCGCATTTCCTCGCCCAGGTGATGCACGAGTCCGGCCATCTGCGACTGACGCAGGAGAACCTCAACTACTCGGCCGCAGGTCTGCGCAAGACCTTCCGCAAGTATTTCCGCACCGATGCCGAGGCCGAGGCCTACGCGCGCCAGCCCGAGCGCATCGGCAGCCGGGTCTATGGCAGCCGCATGGGCAACGGCCCGGAGTCGACCGGGGACGGCTTCCGCTTCCGCGGGCGCGGCCTGATCCAGCTCACCGGCAAGGACAACTACCGCAGCTTCGCGCAGTGGGTCGGTGCCGACGTGGTGACCAACCCGGATTGGGTGGCCGAGCGCTACGCGGTGGAGTCCGCGGTGTATTTCTGGGAGAAGAACGGCCTCAACGCCCTCGCCGACGCCGACGACCTGAGCACCATCACCCGCCGCATCAATGGCGGGCTCAATGGTTACGAAGACCGCCACGCCCTGCTGGCCAAGGCAAAGCGTGCGCTCGGCGAGCTGGCCGCCGCCGGCAGCGTCGCCGCGGTCGCGCGCCCGCCCGCGCTGCAGCCCACGCATCGCGTCACCGCCACCCAGCTCGTGCTGCGCAGCGCGCCGGTGGTGGCCGAGCGCACCCGGCTCGCCCTCCTCAACCAGGGCAAGGACGTGCAGGTGCTCGGTGCGGCGCCGGAGGCGGGATGGGTGCGCGTGCGCGTGTCGTTGAGCGGGCTGCTGCGCGAGGGCGTGGTGGCCGAGCGCTACCTCGCGCCCCTGCCGCGCACGCGCAGCCGCGGCGCGCTCCAGGCGGCGCCCGCCGTGGTGGCGCCGCCTGCCGCACACATGGCGCAGGAGCGTGCCGACATTCGCCGCGATCACGACGGCGGGCGCGCATACCCGCTCGGCGAGGCCGGCCGGCCGGCGCGCAGCGGACGCAGCGCCGAGGCGATGGCGAAATCGGTCTCGGCGATCATCGACTACCTGGATCCTGCCAACCCCCTCCATCGGCGCTACCAGCCCAGGGGCGGCAGCACCTACTGCAACATCTACGCGACCGACTTCGCGTACCTGTGCGGCGTGTACCTGCCGCGGGTGTGGTGGACCGACCGCGCGCTGCTGCGCCTGCGCGAGGGCGAGAAGCTGGCGGTGGAGTACGGCCGCACGGTGCGCGAACTCAACGCCAATGCGCTCTACGACTGGCTGGAGGACTTCGGGCCGGCCTTCGGCTGGCAGCGCGAGATCGATCTCACCGCGCTGCAGGCCGCCGCCAACGCTGGCCAGGTGTGCGTGATCGTCGCCCGCCGCGTCGACCTCAACCGTCCGGGCCACATTACCGCCGTGGTGCCGGAGACCGCGGAGGCGAAAGCCGTGCGCAGTGCGCACAACGAGGTCCTGCGTCCGCTCGAATCGCAGGCCGGTACGCGCAACGTGCTGCGTGCGCCGCCGGCGGGCGCGTGGTGGCAAGGCAGTCGCTTCCAGGCCTTCGCGTTCTGGCGCCATCCCTGAGCGCCGGACGTGCGCGACCGGATGCGCGAGGGCGCCGGTCGCGATACTGAAAGCCAATCGAAAGCCCTCCTCCGTATCGTCCGCCTCACCCTGTGGGGCGGTTCGTGTCCGCCGTGCAGCGAACACATCCGATATGGAGGAGACCATCATGTTGCTGAAGAAGACCCTGTTTGCCGCCACCACCGCGGTGCTCGCCACCCTCGCCGCCGGCGTCGTCCACGCCGCCCCCGAGAAACCCGAGTGCATCGCGCCCGCCAAGCCGGGCGGCGGCTTCGACCTCACCTGCAAGCTGTTGCAGAGCGCGTTGCAGGACGGCAAGTATCTCGAGGCGCCGATGCGGGTGACCTACATGCCCGGCGGCATCGGCGCGGTTGCCTACAACACCGTGATCGCCAACCGACCGGCCGAGGGCGGCACCGTGGTCGCGTTCTCCGGCGGCTCCTTCCTGAACCTGGCGATCGGCAAGTTCGGCAAGTACACCGAGCAGGACGTCAAATGGGTCGCCGCCGTCGGCGCCGACTATGGCGCGGTGATCGTCAAGGCCGACGCCCCCTACCAGTCGCTGAAGGATCTGATCGAGGCCACCCGTGCGACGCCCGGCAAGATCGTCTATGGCGCCGGCGGCTCGGTCGGCAGCCAGGACTGGATGAAGTCGGCGCTGATCGCCAAGGAAGCCGGCGTCAATTACCGGGACATGCGCTACGTCGCCTTCGAGGGCGGTGGCGAGGCCATGACCGCGCTGATGGGCGGCCATGTGCAGGCCTATACCGGTGATGCCTCGGAAGTCGCCGCGCACCTCAAGGGCGGCCGCGTGCGCGTGCTCGCGGTGCTCGCCCCCGAGCGCCTGCCGGGCGAGCTCGCCGCCATCCCGACCGCGATCGAGCAGGGCTACAAGGTCGACTGGACGATCGCGCGCGGCTACTACATGGGCCCCAAGGTCGCCGACGCCGAGCACCAGTGGTGGACCGCCGCCTTCGACAAGATGCTGGCTTCGCCCGAGTTCGACAAGCTGCGCCAGGAGCGCGGCCTGTTCCCCTTCGGCCTCACGGGTCCGGCGCTCCAGGACTATGTGAGCAAGGAAGTCAGGCGCTACGCCGAACTCGCCCGTGAATTCGGTCTGATCGCCCAGTAAGCCGCCATCCCCGCCCTCCCTGCCGTCGGCGGCGCGGAGGGCCTCCTCATCGGGAGATCGACATGAGTGAAAGAATCCTCGGCGGCGTGCTGCTGCTGGTCAGCATCGCCGGCATCGCCATCGGCTGGAACTACGTGCCGCCGGTGTCCTACGAGCCGGTCGGACCGCGCGCCTTCCCGCTGCTGGTGCTGTTCCTTCTGGGCATCTGCGCGATCGCGCTGATGCTCGAGAAGAAGAGTGATGCGAACTGGGCGCCGCCTCCGGTGCTCGCGCGCATCGGCCTGCTGTTTCTGATCGTGCTGGCCTATGCCCTGCTGTTCGACAAGCTCGGCTTCATCATCTCCACCGCGCTGATGAGCGTTCCGGTCGCGCGCTTCTTCGGCGGCTCCTGGAGGCAATGCGTGCTCGGCGGCATCGGCCTGGGCCTGGGCATGTTCTTCTTCTTTGACCGCCTGCTCGACGTCGCGCTGCCGACCGGGCTGTGGCTCAACGGCATCCTGGGGTAAGTCATGGAAACCTTGTCTATGCTGATGCAGGGCTTCGCCGTCGCCGGCACGCCCGAAAACCTGATGATCGCGCTGATCGGCTGCTTCATCGGCACCGTGGTGGGCCTGTTGCCCGGCCTCGGCCCGATCAATGGTGTCGCCATCCTGCTGCCGATCGCGTTCGCCATGAAGCTGCCGCCCGAATCCGCGCTGATCCTGCTGTGCGCGGTGTACGCCGGCTGCGAGTATGGCGGGCGCATCTCGGCGATCCTGATCAACGTGCCCGGCGATGCCGGTGCGGTGATGACGACGATGGACGGCTATCCGATGGCGAAGAAGGGTCTGGCCGGCCCGGCGTTGTCGATGTCGGCGGTCGCCTCCTTCACCGGCGCGCTGGTCGCCACCATCGGCATCGTCGCCTTCGCGCCGCTGCTCGCCGAATGGGCGATCGCCTTCGGCCCCGCCGAGTACTTCGTGCTGATGGTGCTGGCGCTGTGCTGCCTGGGTGGCCTGGTCGGTGACTCGCTGCCCAAGGCGATGACCGCGTGCCTGATCGGGCTGCTGCTGTCGACCGTGGGCATCGATGCCAACAGCGGCGTCTATCGCTACACCTTCGACGCGCTGCACCTGCAGGACGGCATTCCCTTCATCGTCATCGTGATCGGCCTGTTCGCGGTCAGCGAGCTGATGCTGATGCTGCAGAACGAGCACGCCGCGAGCGCGCCGATCACCCTCACCGGGCGGCTGATGTTCAGCATGAAGGAGTTCCTGGTGGCGAAGTGGACCCTGCTGCGTTGCGCGGTGTCGGGCTTCTTCATCGGCGTGCTGCCGGGCGCCGGCGCCACCATCGCCTCGGCGATGTGCTACGCCGCCGAACGTCGCATGGCGGGCAAGGATCACCAGTTCGGCCAGGGTGACATCCGCGGCGTGGCTGCGCCCGAAGCGGCCAACAACGCCTCGGCCAACGGCTCGCTGGTGCCGATGCTGACGCTGGGCGTGCCGGGTTCGGGCACCACCGCGGTGATGATCGGCGCGCTGACGCTGTACAACATCACCCCGGGTCCGACCCTGTTCCAGGACCAGCCGGTGATCGTGTGGGGCCTGATCGCCTCGCTGTTCATCGCCAACGTCATGCTGCTGGTGATGAACATCCCGCTGATCCGCGTGTTCGTGGCCTTCCTGTCGATCCCCAACTGGCTGCTGGTGCCGGGCGTGGCGGCGGTGTCGCTGGTGGGCGTGTATGCGGTGCATGGCACGACCTTCGACCTCATCCTCGGTACCTTCATCGGCGGCATCGGCTACCTGCTGCGGGTGATGAACTTCCCGATCGCGCCCTTCATCCTCGGCTTCGTGCTCGGCGACATGATGGAGCAGAACCTACGCCGCGCCCTCTCGATCAGCAACGGCGACGTCAGCGTGCTGTTCGCCAGCCCGATCGCGATCGGCCTGTGGGTGGTGGCGGTGGGCATGCTGCTCGGCCCGCGCGTGATGCGCATGCTGGACAACCGCCGCGCGGTGGCCCAGGCATGAGTTGAAGACTCACCTCCGCGGAATTCCGTCCGCTGCGTCGTGACGGAACTCCGCGTGCGGCGGCCCCCTCCCGGGCCGCCGTTTTCGATGGGCGCCTGAGGGCGCCCGTTTTTTTTTGCGGCGAGCTCCGAGGACTCGACGGCTCACCTTGAACCTCGTCGGCTCGACGGTGAGGACGGGGTCGCCCGCTTGCCCGTGCAGTGCCTGCCCTACCGATCGTGGTGACTTTGCGTCGCCGCTTGATCGCCATCTCGAACGTCCGCCAGGAGATCCGCTCGAAGCCTCTGCGGGTAATAGCCGAATCGCTACACTCTCATTGTCTTGGTCCGAGGGAACGGTGATGACGACGTTTGAGGAAATCAGCCGCAGGAAAAGCGATCTGCTTCGCGCGGCAGCAAGCCACAAGGCGCGCAACCTGAGGGTCTTCGGGTCGGTGGCGCGCGGCGAGGACCGGCCGGATTCCGATGTCGACTTCCTGGTGGATTTCGACGCGGGTGCGTCCCTGCTCGATCTGGTCGGGTTGCAGCAGGACATCGAGGCCCTGCTCGGTCGCCGCGCGGACGTGGTGACCGCGGATGGCGTGAGCCCCTTCCTGCGCCAACGGATCCTGGCCGAAGCGAGGCCCCTGTGAGGCGGGAGCCCGTCGTCTTTCTGAAGCACATCCGGCTTTGCCTGGACCGTATCGATGCCTTCACCATCGAAGGTGAGGCTGCCTTCCATGCCGATGCGAAGACCCCGGACGCGGTGATTCGCTATCCGTGTATCTGAGCCTTGTCTGGAATGTGATCGTCAGGCATCTGCCGCCCTTGCGCAAAGCAATGGAGGCGGAACTCTTGCGAATTCCGCCTCCATCAGGATTGCTGCGCACCCGGCAGTGATTCGACGTTACGCGTCTGCCGAGGAAGGAGATCCAGGACTGATCACCCGCGGCCGCCCGCCCTGGTCGAGGGCGACGAAGACGAAGCTGGCGTCGGTGACCTTGACCTGTTCCTCGCCGTCGCGCGAGCGGCGCCAGGCCTCGACCTCGATCGTCATCGAGCTGCGGCCGACGCGCACGATCTCGGCGTGGAGGCTGACCTCGTCGCCGATGAACACCGGGCGCAGGAAGGTGATGCGGTCCACCGACACCGTGGCGCAGCGGCTGCGCGCGCGGCGGGCGGCGACGTTGCCGGCGGCGAGGTCCATCTGCGCCATCAGCCAGCCGCCGAAGATGTCGCCGGCGGGGTTGGCGTCGGCGGGCATGGCGATGGTGCGGATCGCGGGTTCGCCGCGCGGCATGGCGGTCGGGTCGTTCATGGTGAGGTTCCGGTGGGGGTGGGGGAGGCGCTGCCCGCGCCGCGCCGGGGGCGGGCAGGCCGCCCCCGGGTGAGCCGCGTCAGCTGACGTGACGGCATTTCGACGCCGGCGTGCGCGTGTCCATGTTGCGTCCGCGGTTCAGGTGGTCGTCGATCTCGGCCGCGCAGCCCAGCATGCGGGCGTGCAGGAACAAGGTGAACGCGGCGTCTTCCAAGCGCGCTTCGTCGATGCGGCCCTCACGCCATGGCTGCCAGGTCAGGCGCAGCAGCAGGGCGGCGATCACGGCGTCGATGTTCACGCAATACACCGTGCGCGACACCCCGGCCTCGTGCAGCGCCTGCACCAGGGCGTGGTAAAAGTCGTGGAACACGTTGGCCTCGCCGCGCGTGGCCATCAGCTCGCGGATGAAGGCTTCGCGCGGGTCGACGTTCACCGGCCGGTCCTTGAACACCGGGTGGTTCACGCCCGGGATCTTGCGGATGTCCTCGCTGCCGGTCTGCTTGCGTTCGGCCTTGTAGCGCGCATAGTCCTCGGCGCAGCGGCGTGCCAGCGCGGCGACGTCGATGCCGTGGGCGGCCGCCGGATCGTCGAGGCCGCTGTCGCGGAACTGCTCGATCAGGAACTGCACCCCCTCGAAGCCGTTGCCGCCGTGAGCGTAGCCGGTGTGGGTGAGGAAGCCGACGACCGCCTTGTTGAGCTGCACGCGCTGCGGCGTTTCCGGGCCGTCGGCCGAGACCGCGCCCTTGGCGCCCTGGGCGGAGATGGTGCCGGGGCCGTTGGTGAGCAGGATGCCGACCAGGGTCTGGTAGGCGAACAGGTCGGCCGGCTGCGGTGTGCGGCCGAGCAGCGCCTGGCAGGCGAGCCCGGTGAGCGAGCCGCCACCGAGCATCTCCGCCTCGTCGATGCCGCAGAAGCGGCCGGCCTCGTGCTGCGCGGCCGGGGCCGAGGCGCCGATCAGGGTGCCGACCAGCTGCATCCACCATGGCAGGCACTCGGCGCTCAGGCGCGACATGCGCTTGCGCATCAGCGGCCCCCAGGCGAGCGTGGTGGTGATCGCCGCGAGCACCGCATCGGCGCTCAGGGGCACGCCGGTGTGCTGCAGCAGGCGCACCGGCACCGAGCGCGCATCGCGCGCCGCCAGGCCGGCGAGCATCGCCTCGGCGCGGGCGTCGGGCGCCGGGGCGCGCACTAGCGCGACCAGCTCGGCGTCGTCGGCGAGCGCACGGCAGTCGAAGTCCTCGTCGAGCGCGTTGCGCAGGCCGGCGCCGTGCAGGCGCTCGATCAGCGCGCCGGCGATCGCGCGTGCGCGCTCGGCGCGGCGCGGGCCGACGATCGCGATGGCGGCGGCGAGCACCGCGTTGGGTGCGTTCCCGGCGGCGCGCGCGGCCTGGGCGGCGGCGAGCGCGGGGTCGCCATGCAGGTTGAGGTGGGCGCCGACCGCCACCGCGATCAGCTTGCGGTCGTTGTCGCCGCCGGCCTCGCGCAGCAGGGCCAGGCCGAGGTTGGCCTCGAGCGGGCGGCGCGCGGCCTCGAGCACGCTCACCCCGTGCAGGCTGGAGACCTGGGTCGCGGGGTCCATCTGCGAGGCGCCCGAGGCGTCCTTCATGGACTCGCGCGGGAACACCGCGCCGACCTGTTCGGCGAGGCGGGCGATCTGGCTGCGATAGGGCTCGAGCGCCGGCACCACCGGCAGGTCGAGCTGCGGCGGCAGCGCGATGCCGAGGTTGGCGCCGAACCAGGGCTTGAGTTCCATCGAGCCCTCGGGCGCGAAGTCGGGCAGCGTGGCGTTGGCGCGCATCACCGCGGTGAGCGCGGCGGGAATGTGGGCGATGTTGGTGACCACCGCGCCCTTCGCCGAGAACACCGGGTTGTCGGGCGTGTACAGGCCGTCGACGCCGAACTTGTCCATGAACCAGCGTTCCTTGGCGGCGGCATCGTCCTCGCCGCCCGCCATCGCGCCGGCGTGGCCGACCGCGCGCGTGAGGCGCGACTTCCAGCGCCCGACCACGCAGGCGACCACCGGCTTGGTGAACTCGGCGTCGCGCTCGTAGTAGCCGCCGGGCTCGCAATACAGCACCGCGGCCTTGCTGCGCGCGTCGTTGGCGAGCGCGAAGGCGAACTCCGGCGCCGCGTAGTGGATGTAGACGTCCTTGCCGCTGGAGACCAGCGTGGTCGTGCCCCATCCCGCCATGCGCAGGTACTGGGCGATGGTGGTGGTGAAGCCGCCCGAGTTCGACAGCACCGCGATCGAGCCGCGGCGCAGCGTGTCCGACGGGTTGTCGCCGCCGAGCGCGCCACCGATGCGCACCTGGTTCCACGAATCGGCCACCCCCAGGCAGTTGGCGCCGAAGATGTCGATGCCGTGCTGCTGGCCCATGGCGCGGATCTCGCGCGCGTCGTGCACCGAGATCTTCTCGGTGATGATGAAGACCTTCCTCAGCTCCGGATTCACCCGGATCAGCTCGGCCACGCCGTCGCGCGCCGCCGAGGGTGGCAGATAGACCACGCCGCAGTTGAAGCGGTGGCCATCATCCAGGCCCTCGCGCACGCTGTTGTAGACCGGGATGTTGCCGAGTGGCGTCTCCAGCACCTGGCCGCGGCGGCCGGGCGAGGTGCCGAACACCACGTTGCCGCCCGACCAGGCGTGGCCGACCGGGGTGACCTCGCTCGATTCGCCGCCGAGGATGTTGAGCACGCACACCCGGTCGTGCCGGGTCGCGATCTGGGCCAGCGAACTGATGCCCACGTAGTACTTGAAATCACCAACGCCTTGTTGGTACATGGCTGTCTCCTTGGACTGCTTGTGTCGGGGCTCAGGCGGCGGTGGCCGCGGGGGCGAGCCCCAGGCGCGCGGCGACGGCGTCGCGGCCGCCCGCCTTCATCCATTCGTTGGCCTCGCGCGCGTAATCGACCACCTCGCTCATCGCCGAATCGAAGCCGAACAGGCGGTAGGGCAGGCCGAGCGCCTCGCAGGTGTCGCGCAGCACGCCCATGCCGCGCACCAGGTTCGGCCCGCCGCGGCCGGCGACGACGGTGAGCGGCGTCGGGCCATGGCTGCCGAAGTGCTCGCGCAAGGCATCGGCCATGGCGCGGAAGGTCTCGTGGATGTCGGTGTTGTTGGACTTGCCGCCGATGATGAAGAGCACGTTGGACTGGCGCAGCCAGTGCTTGAAGCAGATCGAGGCGACCGCCTTCATCTTCTCGTAGGGCGGGTTGCCGCCGAAGTCGGAGGAGATGATGGCGTCGTCGCCGAGCATCTCGGTGACCAGCGAGTTGGCGCCGCCGCCGAAGGTGGGGGCGAGGATGGTGCCGCCGGCATTGATCACGTAGACGTCGCTCTGGCCCTGGTGGGTGCGCAGCTGGTTGATCTCCTGCTCGAAGTCGGAGTAGTCCACCGCGAACAGGTGGGCGGGCAGGTTCAGCCGGTGCCAGCGTGGATCGTCGCGGTCGAAGCCGCACTTGAAGTCGCAGGCCACCGGCGTGAGCCGGCCGCGGCGGTCGGGGCGCATGCGGATCGGGTTGAGCTCGAGGGTGGTCATGCCGAAGTCGTGGTACAGCTCCCACAGCCGCGGCAGGTGCTGCACCAGCGGCGAGATGATCTGCTTGGGCGCGCCGATGTCGGCGAGCGCGTTGGCGACGACGAAGGCCTTCAGGCCGGTGAGCGGGTCGAAGGGCACGCGCGCGACCTGCGACTTGTCGAGTTCCTCGATGTCGACGCCGCCGCGGTGGGTCAGGGTCATGGTCGGGGCGCGGAACTCGGTCGAGTCGGTGATCGAGAAATAGACCTCGTGCTCGGCCGGCACCGCGCCTTCGAAGGTGACGCCGTTGGCCTTCGCCACCTGGTGGCCGTGGCGGTGCTCGACGAAGTACAGGCGCTCCTTCTCGGCCAGCGCGGTGCGCAGGTCCCTGGCGCGGCCGATGAGGCCGGCCTTGCCCTTCTTGCCGACGCCGCCCTTGAACAGCGGCTTGACGAAGACCGCGCCATGACGCTCGATGAGCGCCTTGATCTGCTCCTCGCTGGCGTCCGGGCCGAGCACCTCGGCGGCGGGGAAGTCGGCGAACTGCAACAGGCGGGCGCCGTACAGCATTCCCGTGATGTTCATGTCGGGTTCTCCCGTGTGCGGTGGTCGAGGCTCAGAAGCGGTGGCGCATGCCGGCCATGACCACGCGGTGCGTGTCGCCGGCCGCCGGCGTGATGTTGCCGATCGCGTAGTTGGCGCCGTCCTCGTTGGAGAGCTGCGAGTAGCCGGTGTACAGCGTGGTGCGCTTGGACAGCGCATGCAGGTAGTAGGCCGACCAGCCGCTGGCGTCCTCGCCTGCCGCGCCGTCCGACTCGTCGCGCTCGGCGTAGCTGATCGCCACCGTGTTGGCGGGGTTGAGGCGGATCTCGGCGCTGAGGTCCCAGCTACGCGCCTTGCCGTTGCCGACGGTGCCGCTCTCCTTGTCCTGCGACCAGACGAAGTAGGGCTTCACGATGCCGAAGTCGTAGGACAGGGCGAAGCCGCTGGTACGCACCTTGCCGCCGGTGGCGTCGCGCTGCACGACCTGGGTGGTGAGCGCGCCGGCGAATCCGGCGTTGCCGTAGAGGAGGCTCAGGCCGTTACCGTCGCCTTCCTTGCGCGCGGTCGCGTTGGCGGCGGTCTTCTCCCCGAACCAGTAGCCGGCCTCCACCTCGAACCCGGCGAGCTTGGGCGAGCGGTACTTCACCATGTTGTCGAAGCGCACCTCGTAGGCCGGCTTCACCGCGCCGGTCTTGCGCACCAGCAGGCCCGCGCTGCGGTCGGCGTTGCCGGTGGCGTCGAAGGGGTCGAGCGCGGTGAAGGCGGGCGAGTACTGTCGTCCCAGGGTCAGGCGGCCGAGGCCACTTTCCAGGCCGACAAAGGACTGGCGGCCGAACAGGCGCCCGCCCTGCTCGGCGAGGCCGGTCGAGGGGTCGAAGCCGCTCTCGAGCACGAACAGGGCCTTGATGCCGTTGCCGAGATCCTCGGTGCCGCGAAAGCCGAGGCGCGAGCCGTTGAGTTCGCCATGATGGACGCCCGTGTAGCGCTGGTCGCCGGATCGCTCATGGCTGATGTTGAGGTCGATGAGGCCGTAGATGGTGACGTTGGACTGCGCTGCTGCCAGCGACGGCATGGCGAGGGCGGCGGCCACCAGGGCCGGGACGGTAAGGCGTTGCATGGAAGTCTCCTCGATCTTGTGGACGGTTGCGCAGCACGGTCGGCGCGCGGGACGCATTGCAGCGCCGCTGGCTTTCGATCGGCTTTCAGTGCAAGCGGTCGGGAAGGAGGAGGACGTTCGCGGAGGGGGGCGGGCGCAGGCGCCCGGTGGTTCAGGCGGCGATGCGGTCGCGCACGGGCAGTTCGATCTCGACGCACAGGCCGCGGCCGCCCTCGCCCGCGCGCAGCGTCACCTGGCCGCCGTGGGCGATCGCGATCTCGCGCACGATCGCGAGTCCCAGCCCGCTGCCCTCGCTGTCGCCGTGGCCGAGGATGCGGTAGAAGCGCTGGAACACGCGCTCACGCTCGGCCTCGGGGATACCGGGACCCTGGTCGCAGACGCTGACCACGGCCTCGCTCGCGAAACAGGCGACGGCGACGGTGACGGCAGAGTCGCGCGGGCTGTAGCGGATCGCGTTGTCGATCAGGTTCGACACCATCTCGCGCAGCATCGGTGCGTTGCCCTCCATCATCAGCGCGTGGCCGATGCCCTCGTAGGCAAGGTCGATGTCGCGTTTGAGCGCGAGCGGTGCGAGCTCCATGGCGACCTCCTTGACCAGGGCGGCGAGATCGAGCGGGGCGCGCTCGCCAATGACGCCGTTCACGGCCTCGGCGCGCGACAGGGTCAGCATCTGGTTGGCCAGCCGGCGCGCGGCGCGGGTGCTGCGCAGCAGGCTGGCGAAGGTCTCCAGCATCTCCTCCGGCTCGGTCTGGCGCAGGCCGTACTCGGCCTGTGTGGTCAGCACCGCCAGCGGGGTACGGATCTGGTGCGCGGCATCGGCCAGAAAGCGCCGGCGCGCGGCGAGCATCGCCGACAGGCGTTCCATGTGGTGGTTGATTGCGTCGACCAGCGGCGCCACCTCGCTCGGCACGCGCTCCATGCGCACCGGGGTGAGATCTTCCTCGTCGCGCTCGCGGATGTGGTCGCGGATGCGCAGCAGCGGACGGAATGCGGTGCCGAGCGCCAGCACCACCAGCACGGCGCCCACGGCCACCAGCAGGGCCTGGCGTTGCAGGCTGGCGACGAAAAGCCTGCGTGCCAGGGCGCGGCGCGCGTCGGTGGTCTCGGCGAACACGATCAGCACCGCATCGCCACCGGCGAGCGCGGGGTCGTACATGCGCTTGCGCATCGCGGCCATGCGCACCGTCTGGCCTGCATAGCTCAGGTCGAAGACGCGCACGGTGCCGGCCTCGTCGGGCATCTCCGGCGGGCGCAGGTCGGCGTAGCCGGTCACCAGTCCGCCCGCGGGGTCGAACACGGCATGAAAGATCCGCTCCGCGGAATCGTCCTCGAAGCCCTCGAAGGCGGCGTAGGGGATGTCCACCTGGATCTGGCCGGTGACCGAGTGGGTGCGCTCGCCGACCGCACGGACGGAGGCGGTGAGGGTGCGGTCGTAGGCCTGATTGACCGCGTCGAGCGCGTTGCGGTAGGTCAGGAAGGCGTTGACGACGAGCAGCACGGCCAGTGGCGGCAACAACCAGACGAGCACGCGGTGGCGCAGGCTGGCGCCACGGGCCGGCACTGGCCGCGGCGGCCGAGCATCCGTTTCGCCCGCCTCGGCGGGGGCAACGGGTGCGGGGCTGGAACTGCCGGCCATGTCAGGCCGCCGGCTTTTCCGCGAGCAGGTAGCCCAGCCCACGCAGCGTGTTGATCGCCACGCCGGCGCCCTCGAGCTTCTTGCGCAGACGCGAGACGTAGATCTCGATCGCTTCCACGCGCGCGTCGGCATCGAACTCGAACACCTTCTCGAACAGGGCCTCGCGTGCCACCGGACGGCCGATGCGCGACAGCAGCGCTTCGAGCACGGCGAGCTCGCGTGGCGTGAGGGCGAGGGGCTCGCCGTCTATCGTCGCCATGCGCGTGGTGGTGTCGAACTCCAGCCGGCCGAGGCGGACCAGCGGCACCTGGTTGCCGGCGCGGCGGAGCAAGGCCTTGATGCGCGCCTCGAGTTCCGCGATCTCGAAGGGTTTCGTCAGATAATCGTCGGCACCGAGGTTGAGTCCCTGCACGCGCTCTTCCGTGCTGCCGCGCGCGGTCAAGACCAGCACCGGGGTGGGCGGGCTGGCGTCGGGGCCGCCCTCGCGATGGCGCAGACGGCGCAGCACTTCCAGTCCGTCCATGCCGGGCAGCGAAAGGTCGAGGATCACGACGTCGTAGTGTTCGGTGCGCAGCGCCTGATCGGCATGGTCGCCGCGGCCGAGCACGTCGAGCACGAAGCCCGCCTGGCGCAGTGCCCGCCCGACCCATTCGGCGAGATCGGCATGGTCCTCGACCAGCAGCAGCCGCATCGGGGGCTCCGGTGAAAGTGAATCGAAAGGTGTGTGCCCGATTATCTGCGCAAAGCGCGTGTGCGTCCAAGGCGGGTGGCGTGCGGCGCGCCGGGAACCCAGCCGGGGCTTGGAACGGGAGGACTGTACGGTGAACTGCGGAGCTCTGCGGGTCTTGCTGAGGACCTTGCTGATGATCGCCGCCACGACGGCGGCAATGGGCGCACACGCCGAAAAGACCATCGATCGGCAGGAGCAGGCGCGCCGCGAGGGGGTGGTCGTCGTCTATGCCGCGTCGGACCTCGAGGTGGTGAGGCCCGTGGTGGACGACTTCGAGGCGCTCCATCCGGGTGTGCGCGTCGAGTACCACGACATGCAGTCCGGGGATCTTTATGCGCGCGTCGTCGATGAGGCGAGCCGGGGCGTGCTCGCGGCCGATGTGGTGTGGAGTTCGGCCATGGACCTGCAGATCAAGCTGGTCAATGACGGCCATGCGCAGCCGCACCGTTCGGCGGAGACAGCGGCCTTGCCGAGCTGGGCGGTATGGAAGGACGAGGCCTTCGGCACCACGTATGAACCGGCGGCCTTCATCTACAACAGGCGCCTGCTCGCCGAGGACGACGTCCCCTCCAGCCATGCCGAGCTGATCCGCCTGCTCGAACGTGCGCCGGCTGCCCTGCACGGACGGATCGCGACCTACGATCCGCAACGCTCCGGTCTTGGCCTGCTGCTTCACTCCCAGGATGCGCAAGCCAACCCAATCGTGTTCTGGCAACTCGCGCGCGGCATGGGCGTGCTGGGGCTCGAGCAGCATGTGGCGAGCAGCGACATGCTGGACCGGATCTCGGCCGGCAAGCTGGTGCTGGCCTATAACGTGCTCGGCTCCTATGCCTACCGTCGCGCGCGCAGCGATCCGGCGCTCGGGGTGGTGCTGCCGCAGGACTACACCCTGGTGCTGAGCCGGGTCGCCTTCATCACCCGCGGTGCCCGCCATCCGGCGGCCGCGAGACTTTGGCTGGACCACCTGCTGTCCGCCCGCGGCCAGGCCTTGCTCGCAGGGCATCTCGGCCTGCTGCCGTTGCGCGGCGAGGCAACGGCCGATACCAGGGGCGGTGCCGCCCGCATGCTGCATCCGGACCTGCAGCAGGCATTCCGCCCGATCCGCATCGGCTCCGGTCTGCTCGCCTACCAGGATCAGGCCAAGAAGGACGCTTTCCTGCGGCAATGGGATGCGGCGACTCGCCCGCATCCGGAGTGATGGCCCGCGCGCCTCCGCGCACCCCTTCCAGCATCCCTTGCATTGCGCGGGCATCGGTTCGCGGATGCGTCCCCGTCGCCCGCGCGCGCCGCCCTGCTTCCAGGTCTCATCAGGACTTTGCTCTCTCATGTCGCTTCCGAGCCTCCCATCATCCACCACGCACGGGTGCCAGATCGCCGCCACGCTCGTGCTGGCGACGCTTGCGGGGTGGCTGTCCGCCCGCCTCAACCTGCCCCTGCCGTGGATGATCGGGCCGCTGTTCGCGGTTGCGGGCGCACGTATGACGGGTCTTGGCCTGCGCCCCTTGCCGGGGGGCCGGCAGAGCGGGCAATGGGCGATCGGTACGGCGCTCGGGCTGTATTTCAGCGCCGACGTGGTGGCTCAGCTCGCGTTGCACGCCCCGCTCGTCGTGGCCGCGGCGCTCGGGTCGCTTGCGCTGGGTGTGGTGTGCGCGCTGATCATGCTGCGGCTCGCCGGGGTCGATACCGCGACCGCCTTCTTCGCTGCGCTGCCGGGTGGCGCCTCGGAGATGGCCAACCTCGCCGACCGCCATGGTGGCGCGGTCGATCGCATCGCCGCGGCGCATGCGCTGCGGGTGATGCTGGTGGTGTCGCTGCTGCCTTTTGCGCTCACCTTCGCCGGGGTGCAGGGCAGCGACATCTATGTGCCGCAGGCGCGTGATGTGCAGCCGCAGTACTTCCCGCTGCTGGTGGGCGCCAGCCTCCTCGGCGTGGGGGTGTTCAAGCTGCTGCGAATCGCCAACGCCTGGGTGCTCGGCCCCTTGCTCGGGGTGGCGGTGGCAATGCTCTCGGGCGTGCCGCTGTCGGCCTTGCCGGGCTGGGTGGTCAATGGCGGGCAGCTGTTGATCGGCTGCGCGCTCGGCTGCCGCTTCTCGCGGGAATTCTTCCGTGCCGCGCCGCGCTTCATGGCGGTGGCGGCGCTCACCGCCCTGCTCTCGATCGCGCTTTCCTTCGCGCTCGCCTTCGTGCTCGACCTTGCGTCACCGGTGCCGCTGCCCACCTTGTCGCTCGCCACCGCGCCGGGAGGCGTGTCGGAGATGTGCATCACCGCCAAGGTGCTGCAGCTGGGTGTTCCACTGGTGACGGTGTGTCATGTGTTGCGCGTCGTCGTGCTTACGGTCGGTGCCCCATGGACCTACAGCCTGTTCCGTCGGGTCGCCGCCGCATGAAGGGCGCGAGGCAGGCGCGGTGGCGCCGCGCCGCCGGCGCGGTGCCGTGCGTCTCGCCGTTTGCTCAGCCGTGCGCGCTTTCCTCCAGGGTCGGATAGTCGGTATAGCCGCGCGGCCCCGGGGTGTAGAAGGTCGCCGGGTCCGGTGCGTTGAGTGCGGCCTTGCGGCGGATGCGCTCGGGCAGGTCGGGGTTGGCGAGGAAGGCGGTACCGAAGGCGACCGCATCGAGCTTGCCGGCGGCGACTGCGGCCTCGGCCTCGTCGGCCGAGTAGCCCATGTTGCCGATCAGCACGCCACGGAACATCGCGCGCACCGGCGTCATCACGTCGCCGTGCTGCTTGCCGAAGAAGTCGCCGCGCATCAGGTGCAGATAGGCGAGGCGGTAGTCGTTGAGGCAGCCGGCGAGCCATTCGACGAGGCCGAGCGGGTCGCTGTCGATCATGTCGTTGTAACTGTTGAGCGGCGACAGGCGTACGCCGACGCGTCCGCTGCCCCACACCTTGCACACCGCCTCGATGACCTCGAACAGCAGGCGGGCGCGGTGCTCGCGCGGACCGCCATAGGGGCCGCTGCGCGTGTTGCTGCCGTCGCGCAGGAACGCGTCGAGGAGGTAGCCGTTGGCGCCATGCACTTCGACGCCGTCGAAGCCGGCCGCGCGCGCGTTCTCGGCCGCGCGCGCGAAGCCGGCGACGATGCCCGGCAGCTCGTCGTCACGCAGTTCGCGCGGCACGACGTAGGGCTGCTTGCCCTGCGGTGTGTGCACCTCGTCGCCGGTGATCGCGAGCGCGCTGGGTGCGACCGGCTGGCGGCCGTCGTTGAGCAGCGGATGGCAGGCGCGGCCGCCGTGCCAGATCTGCAGCACGATGCGTCCGCCGGCGGCGTGCACCGCATCGGTGACCTTCTTCCAGCCCGCAACCTGAGCCTCGGAGTGGATGCCGGGCTCGTGCCAGAAGGCGGAGTTACCCTCCATCGCCATCGTCGCCTCGGCGATCAGCAGGCCGGCGCTGGCGCGCTGGGCGTAGTGGGTGGCCATGAGTTCGCCGGGCACGTGGCCGTCCTCGGCGCGGCAGCGCGTGAGCGGGGCCATCAGGATACGGTTGGGCAGGGCGAGATCGCCGGCTTGCAGAGGGGTGAACAGGTCGGTCATGGGAGAACGTTCCTCGGTAGGAAGGGGTGTCAGGGCCGCGGGCCAGGCGCACGCGCGTGCGGTGCCCGCGGCCGCGCAGCCTGCGATGCCTGCCTGTGACCAGGCGGATCGGCGATCGGTTCGTGGGGCGACGTTCAGCCGGCCTCGCCGTTGCTCACCACCACCGCGCGGCGTCCGGCCTGCTTGGCACTGTACATCGCCAGGTCGGCGCGGCGGCGCAGGGTGTCGAGGTCGGTGCCGTGGTCGGGACAGAGGGCAATGCCGATGCTGCACGACAGGGGCAGGTTCCCGGCGGACGTGGTCACCGGCCGCGAGACCGCAGCGAGCAGCTTTTCGCCGACCTGGCGGGCGTCGCTGGCGTCGAGGACGTTGGTGAGCAGCACGACGAACTCGTCGCCGCCATAGCGTGCGATCGTATCGCAGGAGCGCAGCTCCTCCGTCATGCGCCCGGCGGCAGCGCGCAGGACCTCGTCGCCGACCTCGTGGCCGTGCTGGTCGTTGATCTCCTTGAAGTGGTCGAGGTCGATCAGGATGACGGCGAAGCGGTTGCCATTGCGCTGCCAGCTATGCACCGCGTGGGTGAAGCGATCGCCGAGCAGGTAGCGATTGGGCAGGCTGGTGAGCACGTCGTGGGTGGCGAGGTAGGCCGACTGCTCGTGCTCGATGCCGGCCCGGGTGAGTGCGCGGTAGTGGCGCAGCAGCAACCAGGGCGCGAACAGCGCGGCGACCAGCAACAGGCTGAGGATCGCGAGCGTCTCGGTGCTCAGGACGTCGTGCAGGCGCTGCTGCTGGGTAAAGCGGATGAGGACGTGCTGCGCCGCACTATGCACCGGCTCGCTGCGCGTGAATGTCGGCAGCAACCAGCGCTCGAGCGGGGTGCCGGCATCGGCGTCGCGCTGCAGCAGCACGCCTTCCGCGCCATCGCTGGCGACCAGCACGGCGTGGATGCCAAGGGGCTGCGCGGGTCCGGAGGTCGCGGCGGGCGGCAGCAGTGCTGCACTCTTGATGAGCAGCATCGACGCCATCGAGTTGCCGAACAGGTTGGGTGCGTCGCCGTTGGGGCGGTCGGTGGGGCGCTCGACGACCTGAAGCAGCAGGTAGCCGGTCTCGCCTTCGTAGAGCCGGAAGACCGGCGACGCCACGGCCTGCTGGTTGCCGCGCGCGCGGGCCAGCAGGGCGGCGAGATGATCAACCGTCTCGAGGCGCACGCCATAGATCGCTTGCGCCTGTGGCAGGTCCGGATACATGAACAGGATCGGCCAGGTGTCCGTCGCGGGTGACAGCTCTGCCGCCGGACGGCCGGTGAGCTGGGAGAAGCGCTTGAGTGCGAAGTCGTCACGCCAATGGCGACGCAGGTTCTCGGCGAGGGCGGTGGCTTCGCGGACGGGCACCCGGCGGGCGATCTCGATCTGATAGATGTGCGGATGAGCGGCGACGACGGCGGCGGCGTAGCGCTCGGTGGCGGCGCGGTCGTCATGCTCCACCGCGAGCAGGAAGGCAGACAGCCCTGAGAGCACCGCCTCGTTGGCGTGGAGTTTCTGCCGGACCCCGGCGGCGACGGTATCGGTCGTCTGGCGGAAATCGTGTTCCAGGCGGCGAATCTCGGCGGTGATCAACAGGGAGCCGGCTATCGCGAGCAGCGCCAGCCAGGCAAGCAAGAGCAGGACGAGGTTCGAAGGGCGGGGTCGATGCGACATGGGGGCTCCGGACGCATCAGTATCGTCAACTGCCCAAGACGTGTAAATCAGCCAAAAGTCATAGATTTCCTGGATTCGATCCAGATCACTCACACGCCTTCGAGGGCTTCGAAACAGCGCGCGAGTGCGGCTCGGGCAAGTGTGGCCAGCTGCGTCGCGCGCGCCTGGCGCCGGGCCACGGGTTCGCCGAGCGCGGCTTTCGCGGCGCCGATCGGACCTGCGGCCGTGACCGCGTGCAGGTGAAGCGCGTCCGCATGCCAGGTCTCGAGGTAGGCATGCAGCTTGTCGCCTTGAGCGGAGGTCTGGACCAGGCTCGCTGCCGGGCGGGCGAAGGCCTCGGCGACGATCCGCGCGTGCAGGCTGCTGGCGAGGCACAGCGTGCAGCCCGAGAGGAGGGCGCAGAGATCGAGCGGATGCGTGCTGGTGGCCACCGTGCAGTCCGCCGGTTCATGCAGGCGCATGCGCAGACGGTCCAGCACCTCGGGGTCGTCATGCCAGGGCGCGCGTCCGGCGCAGAACAGCACCAGCCCCAGGCCGGTGTCGCGCTGCAGGTGATCGAGACCGATGGCGAGTGCGTCCAGGGTGGCGTCATCGGCGAACTCCGCGCTCACCTGAACCGCGATCCACCCGGCGGGATAGCGCGTCCGCAGCGCGGCCGGTTCGCCCGCCTGGGCATGTTGGCCGATGGCGGTGCCGAGCACGTGTGGCGCCAGCACGGCGGGGTCGGGCGCCAGGCGGGCCATGATGCCGGCGGCAGCGAGCGTGTCCTGCGTGCGACGGTCGCGGACGTGCAGGACCGTGGCCGCGCGCAGCTCGGTGAGGGCGGCGCGGCGCGAGGCCGCCGGCAACTGCGCGAAACCGACCCCACCGCTGGCGGCGTGGGCGATGCGGCTGCCGGGCGGAAGCTGCGCCTTCGACGCCAGGTAGGGCAGGGCGCGGCGGATGCCCAGATGCTGGCGGGCCCAGGCCTCGCGCCCGCGGTGGTCGCGGTCGTGCGCGGCGATGAGGGCGGCGGCGCGCTGCGCGGGTTCGAGCATCACGGCCGCCTCCCAGACCGTGCAGCCGAGGATCTCCCCGCCCACCTGCAGGAGGTCGGGCGGCGCGCGCGGCGGATCGAGGGCGGATCGGCGCCGCCAGCGCGCGATGAGCTCATCCAGGGCATGGACCTGCATGCCGCCTGCACTGCGCAGGTCGCGGCTGGCCGCGCCGGCGAAGAGCATGGGCCGCGCCGGGGCATGGCTGCTTGCGAGCGCTGCGGCGATACGGCCCAGCAGCAGGTCGCCGAGGTTGTGGCGGTCGAAGGCGCCGAACAGGATGAGCGGGGACATGGACCGCATCTTCACGCGCGCGGCCCGGGGTTTCAACGGCATGGCGCCCGCGGGACGGGCTTGCATGCGGTGAGCGCAGGCGACGGGTGTTTGCGCGAGAATGCAGGTCTTGCCCGTGCGCGACGTGGCGCGCGGAATCTTTTCCCCGCCAGGGGCTCTGACCCCTGCGATGCGGCGCGCAGCGTCCGCGCCAGTCAACAGGACCGACACATGTACAGGGACCCCCGCTTTTCCGGCATTTTCCAGACCCTCGGCGGCCCGGCCGCCACGCCGCCCACCTTGCTGCAGAAGATCGTTGGCGCGGTGGTGATGGCCGGGGTGTTCGTGCTCGCGCTGACCTTCTCGGTCGCGCTGTTCGCGGTGCTGCTGACGGCGGGCGTGGCGATCTGGGCCTGGGTGTGGTGGAAGACGCGCGCACTGCGCAAGGCGATGCGCGCGCAGATGGACGCCGAGGCCGCGAGCGGCCGCGGCCCGCGCCCGCAGAGCGCACGCGGGCTGATCATCGAGGGTGAGGTGATCCGCGAGCTGCGGACCGACGAGGAAGGCAGCGCCAACGATGATGTCGGCAAGGGCGGTCCCGGCCGCCCGAACGCATCATGAACGTGCCGCGAGCCCCTGCCCTGCCCGTCGCCGACAGCAGCGCCGGCGAATGCTGCGCGCGTGCGCAGGCGGCCTCCTATGCGCGCGCGGAGGCGCTGCGCTTCGCCCCGCCGGGTCCCGGGCCGCTGGCCCGGTTGCGCATCTTCATGGGTTGCCTGCTCGGTCGGGCAAGCCCCCGGCGCGGCTGATCATCAGTCCGCCACGGGCGGCGTCAGCGTCTGCAGCCGGGCCTCTCGCCCCGCGGGCACGCTGCGGATGTGCACGTCGACCTGGTTGTACGCGATCTCGATGCCATTGGTGCGGAAGCGGCGGTCGATCTCGCGGCTGATCTCGTCGATCGCGGCGTTGCGGTCCGCCAGCTCGCGCACGTGCACCCGCAGCTCGTGGTCGAGCGTGCTGGCACCGAAGGCGAGCAGGAACACGAGCGGCTCCGGATCCTTGAGCACGCGCGCGTTGTCGTCGGCGATCTGCAGCAGCAGCTTGCGGGTGAGATCGAGGTTTGACCCATAGGCCACGCCCACCTTCACCGTGACGCGGGTGATGGTGTCGGTCAGCGACCAGTTGGTGAGTTCACCGGTGATGAAGGCCTTGTTGGGGACGATCATCTCCTTGCGGTCGAAGTCGGTGATCGTGGTGGCGCGGATCTGGATGCGGGTGACCGTGCCCGACACGTTGCCGATGGTCACCACGTCGCCGATGCGCAGCGGGCGCTCGAACAGGATGATCAGGCCGGACACGAAGTTGGCGAAGATCTCCTGCAGGCCGAAGCCGAGGCCGACCGACAGCGCCGCCACCAGCCACTGCAGCTTGTCCCAGCTCACCCCGAGCGTGCTCAGGGTGGCGACGATGCCGGCGCCGACGATCACGTAGGACAGGAGCGTGGTGATCGCGTAGGCGCTGCCCTGCGCCAGCCGGAGCCGCGACAGCACCAGCATCTCGAGCAGCCCGGGCAGGTTGGCGGCGAGGATGAAGGCAATCGCCGCGATCACCAGCGCGCCGAGCACGTCGGCGAGGCTGATCGGCACTAGGCTGGCGGTTTCGCCGCTGCCACTGGCGTACTGGTAGAGGGTGATGTTGTCGAGATAGGCGAAGACGCCGATCAGATCCGCCCACACCCAGTACAGCACGATCAGCAGGCCGCTCAACAGGCCGAGGTGGAGCAGGCGCAGCGACTGCTGGTTGATCTTGGCGACGTCGAGCACCGGCGCCTCGAAGGTGGTCTCGTTGTCGGCGCTCTGCTTGCCCTCGCGTTCGGCGGCCTCGCGGCGGGCCACGGCGCGCTGGTAGTCGATTCGGCGCGCGGCCACCGCCAGCGCGCGGACCAGCGTGGCCTCGAGCAGCCGCCAGACGATGAGCACGAACAAGGTGTCGATCAGCCGTCCGGTGAGCTTGAGTGCGGTGTAGTAGTAGCCCATCACCAGTGCGCCGATCAGCGTCAGCGGCATCAGCGCGAGCGCGAAGCCGAGCATCACCCGCAGTGGCGAGGGCCGGCCGTCGTGAGATTTGTGCACGAGCAGGCGCACCATCAGCCACGCCATGGTCGCGTAGCCGGCGAGCAGGATGAGGATGCCGAGCACGTCGTTGGCGAGCGCCTCCGGCTGGCGTTCGGCGAGGGTGACGATGGCGACCACGGCGAGCACGACCAGGCCGAGCCGGCGCAGCTGGCGATGCAGCGAGCGGACCTGGTCCTCCGGCCACTGGAAGTGACGCTCGGCGACGCCGCCCGGAACCATGATGCGATATGCCGTGTAGAACACCAGCCAGGCCTGCGCCATCTGCAGCAGGGCGGCACCGAGCGCGGCGTTCTGCCCGCGCGCGTCCATCTGCAGCGCGATGCCGCCGAGGGCCAGCAGCAGGCTCACCGGCAGCGCGAGCAGCAGGTTGAAGAGGATGGCGAGCGGCGTGTGCAGCTGGCTGTCGCGGCGCACGTAGCCGATATCGGCGTGCAGGCGATCGAGCTTGTCGCGCAGCCAGCGCCGGCGGCCGAGCAGCGCCAGGCTCAGCAGCAGCACCGGCAGGAACAGCAGGGGACGCGCCTGGAGGCCGGCCCACAGCTCGCTGGCGGCCGACTGCCAGGGGATGCCGGCCAGCTGGGCGCTGAGCTGCGCGGGCACGGCCCCGAGCCAGGCCAGATCGAGCGGGCGGTTGCTCGGAATCCAGAACATCTGCTCGTCGAGCTTGGCGCGCAGCCGATCCGCGGTGGCCTGCAGCTGGCGCTCGTTGAGCTGCAGCGTGATCGACTCGTTGAGGAGGGTGTTGAGCTCGCGGTTCAGGCGCTCGAGCAGTTCGGCGCGCGTACCGAGGAGGGCGATCAGCGGTTCGCGGATCGCGGCGTCGGCCTGGCCTGCGGGGGCCTCGGCGAGCAGGCGTTCGGCGAACGCTTCGGGGCGGGCGAGCTGCTCGCGCTCCTTGTTGACCTCGAACTGGTAGAGGCGGATGTCGGCGATCTGCTCGGCGAGATCGCCGTCGATCTTCGGCTGCGGCAGCGCCCGCTTCTGTTCGAGCAGGATGCGCGACAACAGCAGACTGCCCTGCAGCACGTTGATCTGTTCGTCGATCACGGTGCTGTTGCGGCTGAGTGCATCGAGCTGCTGGCGGACCGCGAGGTTGCGCTGGCTGAGCTGGTTGAGATGCTCGGTGGCGCGCAGCAGGTAGGCGGAGAGCCGCTGGTTGGTGGCGGTCTCGCGCGCCAGCAGGCTGTCCGCGGTGGCGGGGCGGGTGTCCGCGGCGCCGGTGAGGGCTTGCACGGTCTCGGCGGTCTGTGCGCTGCGACGCTGGTTGATCGCAGTCTGCAGCGCCCGCACCTGGGCCTCGATGCGGGCGACCTCGAGGGTGGCGAGGTCCTGGCGAGCCTGGCCGAGATCGAGCAGCGCGCTGTTGCCGGAGAGCTCCTCGCGCCGCAGTGCGACCTGGGCGTCGAGCGCGCGCCATTCGGCGGCGAGCGCATCGCGGCGCTCGGCACTCAGCGTGCGGCCGTCGCGACCGGGCTCGCGGTTGCTGGCGAGTGCGCTCTCGACCGTGCTCATGCGCGCCTGGCTGGTGCTGATCTCGGACTGCGCGCGTTCGGGGCCGGTGCGTGCGCCGACCAGCAAGGCGTTGGCCTCGTCGAGGCGGCGACGCCACTCGGTGAGTGCGGTGTTGCGCTCCGCGAGGCGGCGCTCGAGTTCTGCGTCGGAACTGCCCGGGTCGATGGTGGCGCCGGTGTCCGCCGCCTGCAGGCGGGCGAGCTCGGCGCGCGCCTCGCGCGTGCGCTGCGGGGCTGCGGCGACGGTGGCGCGCAAGGCCTCGCGCTGCGCGCGCAGGTCCTCCGCCTGCGCCAGGCTGGCCAGCGCCTGCTCCAGGGCCTGCTGGGCGGCGCGCTGCTCGGCTTCGGGCAGCTTGCGCTCGGCGAGCGCGTCGAGGCGGCCGCGCAGCTCGCTGGCGGTGGGCGGCGTGGGTGCCTGTGCAAACGCTTGTGCGCACAGCAGCGGCAGCAACAGCAGGGCGAGGAGACGGAGCAGAGGCATGGAGCGGAGGGATTCGCGAGCGGACGCCGCAGGCAAGGCGCGCCCGGACGGGCCCGATGTGGCTGGGGAAGCGCGAGTGTAGCGCGCTCCCGGCGGGCGCGTTGCGGACCGGATCGTAAGGGCGTTTTTTGCGTGCGCGGGGGGCGTTCGTGCTGCGGGGCCTTTGCGCGCCCGCGCCGGTGTGTCACGACCCCGCGCTTGAACCGAGCGGGCACGCCGACTATCGTGTCGGACCCCGACAAGACGGAAAACAACAACAATGGACGACCAGATCCAGCGCCTGAAGGTGCTCGGCGCGGGCATCTTCAGCCTGATGCTCGCGCTCGGCGTCGCGCGCTTCGCCTACACCCCGCTGCTGCCGCTGATGCAGGCCCAGGCCGGACTCGGGCTCGCCGAAGGCGGCTGGCTGGCGGCGATCAACTATGCGGGCTATCTCACGGGGGCGCTGGTCGCGGCCTCGATCAGCGACCTCGTGCTCAAGGACCGGCTGTACCGCATCGGCATGCTGATGGCAGTGCTGACCACGGTGATGATGGGGCTGACCACCGATTTCTGGGTGTGGGCGCTGTCGCGCTACCTGGCGGGGCTGGCGAGCGCGGCGTCGATGCTGCTCGGCACCGGGCTGATCCTGAACTGGCTGATCCGCCACAACCACCGCCACGAGCTCGGCATCCACTTCGCCGGGATCGGCCTCGGTATCGCCGGCTGCTCGCTCGCGGTCGCGCTGATGAGCCTGTGGCTGGACTGGCGCGCGCAGTGGTTCGTCTTCACCGTGATCGCCTGTGGGCTGCTGGTGCCGGCGCTGTCGTGGTTGCCGGCGCCCGATACCAGCGGGGTCACCCGGAGCGGGGCGCCGATGCACGATAACCCGCCCAGCCCGCTGTTCATGCGCGTGTTCATGGCGTCCTACTTCTGCGCCGGGATCGGCTTCGTGGTGAGCGCGACCTTCATCGTCGCCATCGTCAATCGCCTGCCGGGGCTGGAGGGCCAGGGCAGCTGGAGTTTCCTCGCCATCGGCCTGGCGGCGATGCCGGCCTGCATCGTGTGGGACTTCATCGCCCGCCGCACCGGCGCCCTGAACGCGCTGATCCTTGCCGCGGTGCTGCAGATCGTCGGCATCCTGCTGCCGGTGGTGGTGGGCGGCATGCTCGGCGCGATCGCCGGCGCGCTGCTGTTCGGCGGCACCTTCGTCGGCATGGTGAGCCTGGTGCTGACCATGGCGGGGCGCTACTACCCGACGCGGCCGGCGAAGATGATGGGCAAGATGACCATCTCCTACGGCATCGCGCAGATCCTCGGCCCCGCGGTCACCGGCTGGCTGGGGGCGACCTTCGGCAGCTACGCGGGCGGGCTGTATTTCGCCGCGGCGACGATGGTGCTCGGTACGGTCCTGCTGGTGGTGCTGAAGCTGATCGAGCGCCGCGACGCGCACGCGGCCCGGTCCGCGCCTGCGCCCTAGGGGCGAGTCGCCCCCGATCGCGCGTCAGCGCTGGCCGATGCGGGCGCCGGCGAACAAGGCCTTGTGCGCTGCCGGCTGCGAGCGCCAGTACTGCGGCGGCGCCTGCACGTGCGCACCGAGCTTCGCCGCGGCGTGCCACGGCCAGCGCGGGTCGTAGAGCATGCCGCGGGCGAGCGCGACGAGATCGGCCTGGCCTTCGCTGACGATGGCTTCGGCCTGCTCGGGCTCGGTCACCAGGCCGACGCCGATCACCGGCGTCTGCACCGCGCGCCGGATCGCGGCCGCGAGCGGGATCTGGTAGCCCGGCCCGAGCGGGATCTTCTGTTGCGGCGACAGGCCGCCGCTCGACACGTGCAGGAAGCTGCAACCGCGCGCCTGCAGCGCCTCGCTGAAGGCGATGCTCTGCGCCACGTCCCAGCCGCCGTCGACCCAGTCGGTGGCCGAGAAGCGCACACCGAGCGGCAGCCCGGCCGGCAGCGCCGCGCGCACGGCGTCGAAGACCTCGAGCGGAAAGCGCAGGCGGTTCTCCAGCGCGCCGCCGTAGGCGTCCTCGCGCTGGTTCGAGAGCGGCGACAGGAACTCGTGCAGCAGGTAGCCGTGGGCGCAGTGCAGCTCGATCAGGTCGAGGCCGAGACGGACGGCGCGGAGGGCGGCGGCGACGAAGTCATCGCGCACGCGCGCCAGCCCGGCGGCGTCGAGTGCGATGGGCGCTCGCTCGCCGGCGGCATGCGGAACGGCCGACGGGGCGACCGTCTGCCAGCCGCCGTCGTCCGGCGCCAGCAACTGGCCGCCGTCCCAGGGCACCTGGCTGGAGGCCTTGCGCCCGGCGTGGCCGAGCTGGATGCCGATCGGCATCGCGGAGTAGCGGCGCACGGCGGCGAGCACGCGGCCGAGCGCGGCCTCGGTGTCGTCCGAATACAGGCCGAGGTCGCCCGCGGTGATGCGGCCTTCGGGCGACACCGCGGTGGCCTCGATGACCAGCAGCCCGGCGCCCGAAAGCGCGAGCTGGCCGAGGTGGATCAGATGCCAGTCGGTGGCACGGCCGTCCTCCGCGGAGTACTGGCACATGGGGGCGATGACGATGCGGTTGGGCAGGCGCAGGCGGCCGAGATCGAAGGGGGAGAACAGGGCGCTCATGATGCGGTCGAAGCCTCGGGCGTAAAGGGGCGAAAGCGAAGGCGGCAGCATCGGACAATTCGTCGGCGCTGTCGACATCCGCCGCCGCCGGCCTGGCAGCGAGGCCCGTCATGCGAGGCCGGGCTCGATGCGCATCGATTTCGCAATGCGGATGCAGGTTTCGATGCCGGCGAGGTCGATAAGTGGTATTTTCCCGGCGACTGCGATCGTGCGGCCATCACGCCGTGCAGGCGACAGGGGGTCGCCATCGGGAAGTCGGGACAAGATCTAAAACATATAGGGGAAATCAATGTCTGCAGGGAAATCGAAGATCATCTACACGCTCACGGATGAAGCGCCGCTGCTGGCGACGTGCGCCTTCCTCCCGATCATCCGCACCTTCACCGGCCCCGCAGGCATCGACATCGAGAAGGCCGACATTTCGGTCTCGGCCCGCGTGCTGGCCGAGTTCCCCGAGTACCTGAGCGAAGATCAGCGCGTGCCCAACACGCTCGCCGAGCTCGGCAAGAAGACGCTCGAGCCCGACGCCAACATCATCAAGCTGCCCAACATCAGCGCCTCGGTCGCGCAGCTCAAGGCCTGCGTCAAGGAACTGCAGGAGAAGGGCTACAAGATCCCCGACTATCCGGAAGATCCCAAGACCGACGAGGAAAAGGACATCCGCGCGCGCTACGGCCGCTGCCTCGGCTCGGCGGTGAACCCGGTGCTGCGCGAGGGCAACTCCGACCGCCGCGCCCCGGCCGCGGTCAAGAACTACGCCAAGAAGAACCCGCACTCGATGGGTGAGTGGAAGCAGTGGTCGCAGACCCACGTCTCGCACATGCACCACGGCGACTTCTATCACGGCGAGAAGTCGATGACGCTCGACCGCGCGCGCGACGTCAAGATGGAGCTGATCACCAAGTCGGGCAAGACCATCGTGCTCAAGCCCAAGGTCGCGCTGCAGGACGGCGAGATCATCGACTCGATGTTCATGAGCAAGAAGGCGCTGTGCGC
The DNA here is from genome assembly GCF_039614725.1 of Thauera sp. JM12B12. Lineage (NCBI taxonomy): Bacteria > Pseudomonadati > Pseudomonadota > Betaproteobacteria > Rhodocyclales > Zoogloeaceae > Thauera > Thauera sp. JM12B12. The sequence goes on along the minus strand of NZ_CP154859.1, from coordinate 23,656 downwards.
GTTCTACGAGAAGGAGCTCGACGACTGCCGCGAGGCCGGCATCCTGTTCTCGCTGCACGTGAAGGCGACGATGATGAAGGTCTCGCACCCGATCGTCTTCGGCCACTGCGTCAAGATCTACTACAAGGACGCCTTCGAGAAGCACGGCAAGCTGTTCGACGAGCTCGGCATCAACGTCAACAACGGCATGGTCGACCTCTACGAGAAGATCAAGACCCTGCCCGAGTCCAAGCGCGACGAGATCATCCGCGACCTGCACGCCTGCCAGGAGCACCGCCCGGCGCTGGCGATGGTCGACTCGGCCAAGGGCATCACCAACTTCCACTCGCCCAACGACATCATCGTCGACGCGTCGATGCCGGCGATGATCCGCCAGGGCGGCAAGATGTGGGGTGCCGACGGCAAGCAGTACGACAGCAAGTGCGTAATGCCGGAGTCGACCTTCGCCCGCATCTACCAGGAGATGATCAACTTCTGCAAATGGCACGGCAACTTCGACCCGCGCACGATGGGCACGGTGCCGAACGTCGGCCTGATGGCGCAGAAGGCCGAGGAGTACGGCTCGCACGACAAGACCTTCGAGATCCCGGAGGACGGCGTCGCCAACATCACCGATCTGGCCACCGGCGAAGTGCTGCTGACGCAGAACGTGGAGGAAGGCGACATCTGGCGCATGTGCCAGGTCAAGGACGCGCCGATCCGCGACTGGGTCAAGCTCGCCGTGACCCGCGCGCGCAACTCGGGCATGCCGGCGATCTTCTGGCTCGACCCCTATCGTCCGCACGAGAACGAGCTGATCAAGAAGGTCAAGGTCTACCTCAAGGACCACGACACCAGCGGCCTCGACATCCAGATCATGTCGCAGGTGCGTGCGATGCGTTACACGCTCGAGCGCGTGGTGCGCGGCCTCGACACCATCTCGGTGACCGGCAACATCCTGCGCGACTACCTCACCGACCTGTTCCCGATCATGGAGCTGGGCACCTCGGCCAAGATGCTGTCGATCGTGCCGCTGATGGCCGGCGGCGGCATGTACGAGACCGGCGCCGGCGGTTCCGCGCCGAAGCACGTGCAGCAGCTCACCCAGGAGAACCACCTGCGCTGGGATTCGCTCGGCGAGTTCCTCGCCCTGGCGGTGTCGCTGGAAGACCTCGGCATCAAGACCGGCAACGCGCGCGCCAAGCTGCTCGCCAGGACCCTGGACGAGGCCACCGGTCGCCTGCTCGACGAGAACAAGTCGCCCTCGCCCAAGACCGGCCAGCTCGACAACCGCGGCAGCCAGTTCTACCTCGCCAAGTTCTGGGCCGAGCGCCTGGCAGCGCAGACCGAGGACGCCGAGCTGGCGGGCAAGTTCGCCCCGCTCGCCAAGGCGTTCGCCGAGAACGAGCAGAAGATCGTCGCCGAACTGGCCGAGGTGCAGGGCAAGGCGGTCGACATCGGTGGCTACTACAAGGCGGACGCCGAGAAGTGCAAGGCGGTCATGCGCCCGAGCGCCACGCTCAACGAGATCCTGAAGGCCGCCCGCGCGGCCTGAGCGGATTGAGGCTCAACCGGGGCGCAGTGCGCGGCCGGTGAGTCCGCAAGAGAGGGCGGGCCGACGCGAGTCGGTCCGCCCTCTTCGTTTACGGTCGCGGCGACGCGTGAGGCCCGGCGCTCAATCCCGCCGACCGGAGGCGAGGCGCTCGATCATCGCACGCACGGCGCGGATCTGGATGCCGTCGCGGGTGGCATAGTTCGCGTCGGTGTAGCCCCACCAGTCCCAGCATCCATTGGGATTCTTCCACGGGATCGACACCGCCTGCGGGAACAGCACGACCAGCCGGTTGGTGTCCGCCCAGCGGTCATAGCCGGTGTTGCGGACGAAGGTGGTGCCGTTGTAGAGCCCGCCGCCCGGCGGGCGGCGCAGCGGCAGGTAGGCCTGCCCCTGCTTGCAGCCGTGGAACACCACGTGCAGCCTGCAGCGCGCTCCCGCCGCGCACGCGGGCGGGATGTACACCCAGCCGCTCCGGTCCAGGCCGGTGCCCCACAGGTAGCTGAAGAGGCCGGTGTCCGGGATGTGCGCGCGCTGGTCGAACTCGAGGAAGCGGCCGTCCGGCGTCGGCGTCGTGCGCGCCGGGGCGACGCCGGGGCCGTAGATCCAGTCGAGGATGGCGTGCGCGGCCTCGAAGCCGCACTTGCCGATGTAGGGCTCGTCGGTCGCGCCGCAGGCGCCACCGTAGGCGGTGGTGGGCATGGTGTGACCGGCGGCCTCGAGCGTCACCGCCCGGACCGCGGTCGCGGGCAGGCCGAAGGCGTCGTAGTAGCCGTGCAACTGGCGGGTGATCGGCGCCGGCACCAGGGCGTCGCGGCCGCCCACCACGGTCACCACGCGCTGACGGGCGATCTGCGCCGGGTCGTCGATGCGGCCTTCGGCATGGAAGCTGCGGGTGGCGGCGACCAGTTCGGACACCGCCGCGCTCGTCTCGCCGACCTTGCACGACAGCGTCGGCTCGCCGGTGCACGAGCATGCGGTGGTGGCCTTCAGCACGCTGTCCTGGGCGCAGTAGTAGGGGCCGCCGGCGACGATGCCGGCGCCGCGGATGATCGAGGCATGGGCGACCTGAAACTGCACCGACATGAAGCCGCCCGAAGAGATGCCCGACACCGAGGTGTCCTCGAGGGCGATGTTCAGGGCCGGTAGCTCGACGGGTGGCGACGCGGCGCTGGCGGGTGCGGCGGCGAGCAGCAGCGCGGCCAGCAGCGTGCGCTGCGGCAGGCGCGGGGGTGCGGCGACGTTCATGTTCGGACTCCGGGGCGGACTTGGGGCGCGGCAGGCGATGCCGCTGTCGTGGCAGCTGCAAGCATAGTCGAGCGCGGGTCGGGTGCGGACCCCGGCGTGAGCTTCAATTGGCTAGACTGTCGGCCATCACCTTCACGGGACGCATCATGACCGCACCCACCCTGATCGCACTGATCTCGCAGAAGGGCGGATCGGGCAAGACCACGGTTGCCATGCAGCTCGCCGCGGGCCTGGCGCTGGCGGGCCATCGCGTGGCGCTGGCCGACCTCGATCCGCAGGAGAGCGCATCGCGCTGGGCCGAATCGGCGCCGCCGGAGGATCCCTTCGCCGCCGAGGTCGTGCGCCTGCGCGGCAGCGCGGCGGCGATGGCGAAGGCCCTGCGCCCGGTGGGCAATCGCGTTGACATCGTGGTCATGGACTGCCCGCCGTCGATCGAGCATCCCCACACCATGAGCGCGCTCGACCTGTGCCACCTCGCACTCGTGCCGGTCGTGCCGAGCCCGACCGACCTGTGGGCCACGCGCGGCATCGAGCGCCTGATCCTCGACCGCCGCCAGCGTCGCCCCGAGCTGCGCGGTGCACTGCTGCCCAACCGCGTCATGCGCACCGCGCTCGCCGGCGACGTGCTCGACGTGCTGCGTGACTTCCAGCTTCCGGTGCTCGACGCCGCATTGGGGCAGCGCAGCGCCTACGCGCTGAGCGCGGTGCGCGGCACCTCGGTGTTCGGTCTCGGACGGAGCGCGGCGGCGGCCCAGGAGGAGGTGTCGCAGCTCGTCGCCGCCGTGCTCGGGCTGATCGGGGACTGAGCGGCGGGCCGCTGCGCCGACCGGCTCAGGCGCGGGCGAACAGGCGCGTCCAGTAGCGCAGGCTGGCGGGCCAGGCGTGGACGGCGGTGTGGATCAGGTCGGCGGTGGACACATGGGTGGCGAAGGCCCGGGAGTCGGGCGCGGCGACGAGGCGCGCCGGCCACTCGCTCATGAAGCGCTGCAGGCCGACGTCGATCAGCGGCAGGTCGGCCTGCGCGCCGGCGCCGAGGTCGTGGAGCACGCCGGAGAGCGAGAGCCAGCTCTTGCGCAATACCGCCAGCTGCGCCCCGAAACCTGCCGCGCCTTGCAGGGCGAGTTCGTCGAGCAGCCGCAGCAGCCAGTCGAAGCCGGGCGGGCGGCCGCTGCGCACGAGCGCGTCGAGCGCGGCCCCCACCCGTGCAGTGATCGCTGCGCCCCGGGCATCGCGCAGGCCGAGTGCGGCGAGCCCGGCGACCACACGCGCCTCGTCGAGGGCGAGGGCGGCGAGCGCAATCGCCACCAGTGCCTCGCGATGCGGTTTCGACAGGCTGGCGGTAAGGCTCCAGTCCAATGCCGCGATACGGCCGTCAGGCGCGAGCAGCAGGTTGCCGCCATGCAGGTCGCCGTGGAACAGCGCGTCGTCGGCCGCCGACCAGAATGGCCGCCCCAGCAGGGCGGCGACCAGCGCGTGGCCGAGGCGGCGGCCCTGTCCCGGGCGCAGCGCGGCGTCGGCGAGCTTGGGACCCTCGACCCGCGCCATCGCGGTGATTTCGGGGGTGCACCAGGGCAGCAGCGCAGGCACGAAAACCGCCCCATCGGCGTCGAGCAGGGCGCTCGCGGCGCGCATGTTCGCCTGTTCGCGGTCGAGGCGGATCTCCTGCTGCAGCAGGCGGCTGGCGCTGGCGAGGTGGCTGCGGTAGTCGATGGCGGGCAGGCCGAGCGCCGCCGCCCGGTGCTCGAGGAAGGTGGCGAGCGCGGGCAGGATCGCGAGCTCTTCGGCCAGATGGCCCGCGATGCCGGGCTTGAGCACCTTGAGCACGCCTTCGTGAACACGGCCATCCTGTCGCCAGCTGCAGGGCAGCACCACCGCGACGCTGCCCTCAGCGAGCGCGCTGTCGGCGAGGCGCAGCGCGGAGCGCGGTCCGAGCCGGGCGCGAATCTGGCGCAGCAGCGCGTCCATGTCGACGCTCGGCGGCATCGACTCCAGGGCCTGAAGCTGACGGCGCAGCTCGGGATGCAGCGCGGGCTGACGGGCGACCACCTGGCCCAGCTTGTGCAGCGTAGGGCAGTGGGCGAGCAGGCCGGCGGCGCGCGCGGCCGGCGAGGCCTCGCCATCGAGCGCGAACTGCTCGGCGACGATGGCGTCGAGGCGCGGTGCGGGCAGGTGCTCGAGGAAGAAACCGATGGCCTCGACGAGCAGGGGACGCCAGGCGGCGAGCGTGTCGGGCAGCAGCGCACCGATGTCGAGGCCGTCGTCGTGCAGCCCTGCGGTCGTCCCGGGGTCGGGGATGGCCGGCTTCTGGATCATGGGTCGTCCGCGCGTCAGCGCTTGCGCCCGTGGGCCTTGCGCTTGTCGCTGGCGGCCGTGTCCTTCGCGCGGGCCTTCTTCGCGCTCGGGTGCTTCCTGGCGGCCTTTCCGGAGGCTTGCTTGCGCGACCTGGCCGGCTTGGCTGCGGCGTCCTCGTCGGCGAGCGGGGCGAGCGCGCGCACGAGCGCGAGCACCTCGGCGTTGTCGCGCGCACCGAGCGCCACCAGCGCGGCGCGCACCAGCTCCGAGCGGCTCGGGCGGTATCCGGCCTCGCCCAGATCCTGGCGCAGGATCTTCAGCCGGCGCCAGTCGCCCGAGCCCAGGGTGAAGCGCTCGCGCCGGGGCTCTTCCGGTGCAGCGGGCGGGCTTGCCGGGGCGCTCGGTTCGGCGGGCTGGGCGACGGCCGCGGGTGCGCGCGCTGCGGTGGGGATGGGCTTGGGTGTTGCGGCGGGTCCGCGAGTGGATGAGCCGCGGACCCGCCTGGCCGCGGGCTGTGCCGGCTGGGCAGCGGCCGGTGGCGGCGCGAGTTCGGGCAGGCGTTCGGCGAGCGCGGCGTCTTCCTGCTTGAGCGTGGCGCGCAGGGCCGTGCGGGTCTTGGTGTTCACCGCCTTCTCCTTCGATGTGCGAATGGATGCTGCATTCTTGTTGGTGTGCGCCGGGCGCGCAAGCGTGCCGTCCGCTTCCGGCCCGCCGCGATTCCGCCGTTCTGCGAGGGCTTGCGGCTGGTCAGCGCGGCGGTGCGGCTATAGACTCGCGGGCGAACGTCAATCGGCCGCGGTCAGCGGCCTCCGCCCGGCAGTCCCGAACATGCGCCAGCACTCCACATCCCACCCCGCCTGGCTCCAGCACGACATGGAGCAGGTCAACGCACTCATCCGCGCGCAGCTCAACAGCGAGGTGGTGCTGATCGGCCAGGTGGTCGATTTCATCCTCCACGCGAGCGAGCGCGTACGCCCTGCCCTCGTGCTCGCCGCCGCACGTGCGCTCGGCGATGGCGGCGAGCGCGCGTATGCGCTGGCGGCTGCGGTGGAGCTGATCCATATCTCGCTTGCGCTGCACGACGACGTCACCGAGGCGAGCGGCGGCGGTGCGGATGCGTACAGCGAAGGCGCCATGTTCGGCAACGCCGGCAACATCCTGCTCGGCGACCTGCTCTACACGGGCGCCTTCCGCATGATCGTTGACCTGCAGGACATGGAGGTCATGCGCGTGCTGTCGAACGCGACCAACGCCATCGCCGAGGGCGAGGTGCGCTACCGCGTGGCGCGCGGCGAGCCGGCGGCCTGTTCGCCGGAGGACTGGCTGGACATCGCGCGCCAGCGGCGGGCGCGGCTGTTCGAGGCGGGCGCCGAGTGCATGGCGATCCTGCTCGGCGCGGCGCCTTCGGCGCGCATGGCGCTCGCCGATTTCGGCCGCCATGTCGGCATGGCGCATACGCTGGAGACCGAAGCCGAGGACGCCGCTCGCTTCGGCGTCGAACAAGTCGCAGCGCGCGCCTGGCGCGAACGCGCCGCCGCGCAGGCGGCCATCCAGGCCGCAGGCGGCGCAGGCCTGGCCGAGCCCGAGCGGCTCGCGCTCTTCGGCTGAGGCGCGTCCCGGCGCCCGCTGCACGCGGCCGTCAGGCCGCGCGGCACTCGTTGGCGAGCGGCTTGTGCGTGCGGCCGTCGAGCAGCAGGCCCTTCCATGGCAGATCGATCCACACCAGGCCGCTCGCGGTGTCCTCGAAGCGTGGCAGCCCCGAGTAGGAAGGATCGCGCTCGAGCTGGTACTGGCCGCCCTTCCAGGCGAGCTGGATGCGGTGATTGACCGCGTTGGCGACCTCGCGCTGCAGCCGCAGGCGCTCGCCGCGCTCGCAGCGGTAATCGCCGCTCGGCAGCGCGAATTCGAACTGCGCGCCCCGTTCGCCGATGCCCGCCGCGGTGTCGACGACAGGGGGCTGCAGGGCGCAGGCGGAGAGAAGCAGGGCAGCGAGGGCGGGGAGTGCGAGGCGGGTCATCGGCGGCGCGCGGGTGAGGAGGTCCGCGTCATTGTAGGACCCTGCACCGCGCGCATCCGCCCTCGCTCCGGCGGCGTGCGGTAAGCAATCGTTACGGCGCGGCAGCGCGCCCGCGCCGCAGACCTGCCTTCACTTCACGTCGAGCAGGCTGTCGTCCCACTTGTCGTGCTTCTGCAGGCCGAGCAGGTTGGCGACGGTGGCGGCGATGTTCGACAGGCCGGCGGTCTCGACCGGCTTGAGGCCGAGTTTTCCGCCGCTGACCTTGTCGTAGAGGATCAGCGGCACCGGGTTGAGCGTGTGCGCGGTCTTGGCCTTGTAGCTGCCATCCTTGTTCTGCGCCGGCTGCCTGGTCTTCTTGTCGAGCTCGAACATCTCGTCGGCGTTGCCGTGGTCGGCGGTGATCAGCGCCACCCCGCCGGCAGCGTCGATCGCCGGCAACAGGCGCGACAGCGCCAGATCCACCGCCTCGATCGCCATGGTCGCGGCACGGAAGTTGCCGGTGTGGCCGACCATGTCGCCGTTGGCGTAGTTGCAGCGCAGCACCTTGTACTGGCCGGACTGCAGCGCGGCGATCATGGCGTCGGTGATCTCGGCGGCCTTCATCCACGGCCGCTGCTCGAAGGGCACGACGTCGCTGGGCACCTCCTGCCAGGTCTCGCCCTCGAACTTGTTCGAGCGGTTGCCGTTCCAGAAGTAGGTGACGTGGCCGAACTTCTGCGTCTCGGAGCAGGCGAACTGGGCCAGGCCGGACTTGCTGAACCATTCGCTGGAGGTGTCCTTGATCGCCGGCGGGGCGACGAGGAAGCGCTTGGGCAACTGCAGGTCGCCGTCGTACTGCAGCATGCCGGCGTAGGTCACGCGCGGATGGCGCACGCGGTCGAATTCGGTGAAGGCTTCCTCGACGAAGGCGCGCGTGATCTCGATCGCGCGGTCGCCGCGGAAGTTGTAGAACACGACCGAGTCGCCGTCCTCGATGGTGCCGATCGGCTTGCCTGCCTCGGCGATGACGAACTCGGGCAGGTCCTGGTCGATGGTGCCGGGGTGCTTTTCGCGCAGGCCGTGCACCGCTTCGGTGGCGTTGGCGAACTGCGGGCCTTCGCCGAGCACGTGGGTGCGCCAGCCGCGCGCCACCATCGGCCAGTTGGCGTCGTAGCGGTCCATGGTGATGGTCTGGCGGCCGCCGCCGGAGGCGATACGGGCGTCGAAGCCGTCGCGGCTGATGTCCTGCAGGAAGGCCTCGAAGGGCACCACGTAGTCGAGCGCGCTGGTCTCGGGGACGTCGCGGCCATCCAGCAGCGCGTGGATGCGCACCGTGGGCACGCCCTCCTCCTTCGCGCGCAGCACCATCGCCTTGAGGTGGTCGATGTGGCTGTGCACGTTGCCGTCGGAGAACAGGCCGATGAAGTGGAGGACGCCCGCCTTTCCGTTCGCGCCGGCCTTGGCGCCGGCGACGATCTGCTGCCAGGCCTCGCCCTGCCAGATCGCGCCTTCGGCGATCGCGTCGGCGACCAGCGCCGCGCCCTGCGCATAGACTTGGCCGGCGCCGATGGCGTTGTGGCCGACCTCGGAGTTGCCCATGTCGTCGTCCGAAGGCATGCCCACCGCGGTGCCGTGGGCGCGCAGCCGGATGTTGGGGCAGGTGGCGAACAGGCGGTCGAGCGTGGGCTTGCGCGCGGCGTCGATGGCGCTGCCGACGTCGTGCCTGGGGATGCCGTAGCCGTCCATCACGATGACGACGACGGGGCCCTTGACGCCGGCGAAGGCGGGGAATGTGTGCAGCATGGTCGCTTCCTGAAGGAAAAATCCGGGACCGGCGCGGGCAGGGGCGCCGCGCCGGCGAAAGCGATATTTTCCGTCAAATCGGCGGTGAAATTCATGTTCCTTGTCTATCGGGCCGATGCAGCACGCGTGCGCTCGGCGGCGGACGCATGGCTGCCATCCGCACGCCGGGGCGGACTCAGGCCGGTGGCCGGCGTGGCATCAGCCGGCGCAAGGGGCGACCGACACGGTCGCGGAAGCGCGGGCTGTGCAGGCAGATGCCGCCGACCAGGCCGACCACGCAGCCGAGCACGGTGTCGAGGAAGCGTGCCTCGATCAGCTCGACGAGCGGCGCATGGCCGAGGGTGGGCGCTTCGGCGAGCAGCAGCGTCAGCGGGGTGATGAAGACCACCGCGAGACCGTAGTGACGCACCACCAGGGTCTCGATCGCGAACGCGAGTGCGATCACCATCCACACGATCCGCCACGGATCGAGCGGCAGGCTGAGCAGGCCCCAGGCGACCAGCATGCCGAGCGCGGTCCCCAGCACGCGCTGCAGCTGCCGGTTCCACACCGCGCGCAGCGTGGCGCCCTGGATCACCGCAAGGCAGCTCACCGGCACCCAATATGGCCGGTCCAGCTGCAGCGCCTGGGCGAGGGCCAGCGACAGGCCGACGAAGCTGCCGATCATGACGGCGTCGAAGACGACGAAATCGAAGCTCGGCGGCGGCAGCGGCGCCACCGGCTCGGGGGCCTGCAAGCGCAGGATGTGGAGGCTGTAGAAAAAGGCGATCAGGGTGGCGAGCAGCGCGCCCATGGTCAGCAGGCCAACGCGCAGCGGAATCTCCTCAACCGTGCCGGGGGTGTAGGCGCCGATTGCCGCCGCCATCACGAAGAACAGGCTGCCGGGCGGGCCGAGACGGTAGAAGCGGCACACCATCGTCACCAGCGTCGCGATCAGCGCCAGCACGCCCACCTTTGCCAGGGGCAGGAAATGCGTCATGAGCCCGAGCGCGTAGCTGGCGGCGAGCCCAAAGGCGCAGGCCATCAGCCATACCATGCGGTGCGACAGCGGGGTGTTGGGCAGGTGTAGGAAGGCGAGCCCGCCGATCGAGGAGATCAGCCCGTACTCGAGATGCCCGAACCAGGCGCCGACCGCGAGCGGCAGACCGGAGGCGAGGGCCGCTGCAGCCGGCATCTGCCAGCGCCGGGCGCTGGGGGTGAGCGTGGTCAGGTGGCGCCATTCGGCGCGCACGAGATCCTTGAAGCGTTGAAGCGTTGAACGGGCAGTCATCGGCGATCGCTCGGGGTGGCCAGATGTCCAGCATAGTGCACCGCGCTGCGGCGGGAACGGGGCCTTCAGCCGGAATGCCGCGCCGCCTCGAGGCCGAGCATCGCCAGCTTGCGTTCGCTGCCCCAGCGATAGTCGCCGACCTCGCCGCTCTCGCGAATCACGCGGTGGCAGGGAATCAGGTAGCCGATGGTGTTGGCGGCCAGCGCCCCGCCCACCGCGCGGGCCGCGTGCGGCATGCCGAGCGCGTCTGCAAGCTGCCGGTACGACAGGCGCCGCCCCGGTTCGATGCGCATCAAGGCCTCCCACACCTTGATCTGGAAGTTGGTGCCGCGCAGCACCAGATGCACGCTGCCGCGCGTCGGCGTGCCTGGAAAGATCCGCTGCATCAGCACGCGGCCGCAGGCGTCGTCGTGCCGCAGTGTGGCGGCGGGCCAGCGTGCGCGCAGGCCGCCGAGCATGGCCGCGTCATCGCCTTCGCGAAAGGCGAAATGGCAGACGCCCCGTGCGGTCCATGCCACCAGTGCGTCGCCGAACGGGGTCGGCGCGAAGCCGAAGCCGATGTCGATGCCGCGCGCGGCGGCCTTGATCTCGCCCGGCGTCATCGCCTCGCAGCTCACCATCAGCGCATGGAGCCGGCTCGGGCTGCCAAGGCCGGCTTCCGCGCTCACCGCGAGCACGTCGGCAGCGTCCGCGAGCTGGCGGCGGGCGTACTCCTTGGTCAGGTACTGGAGAAACCGCTTGGGCGAGATCCCGGCCCACTCGGCGAACACGCGCTGCAGATGCTGCGGACTGAGATGCACCGCCGCGGCGATCTCGTCCAGCGCGGGCTGGCTGCGGGCATGGGTGCGGACGAAGGCGATGCTGCGGGCGACGATGGCGTAGTGACGCGCGGCGGTCTGTGCAGAGGACATGGCGGTCTCCGGGGCGCTGCGGGCTGCGAACGCGCCGCGCCCGGCAGCACGGGCGGGTGGGCTCCGGCCTCAGTATGCCGGGGCCCGCACGCCGATCAACCCGATTCTTGCGGACTTCATCGGGCAAGCCGGTGCGCTCCGGATCGCTCCGCGTTAACGGAAACCATACGCGCACGGAAACGCCTGGCTGGTCGCTCGATGCGCGAGGTCCTAAGATTCGTGCGATGCGAGAGGCGCGTCGGAGCTTGTGCGGCCGCCTCCACCCGACTTCGAATGGAGCGCTTCCATGCACGCCCCCAAGATCCTCCCCTGGCTGGCCCGCAAGGCCGGCATCACCGATCACGACGCTCTCGACATCTGGCGGCGCGCGCTTGACGAGGCCGTGGCGCAAGCCGGCGGGCGCGTCGATGCGTCGTTCAGCCGCGTCGCGGTCGATCGCCTTGTCGCCCTGGTGCAGTCGAGCGCCAAGAGCGCATTTCCCGCGGCGGGTCTGTCGGACCACGGGCATCGCCCGCAGGCCGATCTCTGCGCCGGCTGACGCGATCGGGGGCGGGCGCGCGCCTGCGCGCGCGACCGGCCACCCGACCCTCGCGGGCCCGCCGCCCTGTCTCCCTCCTCCACTGTGATGTGGTTCGTGCCCGCCGCGTGCGGGCACTTTTTTTGGTGCGCCCCGTTTGTCGGCTTCAGGCCTGGGGCAGCAGGTCGACCGAACGCATGATCCGCTTCAGCGCGGGGTCTTCGCTGTCCGCGCATTTCCGGGCTGCCTCTTCGAAGCAGTCGATGAACAGCTGACTGAGCGCGCTCAGCGTGTCGTTGCGCCGCACGATGATGGCGGTGCGCATCTCGGGAAGCTGTTCGCGGATCGGCAGTGCCTGGACGCGGCCGCGCAGCAGCGGCGTCTCGAGCAGCGGCCAGGGGCAGATGGTGAGCATGTCGCCGACCTCGAGCATGCTGATCGCGACCAGCGCAGAGCGCGCATGATGCACGCGGTGCGGTGGCGGCGAGATGCCGTACGGGGCCAGCAGTTCGATGAGCGGCTGATCCCGGCTTTCCCCCCGCAGGGTGAGGACCCAGTCCTGATCGACCAGCTGCTGGAAGGAGGTGCAGGCGGCGAAGGGATGGCCGAGGCGGCCGACGACGGCGAGGTCGCAGCGGAACAGTTCGCGGGCGTCGAAGTGCGTCGCGATCGAGGGTGGCGGCGACATCGCGATGACGAGGTCGAGGGTGCCGTCGCGCAGCGACTTGTGCGTCGCGCCCACCGCCTCGGTTACGTCGAGATGCACGCCCGGACGCAGGGCGTGAAAGCGGGCGAGCGCATGGGGCAGGATGGACTGGGCGATCCAGGGCGTCACCCCGATCGTCAGCGCGCCGCCCGAGCGGCCGCGGATCTGCGCGAGCTCTTCCTCGGCGCGACCGACCTGGCCGAGGATCAGGCGCGCATGCACGAGCAGCTGCGCGCCGGCGTGGGTGGGCACTGTGCCGTGCGCCTCGCGCTTGAGCAGGGGGGTCGCCAGCGTCGTCTCGAGTTCGCGCAGCGCCTGGCTGATGGCTGCGGCCGACACGCCCAGCGCGGTCGCTGCCGCGCGCACGCTGCCGCAGTCGGCCACGGCGACGAAGTAACGCAACTGGTTGATCTTCATCGATCGCTGTCCCCGCCGGGGCCGGCGGGGCCGTCACGCCCGTGACGACCCCGGGTACGCCTTTCGGATCAGAACACGCTGAAAGGATAGTCGACGAAGACGCGGACTTCGCGGCCGCTGACGTTGTAGCCGGCAGCATCGCTGGAGACGCGCAGCGCCGAGGTACGAAGGCGGATGTTCAGGTCCTTCGCTGCACCACTCTGCACGGTGTAGGAGAGCTGGTTGAAGAACTCGTGCTCCCTGCCGTCCGTGGTGGTGCCGACATCGATGTCGCTGCCGCGCACGTAGGCCACGCGGTACTTCAGGCCGGGCAGGCCGTACTGGCCAAAGTCGAGCGTGTAGGCGAGCTGCCAGGATTTCTCGTCCTTGCCGTTGAAGTCGGACCAGTAGGAGTTGGCGAGCCAGATCGAGGCGCCGCCGTTGCCGGTGCCGCCGGCGTTCTGGTAGAAGCCGTAGTCGAAGCCGACGTCGCCGCTGCTGCGCTGGTAGGCGAGGGTGATGCCGTGCGGGCCGGTGGCGTAGGTCGCGGCGAGGCTCCAGATGCGGTTCTTGTCGTCGCTGACGTCGTACTTGGTGCGGTAGCCGTTGAAGTCGAAGCTCAGTGTGTTGCTGGTGATCGGCAGTGCGTAGTTCAGGTTGACGTACTGGCGCTTGAAGCCGCTCGCACGCACGGCATGGTCGACGTCGGAGAAGTAGAGCGCCCCGCCCAGCGCGTCGTTGAACTGATAGCTGCCGCCGAGCACGTCGATGCCCTTCAGCCCGCCGCTGTCGCGACCCTCATCGCTCTTGCGCGACTGGGCGTGGAAGGTGCCGGCGACCAGCTCGAGGCCTTCGATCTCGTTCGAGGTCAGCATGGTGCCGGTGTAGCTCTCGGGCAGCAGGCGCGAGTCGTCGTGGTTCAGCACCGGCAGGCTGGGGCGGAGGTCGCCGTAGGCGAGCACGGTGCTGGACACGCGCACCTTCAGCGAGGCGCCCGCCTTGGCCACGTCGCGCTCCACCTCGCCGGTGAGCGGGTCCTTGTAGAAGAAGTCGATGCCGCCGGCGCCGGCGCGGCGACGGGTGCTGTCCAGGCGCAGGCCGTAGGCGCCGAAGGCGTCGACGCCGAAACCGACGGTGCCCTGGGTGTAGCCGGACTCGAAGTTGGCGATGATGCCCTGGCCCCATTCGCGCTTGTCCTGGTTGCCGTCGCGGTAGTCGCGGTTGATGAAGGCGTTGCGCAGCAGCACGTTGAGCGTGCTGTCCTCGACGAACCCCTTCGCATCGGCCTGGCCGCCCGCGAGTGCCGGCGTCGCGGTCGCGAGCCCCAGAATGATCAAACCTGCCCACTGCTTAGACATTGCGTCGTCCTCGATGATGTTTGTCGTTTTGCTGAAAGCGGTATGGCGCCTATCGGCGGCGCCAGCGGGCGCGGATTTTCTCATCTTTCCGGGGCCGGCCGCCGGCTTCCCGCGGCATCCCGGAAATCGGGCGGCGAATGTGTCTTTTTTTCGCACAGGATAGCTTTTGTTGTGCAGTGCAAACTTGATGAATAGCGTCGAGCAATGATGCCCATTGCTTCAATCGCGTGCGTCGTCTGCTAGGCTGAATCCGTGAACAGATGGGTTTCGCCACTCGGGAGTGGCTCGCCGGCGAGCGAGCGCCGCTCGCAACCGGGTCCAACACAGCGTCAAGAGGAGAACGACATGAGCGACAAGGACACGAACACGGCCGGCAAGTGCCCGGTGATGCATGGCGCCAACACGGCTTCGAGCAACTCGGTGATGGCGTGGTGGCCCAACGCACTCAACCTTGACATCCTCCACCAGCACGACCGCAAGACCAACCCGATGGGCCCGGACTTCGACTACCGGGAAGAACTCAAGAAGCTCGACGTCGACGCCCTCAAGAAGGATCTCAAGGCGCTGATGACCGACAGCCAGGACTGGTGGCCTGCCGACTGGGGCCACTACGGCGGTCTGATGATCCGCATGGCCTGGCACGCCGCCGGCACCTACCGCGTGGCCGACGGCCGCGGCGGTGGCGGCACCGGCAACCAGCGCTTCGCCCCGCTCAACTCCTGGCCCGACAACGGCAACCTCGACAAGGCGCGCCGCCTGTTGTGGCCGATCAAACGCAAGTACGGCAACAAGGTGAGCTGGGCCGACCTCATCATCCTCGCCGGCAACATGGCCTACGAGTCGATGGGCTTCAAGACCTTCGGCTTCGCTTTCGGCCGCGAGGACATCTGGCACCCCGAGAAGGACATCTACTGGGGCTCGGAGAAGGAATGGCTGGCCCCCACCGGCAGCGAGGGCTCGCGCTACTCCGGCGAGCGCGACCTCGAGAACCCGCTCGCCGCGGTGATGATGGGCCTGATCTACGTGAATCCCGAGGGTGTCGATGGCAAGCCCGACCCGCTCAAGACCGCCCACGACGTGCGCGTGACTTTCGCCCGCATGGCGATGAACGACGAGGAAACCGTGGCGCTCACCGCCGGCGGCCACACCGTCGGCAAGGCGCACGGGAACGGCAGCGCGGCCAACCTCGGGCCGGCACCGGAGGGCGCGGACATCGCCGAGCAGGGCTTCGGCTGGATGAACCACACCACCCGTGGTGTCGGTCGCGATGCGGTGACCAGTGGCATCGAGGGCGCGTGGACCGCCAACCCGACCAAGTGGGACAACGGCTATTTCGACATGCTTTTCAAGCACGACTGGGAGCTGCGGAAATCGCCCGCCGGCGCCTGGCAGTGGGAGCCGGTGAACATCAAGGAAGAGGACATGCCGGTCGATGTGGAGGATCCGTCGATCCGTCGCACGCCGATCATGACCGACGCCGACATGGCGATGAAGATGGACCCCGAGTACCGCAAGATCGCCGAGCGCTTCCGCGATGACCAGGCCGCCTTCGAGGACGCCTTCGCCCGCGCCTGGTTCAAGCTGACCCACCGCGACATGGGCCCGAAGGCGCGCTACGTCGGTCCCGACGTGCCGGCCGAGGATCTGATCTGGCAGGACCCGGTGCCCGCCGGCAACAAGAACTACGACGTGGCCGCGGTGAAGGCGAAGATCGCCGCCGCCGGGCTTTCGGTGGGCGAGATGGTCGCCACCGCCTGGGACAGTGCCCGCAGCTTCCGCGGCTCGGACTATCGCGGCGGCGCCAACGGCGCACGCATCCGCCTCGCCCCGCAGAAGGACTGGGAAGGCAACGAGCCCGGTCGTCTCGCCAAGGTGCTCGCGGCCTACGAGAAGATCGCGGCCGAGACCGGTGCCAGCATCGCCGACGTGATCGTGCTCGGCGGCAACGTCGGCGTGGAGCAGGCGATCAAGGCCGCCGGCTTCGATGTGGACGTGCCCTTCGCCCCGGGCCGTGGCGATGCGACCCAGGCGCAGACCGACGTCGAGTCGTTCGAGGTGCTCGAGCCGGTGCATGACGGCTTCCGCAACTGGCAGAAGAAGCACTACGTCGTGCAGCCCGAGGAGATGCTGCTCGATCGCGCCCAGCTGCTCGGCCTGACCGCGCCCGAAATGACCGTGCTGATCGGCGGCCTGCGCGTGCTCGGCGCCAACCACGGCGGCAGCCAGCATGGCGTGTTCACCGACCGCGTCGGCGCGCTCACCAACGACTTCTTCGTCAATCTGACCGACATGCGCTACAGCTGGAAGCCCACCGGGCGCAACAGCTACGACATCGTCGAGCGCAAGAGCGGCGAGAAGAAGTGGACCGCGACCCGGGTCGACCTGGTGTTCGGCTCCAACTCCATCCTGCGCGCCTATGCCGAGCTCTACGCGCAGGACGACAGCAAGGAGAAGTTCGTGCGTGACTTCGTCGCCGCGTGGACGAAGGTCATGAACGCCGACCGCTTCGACCTGAACTGAGCCGACTGAAGCCCGCCGGGCCGCGTCCGCCCACGCCGCGCATCGGTGCGGCGTGGGCGGTCTTGTCTTGCGGCGCGGCTCAGGCCCCCCACAGCGCCTCGCCACCCGCATCGCGGTAGGCGAGGTAGGCGCGCAGGTCGAACTCGTACTGGTGGTAGGCGGGCTCCATGTGCAGGCAGAGCTGGTAGAAGGCCTTGTCGTGCTCGCGCACGCGCAGGTGGGCGAGCTCATGGACGACGATCATGCGCAGGAAGGCGTCCGGTGCGTTGCGGAACAGGGTCGCGATGTGAATCTCGCGCTTGGCTTGCAGACGCGCGCCCTGCACGCGCGAGATCGCGGTGTGGGTGCCGAGGGCGTTGCGGATCACATGGAGGGTGTTGTCGAAGCGCACCTTGCCCAGCGGCGGCGCGCTGCGCATGTGTTCGGCCTTGATCGCCTGCACGTAGTCGTAGAGGGCGCTGTCCGAGCGCACCGCGTGGGCGTCGGGATAGCGCCTGCGCAGGGCGTCGGCGAGCCGGCCCTGGTCGATCGCGGCGGTGACCTGCTGCACCAGCGCCGGAGGGTAGCCGGCGAGGTAGTCGGGGGCGCGGCGGGTGCTCATCGCGGCGGCAGCTTGTCGAAGCCGATGTATTCGGCGACGAAGCGGGCCTTGCCCTCGCGCAGGAAGCGCTCGAAGTCCCACCCGCCCGCCGCGAGCCGATGTGCGAAGCGCGCACGGAAGACGTAGGTCCAGGCCTGGGTGCGCGCGCCGTCTGCGCGTTCGACATCGACGATGCGGCGCTCGTACTCCTCGCCCTCGAAGGCATCGAGGCGGGACCAGGCCGCCTCGGGCAGGTCGAGGTAGAGCACGCCCCGCACATGGTCGCGCGCATTGGGCACCAGCCCGGGATAGGCCGCCCCGGTCACCGCGTGGCGGCGGTATCCCCTGAGCGTGGCGGGGGCGTGGTCCGGGCGGATGCCACAGACGGCGGCCATGATGTCCTCGCACATCAGCGAGCCGTAGGTGAAGCAGGCGGTGGGAACAGTGTGATCGTTGCGGTTCATGGCTTCGGCGGTACCGTGGCGATGCATGTGAGGCGAAAGCGCCGCGCGTCGGGCGGCCATGCCGCGCCGCCCGGGGCGAATCAGAACGGTACCGGACTTTCGAACTGCAGGGGTACGCGGGTGCGCGGGTGGATGAAGGCGATGCGGGCGGCGTGCAGGTGCATGCGCTCGAAACACGCCGCCCGCTCTGCCGGTGCGTAAAGGCGATCGCCCAGGATCGGGTGGCCGAGGGTGAGCAGGTGCACGCGCAGCTGGTGGGCGCGGCCGGTGACCGGCTTCAGCACGACGCGCGTGTGGGCGTCGGCGCCCTCGCCCAGGCGGGCGAGCACCCGGTAGCGGGTGAGGGCCCGCCGTCCATGCAGCGGGTCGACGATCTGGCGCGGGCGGTTGGCGGCGTCCTCGCCCAGCGGCAGGTCGATCTCGCCCTCATCCAGTGCCATGTGGCCATCGACGAGCGCGACATACTCCTTGCCCACAGTACGCTGCTCGAAGGCGAGGCTCAGCCGGCGCAGCATCTCCAGGCCGCGTGCGAACAGCACCAGCCCCGAGGTGGCCGCGTCCAGCCGATGGACGATGCGTGCCTCCGGATGCAGCGCCTGCACGCGGGCCGCCAGGCAGTCCTGACGGTCGGCGCCGCGCGCGGGAACGGAGAGCAGGCCGGCCGGCTTGTCGACGACTAGGAGGTCGTCGTCGAGGTGGATGAGGGTGGTCAGCTGCTACACCAATCACACATCGATGTTCTGCGCATACAGAGCATTGCTCTCGATGAACGCCCTCCGCGGCTCCACGTTATCCCCCATCAGCGTGGTGAAGATCTCGTCGGCCGCGATGGCGTCCTCGATCTGTACGCGCAGCAGGCGGCGTACGGCGGGGTCCATGGTGGTTTCCCACAGCTGCTCGGGGTTCATCTCGCCGAGGCCCTTGTAGCGCTGCTTGCTGAGGCCGCGCTCGACTTCGCTGAGCAGCCAGGTGATGGCGTCGGCGAAGCGGGTGACGGCCTGGCGCTTCTCGCCGCGGCGGATCTCGGCGCCGGGGCCGATGAGGCCGGCGATGGCCTCGGCGGCGTTGCGGATGCTGCGATAGTCACCGGAGACGAGGAAGTCCTGCTCGACCCAGCCGAACTTGCGGTTGCCGTGGTGCAGGCGCTCGATGGTGAGGCGCCAGCCTTCGGATTCGTCGTGGTACTCGGCGTAGATCTGCAGGCCTTCGGGCAGGTGGGGCTGGATGCGTTCGGCGGAGGCGCGGGCGGCGGCTTCGTCCTCGAGGCTGACCTCGAGATCGTGGGCGAGCATGACCTGCAGCACCTCGGGGTCGATGTAGCTGGCCAGGCGGCGGATGACGGCCTCGGCGAGCAGGTAGCTGCGCGCCAGCCCGCCGAGCGCCTCGTCGGCGATCGGGTCGGCCCCCTCGCGCGGGACGAGCATGGCGCCGTCGAGCGCGAGCTTGAGCAGGTGGCCGTTGAGCTCGGTGTCGTCCTTGATGTAGATCTCGGTCTTGCCGTGCTTGATCTTGTACAGCGGCGGCTGGGCGATGTAGATGTGGCCGCGCTCGACCAGCTCGGGCATCTGACGGTAGAAGAAGGTGAGCAGCAGGGTGCGGATGTGGGCGCCGTCGACGTCGGCGTCGGTCATCAGGATGATGCGGTGGTAGCGCAGCTTCTCGGGCTTGTAGTCGTCCTTGCCGATGCTCGTTCCCAGTGCGGTGATCAGGGTGGCGATCTCCTGGCTCTGCAGCAGCTTGTCGAAGCGCGCCTTCTCGACGTTGAGGATCTTGCCCTTGAGCGGCAGGATCGCCTGGAACTTGCGGTCGCGGCCCTGCTTGGCCGAGCCGCCTGCGGAGTCGCCCTCGACCAGGTAGAGCTCGCACAGCGCGGGGTCCTTTTCCTGGCAGTCGGCGAGCTTGCCGGGCAGGCCGACGCCGTCGAGCACGCCCTTGCGGCGCGTCATCTCGCGCGCCTTGCGGGCGGCGTCGCGGGCGCGCGCGGCCTCGACGATCTTGTTGCAGATCGTCTTGGCGTCGATCGGGTTCTCGAGCAGGAAGTCGCCGAGCTTGCTGGCGACGACCTCTTCCACCGCCGGGCGGGCCTCCGACGACACCAGCTTCATCTTGGTCTGGCTGGCGAACTTGGGGTCGGGCATCTTGACCGACAGCACGCAGGCCAGGCCTTCGCGCATGTCGTCACCGGTGATGTCGACCTTGGCCTTCTTGGCGATCTCGTTTTCTTCGATGTACTTGTTGATGACGCGCGTCATCGCCGCGCGCAGGCCGGTGAGGTGGGTGCCGCCGTCGGCCTGCGGGATGTTGTTGGTGTAGCACAGCACCTGTTCCTGGTAGCTGTCGTTCCACTGCATCGCGACTTCCACCGCGAGCTCGGCGTCGTGGCCGTGGCCGGTGGGGATGCGGGTGGTGCCCTGGGCGTAGAACACGTTCGGGTGCAGCACCGTCTTGGCGCGGTTGATGTACTCGACGAAGCCCTTCACCCCGCCGGCGAAGGCGAAGTCCTCTTCCTTGCCGGTGCGCTGGTCGATGAGGCGGATCTTGACGCCGTTGTTGAGGAACGAGAGCTCGCGCAGGCGCTTGGCGAGGATGTCGTAGTGGTACTCGACGGTGCCGAAGATCTCCTCGTCGGCGAGGTAATGCACCTTGGTGCCGCGCTTGGTGGTCTCGCCGATGACGCGCGCCGGGCTGACCTCGACGCCGTCGACGATCTCGATGACGCGGTTCTGCGGCTTGCCGCGCTCGAATTCGAGCAGGTGGCGCTTGCCGTCGCGGGCGACGGTGACGTTCATCCACTTCGACAGCGCGTTGACGCAGGACACGCCGACGCCGTGCAGGCCGCCGGAGACCTTGTAGCTGTTCTGGTTGAACTTGCCGCCGGCGTGCAGCACGCACATGACGATCTCGGCGGCCGAGCGTTTGGGCTCGTGCTTGTCGTCCATCTTGACGCCGACCGGGATGCCGCGGCCGTTGTCGGTGACCGAGATCGAGTTGTCGGCGTGGATGGTGATGACGATGTCGTCGCAGTGGCCGGCCAGGGCCTCGTCGATGGAGTTGTCCACCACCTCGAACACCATGTGGTGCAGGCCGGTGCCGTCGGAGGTGTCGCCGATGTACATGCCGGGGCGCTTGCGCACGGCTTCCAGCCCTTCGAGCTGCTGGATGCTGGATTCGTCGTAGTCGTTGCCCGTTTGCGGGGCCGGCGTGTTCTGCGGTTCGGACATGGTCATCTCGGTGATTCGTAAAGAACGGGGTGCTGCGGGGTGGGTCTGGGCGGGGCGCTTCCCGGTGGGAGCGGGCTTGCCCGCGAAATGGGCCAGATCAGGTGTCATTCGCGGGCAAGCGCGCTCCCACGGTATCGGCGCGCAGCGCTTGCGCTCAGATGCGCATCGGCATCACGACGTACTTGAACTTCTCGTTGCCCGGCAGGGTGATCAGGGCGCTGGAGTTGCCGTCGTTGAAGCGCCAGTCCACGGTCTCGGACGAGAGGTTGTTGAGCACGTCGAGCAGGTAGGTGACGTTGAAGCCGATGTCGAGCTTGTCGCCCTGGTAGTCGATCTCGAGCTCGTCCTGTGCTTCTTCCTGCTCGGCGTTGGTGGACACGATCTTGAGCAGGCCGTCCTCGAGCACCATGCGCACGCCGCGGAACTTCTCGTTGGTGAGGATGGCTGCGCGCTGCAGCGCGGACAGCAGCGGCTGCCGGGCGAAGCTGACCAGCTTGGGGTGTGCGGTCGGGATCACGCGCTCGTAGTCGGGGAACTTGCCGTCGATCAGCTTGGTGACAAGCTCGATCGGGCCGAAGCGGAACACCGCCTGGTTGCCGGCGAGCAGGATCTCGAGCGGGTCGTCGTTGTCGGCGAGCTGGCGGGCGAGTTCGAGCACGGTCTTGCGCGGCAGGATGGCTTCGGTGCGCTGCGCGTGCTGGGAACTGAGAGGCGCCTCGAGGTCGGAGGCGGCATAGGCGAGGCGGTGGCCGTCGGTGGCGACCATGCGCAGTTCGCTGCCTTCGGCGATCAGCAGCAGGCCGTTGAGGTAGTAGCGGATGTCCTGCTGGGCCATCGCGTACGAGACCTGGGCGAGCTGACGCTTGAAGGCGCGCTGACCGATGGTGAGACGGGCTGCGGCTTCGGCGGGCGGCGTCAGGCTCGGGTAGTCGGCGGCGGGCAGGGTCTGCAGCTGGAAGCGGCTGCGGCCGGCCTTGACCGTGAGGCGCTTGTCGTCGAGGGTCAGGCTGACCTCGGCGGAGTCGGGCAGGGCGCGCAGGATGTCCTGCAGCTTGCGCGCGCCGACGGTGATCGCGGCGTCCTCGCCGCCGATGTGGCCGCCGGTGGTGGTGCGGATCTGGATCTCGATGTCGGTGGCGAGCATGGTGAGCTGGTCACCGTGCTTCTCGATCAGCACGTTCGACAGGATGGGCAGCGTGTGGCGCTTCTCGACGATGCCGGCGACCGACTGCAGCGGGGCCAGGAGCGCATCGCGGGTGGTGGTGAGCAGGAGCATGGCGTCTCGGATCGGGTCGATGGGTTGATCGGAACTGCGTTGCTGTCGTTGCTCAGCCCCGCAGGACCTGGGTGAGCACGTGGACGTCGTGGTTGAGCTGGGCGTCGCCGAGGCGCAGCTCGGTGATGGTGCGGCAGGCGTGCAGCACGGTGGTGTGGTCGCGGCCGCCGAAGGCCTCGCCGATCGCCGGCAGCGACATCGGCGTGAGCTCCTTGGCCAGCCACATCGCCACCTGGCGCGGGCGCGCGATCACGCGCGTGCGCTTCTTGGAGTGCATGTCGGCGACCTTGATCTTGTAGTAGTCGGCGACCGTCTTCTGGATGTGCTCGATGGAGAGCTGGCGGTTGTGCGCGTGGAGCAGGTCCTTGAGCGCCTCCTTGGCGACCTCGAGGCCGATCTGGCGGCCATGGAAGCGCGCGTAGGCGACCACCTTGTTGAGCGCGCCCTCGAGCTCGCGCACGTTCGAGCGCAGGTTCTTGGCGATCAGGAAGGCGACGTCGTCGTCGACCGCCACGCGCAGGGCCTCGGCCTTCTTCTTGAGGATCGCCACGCGCATCTCGAGCTCGGGCGGCTCGATCTGCACGGTCAGGCCCCAGTCGAAGCGGGAAATGAGGCGGTCTTCCAGGCCCTGGATGTCCTTGGGGTAGGTGTCGCAGGTGATGACGATCTGCTTGCGCGCCTCGGTGAGCGCGTTGAAGGCGTGGAAGAACTCTTCCTGCGTCCGGTTCTTGTTATTGAAGAACTGGATGTCGTCGATGATCAGCATGTCGAGCGAGCGGTAGTAGCGCTTGAAGGCGTCGAAGCTCTTCTGCTGATAGGCGCGCACCACGTCGGCGTAGTAGTCCTCGACGTGCACATAGCGGATGACCGCGCGCGGGTTGTGGCGGAACACCGCGTTGCCGATGGCGTGCACCAGGTGGGTCTTGCCGAGGCCGACGCCGCCATAGACGAACAGCGGGTTGTAGGACGTGCCCGGGTTCTGCGCCACCTGCATGGCGGCGGCGCGCGCGAGGTCGTTGGCGCGACCGGTGACCAGGGTGTCGAAGGTGAAGTCGGGGTTGAGCCGGGTCTTCTCGTAGGCGAGCTCGAGACCGCTGGCGGGCTCGGCGCTGCGGGCATTGCCCGGCGCGCTGCGGCGCGCGCGCGCAGGTTCCTGCGGCACTTCGGCGGCAGGGGGCGGTTCGATCGCGGCGATCGTGACCTCGGCGCTGTCGGCGCCGGCGCCGGCGGTGGCGGGCGTCGGTGCGCTGCGCGCGGCGGGCGTGGCCGCGTTGGGCTGCGCTGCGGCCGGAGCGGCGGCGGGGCGCGCAGGGCGGGCGGCGCCTGCGGGCGGCAGCTGGAGGTCGACGGCAAGCGGCACGCCTGCGAACTCTTCGCCCAGCTCCTGGACGCGGCGCAGATAGCGCTCGCGCACCCACTGCAGCACGAAGCGGTTCGGCGCGTAGAGGGTCCACGCGTTGCCTTCGCCGGATTCGGCCCGCAGGGTCTTGATCCAGGTGTTGTACTGCTGCTGGGGCAGTTCCTGCTCAAGGCGCGACAGGCAGAAGGTCCAGAAATCTTGAGTCAC